>NZ_AP023189.1:5434285-5735714 GCF_012767755.2 Pseudomonas tohonis
GCTCGGCGCGCTGGTTGGCGCTGGCTTCGAGGAAGGCGGCGAACCCGCCCTGGGCCAGCAGCATGGACTTGGTGAAGCGCTCGAAATCCAGCCCGGTGAGGCTTTCGGTCTGGCGCAGCTTGTCGTTGATCTTGTCGGTGAGGATCTCGCCATCGGCGATGCGCGCCAGCTCCACCTTCGGCGCCTGCAGGCCGCCATCGACCTTGTCGCGGGCACGGCGCTGGCTCCAGAAGGCGCGGTAGCCCACGCCCTTCACCTCGAACTCCACCTCGGCTAGGCAGTCGGCGGTGTGGCGGGTCATCAGTTCGTTGACCGTGGCGGAGACGCTGCTCATGCGCGGGGTGCGGTGATAGAGCGCCAGGCAGATGGCGTCCAGCAGCGTGGTCTTGCCGGCACCGGTGGGGCCGGTGATGGCGAACAGGCCGTTGCCGGCGAAGGGCTCGCCGGTGAAGTCGATCTTCCACTCGCCCTTGAGGGAGTTGAGGTTCTTCAGGCGCAGGCTGAGGATTTTCATGCAAAAGCCGCCAGGGGATGGGAGCGGCATTCTGGCATTCTCCGCCCGCCCTTGCAGGCCTGGCGGCGATAGCGGGTCCGCCCCGGCGTTCAGCTGCGCTCGCTGCGGACCTCTTCCAGAACGCCACGGTGCAGGTCCCGCAGGCGCCGGGCCTGGTCCTCGTCCAGCTGCTCCAGCTCCAGGCGGCGTACGAACACGTCCTCGGCGCTGAGCTCGTCCAGCGTCTCGCGTGCGGCGCCCAGCAGGGCCGGAGCCAGGCCGGCACGCTCGCGGCGCAGGCGCAGCACCTCCACCGGCAGGCCTTCGCACAGCGCGGCGACGCGGCCTTGCAGGTCGCTCAGGTAGTCGTCCGTGCTCACCTGCACCTCCAGCCAGACGGGCCGCTCGGGCGTGCCCCGGCGGGCCTGCTCGGCGATGGCGCCGGCCAGCTCGGCCAGGGCGCCGCGCACGCTGGCCAGGGGCTGGAAGCAGGGCACCGGCAAGGGCGTGACGCTGCGCAGGCCCTCGCCATCCACCTCCACCAACAGCACTTCCTTGGCCTGCCCGGCCTCGTCGAAGGACAGCGGGATGGGCGAGCCGCTGTAGCGGATGTGCTCCAGGCCGCCGACCTTCTGCGGCCTGTGGATATGCCCCAGGGCGATGTAGGCGGCGGGCGGGAAGGCGCTGGTGGGGAAGGCCTCCAGAGCGCCGACGTAGATTTCCCGCACCGACTCGCTGGCGCTGACGCCGACGGTGGTCAGGTGGCCGGTGGCGAGGATCGACAAGCCGCCGCCCAGCGAGTCGCGGCGCTGCTCGGCCAGCGCGAACAGCTGGGCGTAATGGGCCTGGATCGCCTGCTGCAGGGACAGCTGCTTGTCCGCCGCGCTCTGCCCGGCCTGGCTCTGCAGCACGTCGCGGGCACGCACGAAGGGGATGGCGCAGAGCACCGCACCCGGCTCGCCGTCACGGCCACGCAGCACCAGCACCTGGTCCTGCGGGTCGGCGGCGACGCCCGGCACCACGCGGGTGCCCAGGGCCGCCAGCAGGGCCTGGCTCTCGCCGAGCATGGCGGGCGAATCATGGTTGCCGCCCAGCACCACCAGCTGCGCACCGGCGTCGCGCAGGTCGATGACGAAGCGGTTGTACTGCTCGCGGGCGTAGCTGGGCGGCGCGCCGGTGTCGAACACGTCGCCCGCCACCAGCACCGCGTCCACCCGATGCTCATGCACCTGCTCCAGCAGCCAGGCGCAGAAGGCCTGGTGCTCGGCCTGGCGGGTCTTGCCCATGAAATGCTGGCCGAGATGCCAGTCGGAGCTGTGCAGGATGCGCATCGGGTCTGTCACTTGTCGCGGGGAACGGGAAGGCGGCCACCTTGTCATTTACCGGCACCGGGAGGCAACCGCCGCTTCGCCAGTGGCTATCCTTCCCCTCAATTCCCCGCCCCAAGGACTCCCATGCCAAGGTTCCTGAAAGACCTGAAGATCATGCTGCTGGCCAACCTCTGGACCGTGCCCGTGGTGGCCGCGCTGGTGGGCGCGGTGTTCTATTTCGTCGCCCCGCCGCCGCCCATGCACGCGACCCTGGCCACCGGCGGCGCCAACGGCGGCTACGCGCTGTTCGCCGAGAAGCTCAAGGAGGAACTGGCGCACCAGGGCTTCACCCTGGAGCTGGTGCCCAGCGGCGGCTCCCTGGACAACCTCGGCAAACTGCAGCGCGGCGAGGTGCAGATGGCCCTGGTGCAGAGCGGCCAGGAACTGACCCTGCCGGCGCGTGAGCGCGAACGCCTGCACGGCCTCGGGGTGATGTACCAGGAGCCGCTGTGGCTGTTCAAACGCAAGGACGTGGACATCGACGCCATGGGCGACCTGCTGCAGCTGCGGGTCGCCATCGGCACGCCCAACAGCGGCACCCGCGCCATCGCCGCGGCGCTGCTGCAGGCCAACCGGATCGAGCCGGAGGGCTACCCGCAGGCCTGGCAGGCATTCAGCGGCACCCGCGCCGCCGACGCGCTGATCGCCGGCGAGCTGGACGCGGCCTTCTTCGTCGGCCCGGCGGAGAACGCCGTGGTGCAGCGGCTGGCCGCACGCAGCGAGCTGGACCTGGTGAGCCTGCGCCGCAGCGCCGCCTACCGCGCGCGCCTGCCCTACCTGACGAAACTTGAAGTGGGCGAAGGCCTGCTCAACCTCGCCAGCAACAGCCCCTCGCGGGACATCCTCACCCTGGGCCCGGTGGCGACCCTGGTGGCCAACGACGAATTCCACCCCTCGCTGACCCCGCTGATCCTCGAAGCCGCCCGCGAGGTGATGAAGAACGGCAGCCTGCTCGACCCCGCCGGCCGCTACCCCGCCGCCCAGCCGATGACCCTCTCGACGCTGGACGAGGCGGCCTACTACTACAAGAACGGCCTGCCGATCCTGCAACGCTACCTGCCCTTCCGCATCGCCTCCCTGGCGGACCGCTACATCATCCTGCTGATCCCGCTGCTGGTGGTGATGTTCCCGCTGTTCAAGGCCGTGGGCCCGGTGTACCGCTGGCGCATCCGCGCGCGCATCTACCGCTGGTACAAGTACCTGCGCGAGATCGACCGCAAGCTGGACGCCGGCACCCTGCGCGAGGAGCTGGACGGCGAGATCGGCAAGCTGGAGGAGCTGGAGGACCAACTGGCCAAGGTGGACGTGCCGCTCTCCTACTCCAACGAGCTGTACGACCTGCACGTGCACCTGCGCTACGTGATCGAGCGGCTCCAGGCGCTGAAGGCCAGGAGCCGCGATGGCGAGGCCTGAACGGGACCTCAGAAGCGCAGTTGCAGGTAGCGCAGCGGCGCCAGCCAGGCCGGGGTCGTCGGGCCGAAGGCCAGGACCTTCGCCAGGTGCCGGCGCAGGCGCCAGTAGGAGCCGTGCTCGCTGCCCTTGGCCACCGCGCGGGCGGTGCGGAAGTGCGCCACGGCAACGCCGCTGCCGCCTTCCCGCGAGGCGGCGGTGAAGCCTTCCAGCAGGTGCTGCATGCAGCGGAAGAAGGGCCGCGGCCGCGCGCCCTGCAGGCGCTCCAGCCAGCCTTCCACGGCCTCCAGGTCACCGGCCATGGCGGCATCTAAGCCCAGCCAGACCATGGCGTCGTGGTTCTGCGGGTCGCGCTCCAGGGACAACCGCGACACCGCTGCCGCACGCCCATCCAGCTTGCGCGCACGCAGGCCCAGCGCCAGGTTGTCCAGGCCCCAGGCCGGCGCCTGCGGGTTCTGCTCCCAGTCCGAGAGCCAGTCGAACATCAGCTCGTAGCGCTCCTGGTTGACCATCGCGTAACTGGCCATGCCCCAGATCACCCCGTCGCTGCGGATCGCCTCGCGGCTGGCCTCAAGCGCGTCCACCAGCAGCCGGCTGGCGTTCTTGCGGTTGGCCAGCAGCTCCAGCATGGCGTGCTTGCCGGCATGCTGCGGATCGTTCTCCAGCAGGCGCAGGAAGCCCTTCCACAACGAGCCGGGCATCCAGCGGCCGTCTTCGCGCCGCAGCCAGTACAAGGCCGCGGCGTAATGCAGGGAGCCGTCGGCGACACCGGCCTCGAGGTTTTCCCACAGCAGCGTGTCCTTGTCCGGTTGGCCGAGGATCTTCAGCACTTCCGACCAGGCCTCGACCACGCCGCCGTCACGGCACAGCGGTTGCAGCACGCGACGCTTGAGCGCCTCGTCGCCCCGGGGCACGGCGAAGCGCAGGGCGCGGATCAGCACGGAGGATTGGCTGGACGCCTCCAGCAGCCGCTCCAGCACCTCGCGCGTGGCCTCGACCGTGCCGTGCTCGAGCAGCAGGTCGAACGCGTGCAGGCCGGCGAAGGTGTAGCAGGCGTCCAGCTCGTAGGCACGGAGGAAGGACGACAGCGCCTCCTCGCCCTTGCCATCGAGCCACAGGGCGTGGCCGAGGAAGCCATGGGCGATGGCCTGGCGGGGTTCCAGGCGCACCATCTCGCGGGCCGATTCCACGTAGGCGGCATAGTCGCCGGCATCGTCCTGCCAGTCGGCCAGGGTGCGCCAGCCATCGAAGAAGGCCGGCTGGCGCTCCAGCAGCTGGCGCAGCTCGGCCAGGGCGCTGGGCAGGTCCTTTTCCTCGCGCGTGGCGCGGGGGCCGAACAGGGCCAGGTCGGGGGGTGTCGCACCACCCCAGCAGGGCGCATCCAGCAGCTGGCGCAGTTCGTCGAAGCGCCCTGCGGCCAGCAGCCCCTCGGCCAGCTGGGTGTTGGCGCTGCGGTGGCGCGGGCTCAGTCCCAGGGCCTGGCGCAATGCCGGCTCCCTGGCCTCGAAGCCCTCTTCCTGCTCGGCCAGCGCCAGCCAGGCGTCGGCGTCGCCGGCGCGCAGGCGGGTCAGTTCGCGGGCCAGTTCCAGGGGGCGCGCGGGCGTCTCCAGGGCGGCGCTGTAGCGGCGCAACTGGTTCCATACCCAGCCGTTGCCGGGCTCCTCGCGCAGCACCTTCTCCGCCTCGATGGCCCCTTCGGCCGGGTTGTCGCGCTCGCCCAGCACGTAGCCCAGGTAGGCACGCAGCTCGGTGTTGTCGGGGGTGCGGGCGAGCACGCTGCGCAGCAACTGCTCGGCCTCCTCCAGGTCGGCGCCCTCGTCCAGCAGGCTCTCGACGTAGAGGCGCACGCTGCGCGTCCACAGCGGGTTGATGCGAAAGCTCTCGCGCAGGGTCTCGCGGCACTCGGCGTACTGCTTCTGGCTGCTTTGCAGCTGGGCGCGCTCCAGGGCCAGGCGCGGCATCAGCGGGAAGCGCTCGATGGCCGATTGCAGCAGGTTCTCGGCCTGCTCCGGGTGGCCCATCTCGGCCTGCTGGGCGGCGACCACCACCCACAGTTGCCAGAGGTCGGCACGCTGTTGCAGGGCCTCGCTCAACTGCTCCAGCAGCACCTGTGGCTCCAGCAGCCTGCGCGCCTGCTCCGGGTAGGCCAGCCAGCCGTCGCCGAAGGTGACCTGGGCCACCAGCTGGCGGTGGATGAAGTCGAGATCGTCCAGGGCCTCGCCCTGGGTGGTGCAGGTTTCCAGCAGCATGTTGCTGGCGTAGTCATTGTCGGCGGAGCGTTCCAGCGCCTCGCGGAAGGCGGCGCGGGCGGCCTCGCGCTGGCCGCCCTGGAGCAGCACGAAGCCACGCGTGGAATAGCTGCTGGAGCTGCGCGGGTCGGTGCGCCGGGCCTGCTCGCAGAACTCCAGGGCCTCTTCGTGGCGGCCGAGGCGCGCCAGGGTCACGGCCAGTTCGCGGATCGCCCAGGCGTACTCCGGGTGGCTGGCCAGCAGGCGCCGCAGGGCGACCTCGGCGTCTTCCAGAGACCGGCGCTGGGCACGTTCCACCGCCAGCTCGGCGATGCCGCAGTGGTGGGGAAAGCGTTCGGCCTGTGCGGTGACGTACTCGTCCACCGCCTCTTCACCGGCGCTCTGGCGCAACAGCTGCACCTGCATGCGGTGCAGGCTCATGTTCAGCGGGTCCAGCTCCACCGCCTCGCGGCACCAGGCCAGGGCGCGCTGGGTGTCGCCATCGCTGCGCTGGCTGTGCAGCACGGCGGCGCGCAGCCAGGTGCCCCGGCGGCTCACCGGCTCGGCGCGGCGCAGCATGGCCTCGTTCAGCTCCAGCTCGCCGTGGCGACCGTAGAAGTCGGCGAGGTTGAGCAGCAGCGCCGGGTCCTGGGGGCGACGCTCCAGGGCCTGTTCGAGGATCTGCCGGCATTGCAGCGGATCGGACAGCTCCTCGATGAATTCGCAGAGGGTCAGGGTCGGGCCGGCGGCCAGGGCGCCGAGGCGCGCCTGGCGCTGGCGCAGGAACTCCAGACCCGCTTCGGTGCGGCCCAGGCAGCGCAGGGCGCGGAAGTACTGGCTGCTGTAGCCCTCGTTGGTGTCGTGCAGGCACGCGGCGATGCGGTACAGCTCGCAGGCCTGCTCGCGGCTGCCTTCGTTCCAGCGCAGGCTGGCCAGCTCGTTCCAGGCCTGGGCATGCCCCGGCGCCTGGCGCAGGGCGCGGCCCAGCAGGTGGCGCGCGGTATCCAGCTGGCTGCCGTCCTCCACCAGGAGGCTGGTGTAGCGCACCAGGATGCCGGCGTCGCTCCAGCGCGCCTGGCAATGGCCGGCCAGCCAGTCCAGCTGCTGTTCGCGGGCGTGCAGGTGGGCCAGGGAGGTGGATTTGGACAGGATCAGGTTGGCATCGTCGGGAAAGCGCTCCAGCAGCGCTTCGGTGGCCTCCAGAACCTGCGCCTCGCGCCCGTCGTACCAGCCCAGGGTGCGCTGGCCCTGGAGGGTCAGGCGGTGCCCCGGCGCCTGCTCGCGCAGGGCCTCGAACGCGGCCAGGGCCTCTTCGCGGTCATGCACCTCCAGGGCGCTGACCAGGCGGTAGTAGAGGTCCCAGGTCGCACGCTCCGGCAGCTCCAGGCCGTCCAGCCGGTGGGCTTCCTCGGGCGGCAGCAGGAGCAGGCCGCGTGGCCCCGACGCGCGCTGGGTCTGGTACAGGCCTTCGGCGATGCTCTCGCCGAACTGCGCCTGGCCGGGGTCGCGGATCAGCACGGTGCCACGGGGCTCGTCGTAGCCGACCACCGCCTGCAGGTGGCCGCTGCCGGTGTATTGCAGGGACAGGGTGAAGGGCAGGCCGCGATCGATCAGCGCGCGGCTGGTGGCCCAGTCGACGGTGAACTCGCGCACCAGCCAGCCGTTGCGCTCGGCCCAGGCGCGCTCGGCGTGGTAGGAGGTGCCGTCGTAGCAGATCTCCTCGGCCACCTCCAGGTGCGCCACGGGGCGGCCCCAGTAGGTGGAGAGCGCGGTCAGGGTGGCGGGAACGCAGGTCATGTGGTGCTGGCGGACGAAGGTGACCGGCAGCAGGACGCGACCGCCCTTCGGTTCCGCCAGGCGCTCGGCGACCATCGTGTAGAAGGGACTCTGCGCCTCCAGGGCCAGGGCCCGGCCCCGCTCGTGGTCACCGCGCAGGCAGGCGATGTCGCAACGCCGGCCGGCGTACCAGCCGCGCATGCCCTTCTCCAGCAGCAGCGCCAGCTCCAGGGAGCGCTCGATCAGGCGCTCGGCCTCGTCCAGTTCCTCGCGCTCGATCAGCAGGTCGATCAGCTGCGCGCAGAGCCCGGCGCTCTCCATCCGCCGGGTGGCGTCCAGCAGGCGGGTACGGGCGGCCTCCTCGCGCCCCAGCTGCAGTTCGAGCTGGGCGGCCTGCAGGGTCGCGGAGCGGAAGTCGGGGAGCAGCGCCAGGGCGCCCTCGCAAAGCTCCAGCGCCTCGGCGTAGCGGTCTTCCTGCTCCAGGCTGTAGGAGCGCTCCACCAGCAGCCATGGATCGTTGGTGCCCAGTCGCATGGCCGCGTCGTGCAGCTCGGCGCTGCGGCCGAAGTCACGCAGCAGCGCCCGCAGGTAGCCCTGGAACGACAGCCATTCGGCGCGCAGGCCGGGCTCTTCCGGCAACCAGTCGGAAAAGCGCTGGAGGAATTCCCAGGCGCGGTACTGGCCACGGCGCGCCAGCAGGAAGCGGGCGTAGCGCAGGCGCGCCTCGGCGGCCTCCGGGTAGCGGCGGTAGCCCAGCCAGGCGAGGGCATCGCCCAGGCGCGGGGCACCGAGTTGCGCAACCAGGCGCGAGGCCAGCGCCATGGCGGCGGCACCGCGCCAGTGGCGGTAGTCGCCGAGTTCGGTGGCCCTGGCGTGGGCCCGGAGGAACAGGCCGCGGTCGGCCAGCGCCTCGAGGGCGTGGATGGACTCGGCGTCGACCGTGAGCAGGGGCGTATCGAGGATCAGGCTGGACATCGGAACCATCCTTGGTCATTGCAGCGGGAATGGCGTCACTTTAGGGAGGCGCGGGCCCGGCAACAAGCGATCGGGTCACAAGGTCCCTCATCCCGGCCGAGGCTGAGGTAAACTCTGCGGCCTGCCGGGCGAGCCACCCGCGCGCCCTTATCCACAGCTTCACAGGTACGCCCATGCCGATCCGCCACTGCATCGTCCACCTCATCGACAAGAAGCCCGATGGCAGCGCCGCCGTGCTCCATGCACGCGACAGCGAGCTGGGCGAATCCAAGGCCATCGAGAACCTGCTGGCCGATCTCAACGAGAGCTACAACGCCAAGCAGGGCAAGGCCTGGGGCCTGTTCCACGAGGAGTCCGGCGCCTACCCCTTCAGCGGCTGGCTCAAGGACTACATGGAGGGCGGTCGCGACTTCACCGCCTTCAGCCGCGAGGCGGTGGCGCACCTGCAGAAGCTGATGGAGGAGTCCAACCTCTCCACCGGCGGCCACGTGCTCTTCGCCCATTACCAGCAGGGCATGACCGACTACCTGGCCATCGCCCTGCTGCACCACAGCGAAGGCGTCACCGTCACCGACGCGCTGGACCTGGCGCCGGCCCGCCACCTGGACCTGGGCCAGCTGCACCTGGCCGCCCGGATCAACATTTCCGAGTGGCGCAACAACGCGCAGTCCAAGCAGTACATCTCCTTCATCAAGGGCAAGAACGGCAAGAAGGTCTCGGACTACTTCCGCGACTTCATCGGCTGCCAGGAAGGCGTCGACGCGCCGAGCGAGACCCGCACCCTGCTCAAAGCCTTCAGCGACTTCGTCGAGCACGAGGACTTCGCCGAGGAGCAGGCCCGCGAGAAGACCAAGACCCTGGTGGACTACGCCAGTACCCAGGCCAAGCTGGGCGAGCCGATCACCCTGCAGGAGCTGTCCGGGCTGATCGACGAGGACCGCCCGCGCGCCTTCTACGAGCACATCCGCAACAAGGACTACGGCCTGTCGCCGGAAATCCCGCCGGACAAGCGCACCCTCAGCCAGTTCCAGCGTTTCACCGGCCGCGCCGAGGGCCTGTCGATCAGCTTCGAGGCCCACCTGCTGGGCTCGAAGATCGAGTACGACGAGGGCCGCGACATGCTGATCATCCGCCAGGTCCCGACCCAGTTGAAGGACCAGCTCAAGCGCCGCAAGGACTGAAGTCCGCCGTAACGAAAAAGCCCGGCCAAATGCCGGGCTTTTTTGTGCGCCTGCGGATCAGCGCGCTTCGATACGGAAGCCGACACGCGGGAAGTGCACGTGCACCACGCCGGCACGCTCGTCCTCGCGACGCAGGATCAGCTCCTCGCGGCCGGCGAACACCAGCTCGCCCTCCACCGGGTCGACGCCGTAGTCGGTCGCGGCGATGGCCACCTTCTGCCCGGCGGTGAAGCCGTTGGCGTCGAAGAAGGGCTCGTCCGGCAGCGGCGCGGGTTCGGCGGCACGGGCGATCTCGATGGCCTCGGCGGCGCTCAGCTCACTGGCGGCGCCATGGCCGAAGCCGAGCACGCGGCCCAGCCAGGCGGCGACCGCCGGGTAGTCGTCCACCAGCGGCGCGGTGATCGGGGTGGCCTTGAGGAACCACAGGCAGTGGGCCAGGGAGAAGTCGGCCATGCTCGGCTCGCCGAACAGGAAGTCACCCTCCTCGCGGGCCAGTTGCTGTTCCAGGCGGGCCATGAAGGTCGGCCAGTTGTGCTTGGCCACCTCGGCGGGCAGCCGCGTGGTGGTACCGCCGCTGAACAGCCCGGCGCGGTCGGCGATGAAGGCCTTGATGGCTTCCGGCGGCAGCTTGCCGAAACGCACGGCGATGGACTCGGGCTGGAACACCAGGCTCACCGCGTGCTGGAAGATCACCGAATCCACCCAGTGGCAGAAGCTCGCCACGTTGAATTCCAGGCCCGGCGGGATCAGCGCCGGCACGGCCTTCTCCGCTTCGAGGCGGCGGGCGATCAGCGCGGTGTCGCAATAGATGTCGGCGCCGATCTGCAGCACCGGGGTCTTGCGGTAGCCGCCGGTCAGGGGCATCAGGTCCGGCTTGGGCATCAGCGGCGGAATGTGCACCGAACGCCAAGACAGCTGCTTGAAGCCCAGCAGCAGGCGGGCCTTCTCGGCGAAGGGGGAGGTCGGGTAGTGGTGCAGGATCAACTCGTGCATGTCGGGCTCCTTATCGTTCTTGTCAGGGTGGGCAGCTTAGCCGCCCTCGGGTTCAGGGCCTATCCACCGGCGCTGATACCACGCCATCAGCGGCCGCTATGTAGGCTGCGGCCAAGGCTTCCTTGGCGGACTTGCGCAAGAGCTTGATGGCGCGTTCGCGGCGCAGGGCATCGCCCTTGCCGGCGCAGGCCTCGATGTAGACCAGCGCCTGGGCCGGGCTGGAATGGAAGAAACGTGCGCCCTTGCCGCTCTGGTGCTGGGCGAAACGGCGCTGCGGGTCGTCGCTGATGCCGCAGTAGAGCGCGCCGTTGGCGGCACGCACCAGGTAGACGAACCAGGGACGCGGTGGAGCCTCGCTCATGCCCAGGCCACCGTGCGCATGCGCTGGCAGTAATCGACCAGGCGCGGGTACTCGCGGGCCAGGCGGTTGAGCGGGGTTTCCAGGGTGCACTGCACCAGGTTGGCCAGCAGCCCGTAGGCCGAGGCGTCGGCGCTGCAGGGGCGCGCACCGCCGAAGAAGGTGTCGTCGCCGAGCAGGTCGGTGAGCCCTTGCAGGTCCTCGCGGGCGAACACCAGCAGCTCTTCGCGATCATGCCGGCCGAGGCCCTGGGCCAACAGGTCGCGGCGGACCTTGCGACGCACCAGCGGCGGCACCAGGCGCCCGGCCAGCGGGCCGAGGTTGCCGAAGAAGGCCTGGCGGGTCTGCGCCCAGCCCTCCCCCTCCAGCCAGCGGAAATACACCAGCAGCCAGTAGAGGTGCTCGTCGCAGAGGCGGGTGACGGCCAGGGCGCGACCACGGCCGGCGTCGTCGAGGTGCTCGTCCAGCCGCAGGTGCAGGCGCTCGGTGAGCACCCGCTGGATGATCGCGGTATCGGCGATCAGCTCGCCGTCGAAGTCGATGTAGGGCAGCTTGCCCTTGGGGCCGCGCCGGGGGTCCATCAGGGTCTGCGCCTGGTACTGCACCCGCGCCAGGCGCAGGAAGGTCTCCAGCTTGAGGCAGAAGGGGCTGGCATTGGGCACGTCGAACCCGGCGGGGAACTGGAACAGCCTGATCATGATGGGCACCGGCGAGAGAGTCGCCGGCGAGCTTAGGCAATATTGCGCGGCGCAGCCACCAGCCAATGGCCGGCAGCGGGTTCAGCGTTGTGCACGAAACGCCGCCAGGCCTCGGGCCGCCTGCTGGCGGATGGCGTTCTGCACCGGCGGCAGCCAGCCCAGCAGCAGGCCCTTGGCGCCCAGCGCCTGGCGGGCCCAGCGCCACAGGTCGAAGCTGTCGCGGTGCTCGACGATCAGGCCGTCCTCGAAGCGAAAGCGCGCCTCGATGCGGTTGACCACGGTGCGCCCGGTCTGGCTGAAGAGGTAGGTGGCGACCCAGCGCGCACGGCCCTCGTGGTCATCGGCCTCGACGCCATCGAACGTCAGCGAGAAGGCCTGGGCGCGGCTGGCCAGCATGCGCCACATGTCGGCGGCCTCGCTGCCGCGCAGGTCGGTGAACACCGGGTCGGCGAAGCGCACGTCGGCGGCGTAGCAGGCGGCCATGGTCTCGGCGTCCAGGACCTGGAAGGCGCGGTAGAAGCGTTCGATGAGGGCGGCGTTGGGATGGCTCATGGCGAGGCTCGTGGCGATTGGGGTGAGGAGAGTATCGACGGCTTTCCGCCGGGCGGCGATTGGCTGCATCGCCAACTTTGTGGCAATAATCGCCACCCTTTACGGAGACCCACCCGATGATCCGCATCGCCTTGCTGGTCTGCCCACAGACGGTCTGCTCCAGCCTGGCCATGGCCGACGACGCCTTCCGCCTGGCCAACACCCTGGCCGGTGAGGCGCTGTTCGAGGTGCTGCGGGTCAGCCGCGATGGCCAGCCGGTGGACCTGGGCATGGCCAGCATCCGCGTCGACGGCGACCTGGCCCTGGCCGCCGGGGCCCGCCTGGTGATGCTGCCCGCCACCGGCAGCGCGGTGGAGCGCAGCATCGCCGGCAACACGGAACTGCTGGCCTGGCTGGCACGGCGCCCGGCCACCCAGCAGGTGGCCAGCCTGTGCAGCAGCGCCTTCCTGCTCGGCGCCGCCGGCCTGCTCGACGGCCGCCGTGCCACCACCCACTGGGCGCTGGCCGGCGCCTTCCGCCAACGCTTCCCGCAGGTGCGCCTGCAACCCGATGAGCTGCTCACCGAGGACGGCAACCTGTTCTGCTCCGGTGGTGCCCAGGCCGGGCTCGACCTGTGCCTGCACCTGATCGCCTGGCACGGCGGCGACTGGCTGGCACAACGGGTGGCCGGCGCGCTGGTGTTCGACCGCGAGCGCGGCCGCCAGTCACGCTTCACCCCGCTGCTGCCGGACGTGCCGGGAGACGCGCAGCTCGGCCCGCTGCTGGCCTGGCTGCAACGCCACCACGCCGAGCCCATCGACCTCAAGGGCCTGGCCGAACGCGCGCACTGCTCGACCCGCACCCTGCTGCGGCGCTTCCGCACCGCCACCGGCCTGACGCCGAACGACTACGTGCAGCGCCTGCGCATCGCCGCCGCCCAGTCCGCCCTGCGCAACCCTGCGCGCTCGCTGGAGCAGGTGGCGCAACAGGTGGGCTACGCCGACCGCGCCACCTTCGCCAAGCTGTTCAAGCAGCTGTGCGGGGAGACGCCGGGGGCCTTCCGTCGGCGCTTGCGCGAGCAGTCGTAGCCTCACGCGTTCGCACACATGGGCGACTGAAGTCACCCCTACAGGTCATGCAGCAACGTCCGGGCCGTAGGAGCGAGCTCTGCTCGCGAAGCTTTATATGCCTGGTACGTTGCCTCGCTCCTCGGTACGGCAGCCTGCGATCAGCGCAATACCGTAGCCCGTGCTTCAGCGCGGGAACGGCGTGGCCGGCATTCCCGGACTGAAGTCCGGGCTAGGGGCTCTATTTCTCGCATCGATGCACGCACGGCTTTTCGTAGGATGTGTCGGGCGGCGTTCCGCGAGCGAAGCGAAACCCATGCTGTGAATGCGTCAGGAGTCCATCAATGCCCGGAAAGCACCGCGCTTGAACTTCTGAGTGGAATCCACAACGGCCAATGCAGACATCGCCATTGAAATCACCCCGTCGGACATGAAAAAGGGGCCCGAAGGCCCCTTTCCGTCATGCACTGGCGATCAGTGCAGGATCTGCCCGAGGAACAGCTTGGTGCGCTCGTTCTGCGGGTTGTCGAAGAACGCATTGGGTTCGTTCTGTTCGACGATTTCGCCCTTGTCCATGAAGATCACCCGGTCCGCCACGGTGCGGGCGAAGCCCATCTCGTGGGTCACGCAGAGCATGGTCATGCCGTCCTGGGCGAGGCCGACCATGGTGTCGAGCACTTCCTTCACCATCTCGGGGTCGAGGGCGGAGGTGGGTTCGTCGAACAGCATGATCTTAGGCTTCATGCACAGCGCACGGGCGATGGCCACGCGCTGCTGCTGGCCGCCGGAGAGCTGGCCGGGGAACTTGTTGGCCTGCTCGGGGATGCGCACGCGCTCCAGGTAGTGCATGGCGATTTCCTCGGCCTTGCGCTTGGGCAGCTTGCGCACCCACATGGGCGCCAGGGTGCAGTTCTGCAGCACGGTGAGGTGCGGGAACAGGTTGAAGTGCTGGAACACCATGCCCACTTCGCGGCGGATCGCCTCGATCTGCTTGAGGTCGTTGGTCAGCTCGGTGCCGTCGACGATGATCCGCCCCTGCTGGTGCTCTTCCAGCCGGTTGATGCAGCGGATGGTGGTCGACTTGCCGGAGCCGGACGGGCCGCAGAGGACGATGCGCTCGCCCTGCTTGACGTTCAGGTTGATGTCCTTGAGCACGTGGAACTGCCCGTACCACTTGTTCACGCCCTGCAGCTGGATGATCGGCGCAGCGGCGTCTTTCTGGATGGCTTCACTCATTCGAATCTCTCTCCTAACGCTTGTGCCCGGTGTTCAGCTTCTGTTCGAGGCGCATGGAATAGCGCGACATGCTGAAGCAGAAGATCCAGTAGACCAGGGCGGCGAATACGTAGCCTTCGGTGGACATGCCGAGCCATTTCGGGTCGGTGGTCGCCTGCTTGATGCTGTTGAGCAGGTCGAACAGGCCGATGATGATCACCAGGCTGGTGTCCTTGAACAGGGCGATGAAGGTGTTGACGATGCCGGGGATGACCATCTTCAGGGCCTGCGGCAGGATCACCAGCGCGGTGCTGCGCCAGTAGCCCAGGCCGAGGCCGGCGGCGGCTTCGTACTGGCCCTTGGGGATGGCTTGCAGGCCACCACGGACCACTTCGGCGATATAGGCCGCCTCGAAGAAGATCACCATCACCAGGGCGCGCAGCAGCTTGTCGAGGTTCATGCCCTCGGGCAGGAACAGCGGCAGCATCACCGAGGACATGAACAGCACGGTGATCAGCGGCACGCCGCGCCAGAACTCGATGAAGGTCACGCAGATGACCTTGATCGCCGGCAGCTTCGAACGCCGTCCCAGCGCCAGCAGGATGCCCAGCGGCAATGCACCGGCGATGCCCACGTAGGCGATCACCAGGGTCAGCATCAGGCCGCCCCAGCGGCTGGTCGACACTTCCTGCAGCCCCAGCCCGCCATGCAGCAGCCAGAAGGCCAGCAGCGGGTAGAGGATCAGGAAGCCGATGCCGTAGAAGGCCTTGTGCGGGGTGCGCTTGAGGAACAGCGGCGCCACGCCGATGATCGCCAGCCACACGGTGACGTCCACGCGCCAGCGCAGCTCGCTGGGGTAGAAGCCGTACATGAACTGGCCGAAGCGCTGCTGCACGAAGACCCAGCAGGCGCCCTCGCCGGTGCAGTCGGCTCGGGTGGTGCCGGTCCAGGTGGCGTGGATGAAGGCCCAGTTGAGGATGGGCGGGATGATCAGCCACAGCAGGTACAGCGAGAGTGCGGTGAGCACCACGTGCAGCGGGCTGGCGAACAGGTTGTGACGCAGCCAGGCGACCGGGCCCACCACTGTGCTGGGTGGCGGCTGGTCGGGCTTGAAGGTATGCGATGTCATGTCAGTGCCCTCACCGCTCGATCAGCGCGATGCGCTTGTTGTACCAGTTCATCAGCAGGGAAATGCTGATGCTGATGGCCAGGTAGACGCTCATGGTGATCGCCATGACCTCGATGGCCTGGCCGGTCTGGTTGAGCGTGGTACCGGCGAACAGCGAGACCATGTCCGGGTAGCCGATGCCGGCGGCCAGGGACGAGTTCTTCGCCAGGTTCAGGTACTGGCTGGTGAGCGGCGGGATGATCACCCGCAGGGCCTGCGGCACGATGACCAGGCGCAGCGTCTGCCCGGGGCGGATGCCCAGGGAGTGCGCCGCCTCGGTCTGGCCGTGGCTGACCGACTGGATGCCGGCGCGCACCGTCTCGCCGATGAAGGCGGCGGTGTAGATCGACAGCGCCAGCATCAGGGCGATCAGCTCGGGGATGACCACCCAGCCACCCCGGAAGTTGAAGCCGGTCAGTTGCGGCACTTCCCAGTGGAAGGGGCTGCCCAGCACCAGGGCCGAGAGGCCGGGCACCAGCACCAGGATGGCGATGGAGCTCAGCAGCACGGGGAAGCGCTGGCCGGTCTCGTGGCGGCGCGCACGGGCCCAGCGCCACAGCACGACGATGGCCACCACCGACAGCGCGACGGCGATCAGGAAGGGCCAGAAGCCCTCGGCCATGTTCGGCGACGGCATGTACAGGCCGCGGTTGTTGATGAAGAAGGTGTCGCCGAAGTTCATGCTCTGCCGCGGGCCCGGCATGGGCAGCATCACGGCGAAGTACCAGAAGAAGATCTGCAGCAGCGGCGGGATGTTGCGGAAGGTCTCGATGTAGACCGTCGCCAGCTTGCGGATCAGCCAGTTGGGCGACAGCCGCGCGACACCGAGGATGAAGCCGAGGATGGTCGCCAGGATGATGCCGACCACGGTCACCAGCAGCGTGTTGAGCAGACCGATGAAGAAGACGCGACCGTAGGTGTCGCTTTCCTTGTAGTCGATCAGGTGCTGGGAGATGCCGAAGCCGGCGCTCTGGTCGAGGAAGCCGAAGCCGGAGATGATCCCGCGCTTCTCAAGGTTGACCTGGGTGTTGTGGAAGAGGAACCAGCCGAACGCCACGACGGCGACTACGGCGATGATCTGGAATAGCCACGCGCGCGTCTGCGGGTCGGTCAGGACCGATCCACGGACACGCGGGGCTTGGGAAGTTTTCTGCATGACAGCCCTCGTCGGTTGGAACTGGACGCTACCGCCCGCATCCGCGGGCGGCAGCGCGGTGGGTCAGCGCACCGGCGGTGCGTACTGCAGACCACCCTTGTTCCACAGGGCGTTGAGACCGCGTTCGATCTTCAGCTCGCTGCCGGCACCGACGTTGCGATCGAAGATCTCGGCATAGTTGCCGACCTGCTTGACGATCTGCACGGCCCAGTCTTTGGGCAGCTTCAGATCCTTGCCGAAGTCACCCTCGGCACCCAGCAGGCGAGCCACGTCCGGGTTCTTGGTGGACTTGGCGGTTTCCACGACGTTCTTCGAGTCGACGCCGAGCTCTTCAGCGTTCAGCTGGGCGAACAGACTCCAGCGCACGATGTCGAACCACTCCTCGTCACCCTGGCGAACGGCTGGGCCGAGGGGTTCCTTGGAGATGACTTCCGGCAGCACCACGTACTCGTCCGGCGCGGCCAGCTTGATGCGCTGGGCGTACAGCTGCGACTGGTCGGAGGTCAGCACGTCGCAACGGCCCGATTCCAGCGACTTGGCGCTCTCGTCGGAGGTGTCATAGGTGATGGGGGTGTACTTCAGGCCGTTGGCGCGGAAGTAGTCGGCCAGGTTCAGCTCGGTGGTGGTGCCGGCCTGGATGCAGACGGTGGCGCCATCGAGTTCCTTGGCGCTGGAGACGCCGAGCTTCTTGTTCACCAAAAAGCCCTGGCCGTCGTAGTAGGTCACGCCGGTGAAGTTCAGGCCCATCGCCGCGTCGCGGGAGCTGGTCCAGGTGGTGTTGCGGGAGAGGATGTCCACTTCGCCGGACTGCAGCGCGGTGAAACGCTCCTTGGCGGTGAGCGGGCTGAACTTGACCTTGCTCGCATCACCGAACACGGCCGCCGCTACGGCGCGGCAGATGTCGACGTCGATACCTTTGTATTCGCCCTTGGAGTCGGCGTAGGAAAAGCCCGGGAGGCCGTCACTGATGCCGCACTGCACGTAGCCTTTCTTCTTGACCGCATCCAGGGTGGCGCCCGCCTGAGCGAAGCCGCTGACACCGAGAACAGCTGCCGCAGTCAGCACAGCCAGGGTGGATTTCACCATCTTCATCAAAACCTCCAGTTGCTTTTTTTTGTGTTGGAGTCTCGGTCCTACCGCCGTACCCTCGTGAGGCAGGTTCAACCGCGCGAAACGACGGTCAACCGGGGAATCGGACCTAAGGAGGAAGTCTAGTTGGCGCTGCTCCGCGCGCCACCGGCCTCCCTCCTCGCCCATTGGTCGAATGGGCTGGAGACGGATTTTCGACCACCGTCACGTCGGGAACGTGCCACCGGTCGTTTGCAAGGCGCCGACCTGGATCGACGCCCAACCCGTTGAACGCCCCGCGAAGTGTTACCGCTGCGCAGGCCGCTTATTAAGTCTGCAGCTGTTTAGCAATCCCCGTACCAGCACAGTGCCTGTATGACGGTTCCGACAGGTCAATAGGGAAAGTTTTGTTGGTGCGACATATTTTTCACAGATAGACCACATCACCGCCCGGCGCCAGCACCGTTTTGGTGCAAGTGCCCCGAATTGGAGCCACACATGAGTAATCCGTTGATTCTGGAGCCCACACAAGCAGCCGATGCGTGCGTCATCTGGTTGCATGGCCTGGGGGCGGACCGCTATGACTTCCTGCCGGTGGCCGAGGCGCTGCAGGAACTGCTGGCCACCACCCGATTCATCATGCCCCAGGCCCCCACCCGCGCCGTGACCATCAATGGCGGCTACGCCATGCCCTCCTGGTACGACATCCTCGCCATGAGCCCCGCGCGGGCCATCGACCAGGCGCAGCTGGAGGAATCGGCGCAACGCGTGATCGCCCTGATCGAATCCCAGCGCGATGCCGGCATCGATCCGGCACGCATCGTCCTCGCCGGCTTCTCCCAGGGGGGCGCCGTGGTGCTGCACACCGGCCTGCTGCGCTGGGAAGGCCCCCTCGGCGGGGTGCTGGCGCTCTCCACCTATGCGCCGACCTTCGGCGACACCCTGGCGCTGCCGGATACAAAACTACAACTGCCGGTTTTCAGCCTGCATGGCACCTTCGACGACGTGGTGCCGCTGGCCATGGGCCGTGCCGCACACGACAAGCTCGCCGCCGCCGGCGTCCCGGTGCAGTGGCAGGACTACCCGATGGGCCACGAAGTGCTGCCGGAGGAAATCCGCGATATCGGCGCCTGGCTGAGCGCACGACTGGCCCGTTGATCCGTCAACCCACAACAAGAATTGGCCATGACCCAGACTCCCGTACCGCCCATCACCTCCCTGCGCGACATCGAGCTGATCGAGCAGGTTTCGCTGCAGCAACGCGGCATGCCGGACAGCACCTATGAGCTGATCCGCCAGAGCGCCCGGCGCGCCCCGGACGCCATCGCCATGACCTTCCTCATGCAGGGTACGGCCGATGAGGCGCCCTGGCAGCTGAGCTACGGCGAGCTGCTGGCGCAGGTCACGCGCACCGCCAACGCCTTCCACCGCCTGGGCGTGCGACCCGGCAAGGCGGTGTCGTTCCTGCTGCCCAACCTGCCGCACACCCACTTCACCCTGTGGGGCGGCGAGGCGGCGGGCATCGTCAACGCCATCAACCCGCTGCTCGACCCCGAGCACATCGCCGAACTGGTGCGCGCCGCCGATTCCGAGGTGCTGGTGACCCTGGCGCCCTTCCCCGGCACCGACCTGTGGGACAAGGTCGCCGGCCTGCGCGACGAGCTGCCGGGCCTCAAGGCCATCGTCACGGTCGATCTGGCCAACTACCTGCCCGAGCCCCAGCGCAGCGGCCTCAAGGCCCAGCGCGGCGCCCTGCCGGAAGGGGTGCTGGACTTCGACGAGCTGATCGCCGGCTGCCCCGCCGACCACCTGGAAAGCGGCCGGGTCATCGCCCCCGACGACATCGCCTCCTATTTCCACACCGGCGGCACCACCGGCACGCCGAAGCTCGCGCCGCACAGCCACCGCAACGAGGTGGCGATGGCGATGATCCTCGCCTACACCATCAACCTCGGCCCGGGCGACGTGACCCTCTGCGGCCTGCCGCTGTTCCACGTCAACGGCGTGATGGTCACCGGCCTCGCTCCCTTCTTCAGTGGCGCGCAGGTCCTGCTGGCCACGCCCCAGGGCTACCGCAACACCGCGCTGATCCAGAACTTCTGGACGATCATCGAGCGCTACCGGGTGAGCTTCTTCAGCGGCGTGCCCACCATCTATGCCGGGCTCTTGCAGGTGCCCAGCGAGGGCCACGACCTCTCCAGCCTGCGCTACGCCCTGTGCGGCGCGGCACCGATGCCGGTGGAGCTGATCCGCCAGTTCGAAGCCAAGACCGGCCTCACCCTGATCGAGGGCTACGGCCTCACCGAAGGCACCTGCGGCAGCTGCGGCAACCCCAGCGCGGGCGAACGTCGGCCAGGCTCCATCGGCCTGCGCATGCCCTACTGCGAAGTGGCGATCAAGGTGCTCGACGAACAGGGCGCCTTCCTCCGCGATGCGCGGGCCAACGAGATCGGCAACGTCTGCCTGCGCGGCATCACCGTGTTCAAGGGCTACCTGCAGGCCGGCAAGAACGCCGGCATCTGGGTGGATGGCGACTGGTTCAACACCGGCGACCTGGGCCGCATGGACGCCGACGGCTACATCTGGCTCACCGGCCGCAGCAAGGACCTGATCATCCGTGGCGGCCACAACATCGACCCGCAGATGATCGAGGAAGCCCTGCACGGCCACCCCGCCGTGGCCATGGCCGCCGCCGTCGGCAAGCCCGACGAGAAGGCCGGCGAGCTGCCGGTGGTCTACGTCCAGCTCAAGCCCGGCCAGCAGGCCAGCGAGGCCGAGCTGCTGGCCCACGCCGCCGACCACGTGCCGGAGCGCGCGGCGGTGCCCAAGGACGTGTGGATCATCGACGCGCTGCCGGTCACGGCGGTGGGCAAGACCTTCAAGCCGACCCTGCGCCACGACGCCATCCGCCGGGTCTTCGAGCAGGTACTGGCGCCGCTGGCCCCCGGCCTCAGCGTCGAGGTGCGTGCCGACGACCGCCACGGCCAGCTCGCCCACATCCGCGTGCCCGACCTGCACGACCAGCGCCGCTCCGCCCTGGAGCAACGGCTGGCCGGCTTCGCCGTGCGCTACGAGTTGCACCAGGAGGCCTGACGCCTCACGCCCCCGGTGCACGGCCGGGGGCGGAATTCCCCGCAAGGCCCGCCCCAGGGCCTCTGCCGCCCCGCTCGAACGAGACCACTTCCGCAGAAATGCACATTGTCCGACACGATTGCCCGGGAATGTGACGCTGCTACTGTTTCCAAACCACTGGTCGGCCTACCTTGCGCCAAGCATTGAAAGCCGTTGGGGGCGGGCATAAGGTCGATAACGGTTTTCAACGCAAAGACATGGAGTGTTTTGCGATGCCAGCTCACCCAGTTGCTACCCCAGGTCAGATGTAGCCCATGAAGAATGCGCACTGGCAGGCCGATCCACAGCTGCTCGGACGTCAGCGACTGTTCCAGAACGTCGCCGCCAACAACCTGCAGCAGATCCTGCAGGAGTTCGCCGCCTGCGACCTGGAAAAGGGCGAGGTCCTGCTCTCCCCCTTCAACCGCAACCAGTACCTGTACCTGCTGCTCGATGGCCAGTTGCAGGTCTACCTGGGTTCGCTCGACAACCAGCCGATGTCCACCCTGGAAGCCGGTGATTGCGCGGGCGAGATCAGCTTCATCGACAACGACCACCCTTCCGCCTACGTGGTCGCCACGCGCCCCAGCACCGTCCTGCGCCTGCACCGCGAGGCGCTGTCCAAGCTGTTCCAGCAATCGCCGCAGATGATGCAGAACCTCCTGGAGCTGCTCTGCGAGCGCGTGCGCACCGGCAACCGGATCATTCTCGACACCGAGCAGAACGCCAACGTCGACACCCTCACCGGCCTCTACAACCGGCGCTGGCTGGAACACATCTACGAGCGCGAGAGCACCCGCTGTGCCTTCAATGGCCACCCCATGTGCCTGCTGATGCTCGATGTCGACCATTTCAAGGCCTACAACGACCGCCACGGCCACCTGGCCGGCGACTACGCCCTATGCCTGGTGGCCCACACCCTGCGCAACCAGCTGCGGCCCAAGGACAGCATGGCCCGCTTCGGCGGCGAGGAATTCGTCATCCTGCTGCCCGAGATCGCCGTGGAGGAGGCGCGCAACATCGGCGAAAGGCTGCGCATGAGCCTGGAGCAGGTGCCCTCCTTCTATTCGCCGGTGGGGATACTGCCCGGCGTCACGGTTTCCATCGGCCTGACCCAGATGCAGCCCAAGGACGACCTGCAGGACCTCATCGCCCGCGCCGACGCCGCCCTCTATAAGGCCAAGTTGCAGGGGCGTAACTGCCTTAACGGCTAAGCCCTGCTGCAGCGCGGCGAGGGCCTTGCTAGAGTTCCGGGCCACTACAACAACGAAGCCCGGAAGCTCCCTCAATGCGCAAACTCCTGATCCTGCTGGTACTGGTCGTGATCGGCCTGGCGGTGTTCTTCACCTTGCCCAGCGTGCTCGACCGGCGGATGAACAGCGTCGAGTCCCCCGCTCCCTACCCGGCCAGCGAGGCCGCCAACAAACTGCACGAGAAACTGTTCATCGCCGACCTGCACGACGATGCCCTGCTCTGGCAGCGCGACCTGCTGGAACGCCACGACTTCGGCCACAGCGACCTGCCGCGCCTGCTCGAAGGCAAGGTCGCGCTGCAGGTGTTCTCCACCGTCACCAAGACCCCGCGTGGCATCAACTACGACAGGAACGACGCCGACAGCGACAACATCACCGTGCTCGCCATGGCCCAGCGCTGGCCGCCACGCACCTGGAGCAGCCTGCTGGAACGCGCGCTGTACCAGGGCGAGAAGCTCGCCGCGGCGGCCAAAGGCAGCGACGGCAAGCTGGTGCAGGTGCGCACCCGCGCCGACCTCGAGACCTTCATCGCCGCCTGGAAGAAGGACCCGAACCGCGTCGCCGCGATCCTCGCCACCGAGGGCCTGCACCCGCTGGAAGGCAAGATCGAGAACGTCGACCGCCTGTATGACGCGGGCTTCCGCATCACCGGGCTGACCCACTTCTTCGACAACGAGATCGGTGGCTCCGCGCACGGCATGGAGAAAGGCGGCCTGACCCGCTTCGGCCGCCGTGTGGTCGCCCACCTGGAAGAGAAGAAGATGATCATCGACCTGGCCCACGCCTCGCGCGCGCTGATCGACGACGTGCTGGAGATGGCCGAGCGCCCGGTACTGGTTTCCCACGGCGGCGTCGAAGGCACCTGCCCCGGCCCGCGCAACCTCAGCGACGACCACGTCAGGCGCATCGCCGCCACCGGCGGGGTGATCGGCATCGGCTACTGGGAAACCGCCGTCTGCGACACCTCGGTCAAGGCCATCGTCAAGGCCATCCGCTACACCAGCGACCTCGTGGGCGTCGACCACGTCGCCCTGGGTTCGGACTTCGACGGCACCATCCATGCGCCCTTCGACACCACCGGCCTGCCCCAGCTGACCCAGGGCCTGCAGGAAGCCGGCTACAGCGAGGGCGACATCGCCAAGATCATGGGCGGCAACGTCCAGCGCCTGCTCCTGGCGAGCCTGCCCACCGAGTGACGTCCCACGCGCCGCCCCCAGGGGCGGCGCCTCCCTGTAGCGCCGAAAGGCCCGGAACAGAGCGGCTGCCCACGACAATCCGCCAGGGCACTTCGCCGCGATGACATCTTGCTTTACACTGGCGCCCGTTCATTCCTTAACCAATCGACGAGATGACCGTGCTCAAAGCACTCAAAAAAATCTTTGGCAAGGGCGAAGAGCCCGTCTCCGGCGTCGCCCCGACCGCCCCGGCCACCCAGGCCCCGACTCGCACCGAGAGCGAAAAACGCCCCGCCCAGCCCAAGAAGGCGCCGCGCGCCCCGGCTGAAAAACCCGCCACCCCCGCCGCTGCCGAGCAGGCCCCCCGCGCCGAGAAGAAGCCCCGCAGCGACAAGCCCCGGACAGACAAGCCGCGCCGCGAGCGCCCGCCCAAACCGGTGGACACCTGGAAGCTGGAAGACTTCGTGGTGGAGCCGATGGAAGGCAAGACCCGCTTCCACGACTTCAAGCTGGCACCGACCCTGATGCACGCCATCCACGACCTGGGCTTCCCCTACTGCACGCCGATCCAGGCGGGCGTACTGGGCTTCACCCTCAAGGGCCAGGACGCCATCGGCCGCGCCCAGACCGGCACCGGCAAGACCGCCGCCTTCCTGATCTCGATCATCACCCAGCTGCTGCAGACCCCGCCGCCGAAAGAGCGCTACATGGGCGAGCCCCGCGCGCTGATCATCGCGCCGACCCGCGAGCTGGTGGTGCAGATCGCCAAGGACGCCCAGGCCCTGACCAAGTACACCGGCCTGAACGTGATGAGCTTCGTCGGCGGCATGGACTTCGACAAGCAGCTCAAGCAGCTGGAGTCGCGCTTCTGCGACATCCTCGTGGCCACCCCCGGCCGCCTGCTGGACTTCAACCAGCGCGGCGACGTGCACCTGGACATGGTCGAGGTGATGGTGCTGGACGAAGCCGACCGCATGCTCGACATGGGCTTCATCCCGCAGGTCCGCCAGATCATCCGCCAGACCCCGCCCAAGGGCGAGCGCCAGACCCTGCTGTTCTCCGCCACCTTCACCGATGACGTGATGAACCTCGCCAAGCAGTGGACCGTCGAACCGGCCATCGTCGAGATCGAGCCGGAGAACGTCGCCAGCGACACCGTCGAGCAGCACGTCTACGCCGTCGCCGGCAGCGACAAGTACAAGCTGCTCTACAACCTGGTCGCCCAGAACAACTGGGAACGGGTGATGGTCTTCGCCAACCGCAAGGACGAGGTGCGCCGCATCGAGGAACGCCTGACCAAGGACGGCATCAGCGCCGCCCAGATGTCCGGCGACGTGCCCCAGCACAAGCGCATCAAGACCCTGGAAGGCTTCCGCGAAGGCAAGATCCGCGTACTGGTCGCCACCGACGTCGCCGGCCGCGGCATTCACGTCGACGGCATCAGCCACGTCATCAACTTCACCCTGCCGGAAGACCCGGACGACTACGTGCACCGCATCGGCCGTACCGGCCGTGCCGGCACCAGCGGCACGTCCATCAGCTTCGCCGGCGAGGACGATGCCTTCGCCCTGCCGCCGATCGAGGAACTGCTGGGTCGCAAGATCAACTGCGAAACCCCGCCCGCCGAGCTGCTCAAGTCGGTGCCGCGCAAGCACTGATCGCAACGGTCGCGCACAGAAAAGGCGAAGCCCCCGGGCTTCGCCTTTTTCATTTCCGCCCCACACATCAGCAGGCACAGGCCGAGCGGGGCGTAGGGTGGGCCGGGCGGCGCTCCGCTTCAGCCTACCGCCTCTCCTTTCCCCCAAGACACCCTTCCCCTCGCAGATGGAATTTTCACCCAGGCGCCATTTCCTTGCGCCCTGTCGCCCGCCCCTTGCCGATCAAGACAATAAATTCCAATATGGACAAATTGTTTATATCGGAGCCCCACCATGTCCAGCGTCCTCCCCCTGGTCGTCCCTTCTGCCGAAGCCGAACGCCTGCTGCAACGCATCGACGTGCAGGACGCCCTGCGCCGCATGTTCCTCGACCTCGCCGCCGGTGACGCGGTGCAACCGGCGCAGCAACTGGTGGAATTCCCCGGTGGCGGCGACTTCATCAACTACCTCGGCGTGCTGGCCCGCGAGCAGGTCTACGGGGTCAAGACCTCGCCCTACCTGCCGCGCCCGGATGGCGCCGTGGTCACCGCCTGGACCCTGCTGATGTCCATGGCCAGCGGCCAGCCGCTGATGCTCTGCGACGCCGCCACCCTGACCACCGAACGCACCGCCGCCACCACCGCCGTGGCGGTCGATGCCCTGGCCCCGGCCGGCGTCACGCAGCTGGCGGTGATCGGCAGCGGCGCCGTGGCCCGCGCGCATATCCGTCATTGCCTGGCCCTGCGCCCCTGGCAGCAGGTGCGCGTGTACTCGCCACGCCTCCTGCCCGACAGCGAGCGTGCCGAAGGCCTGCGTGCCCTCGACCCGCGCGTGGAAGTCTGCGCCACCCAGGACGCCGCCCTGGCCGACGCCGAGGTGATCCTGCTGTGCACCTCGTCCGCCGCCCCGGTGCTGGACCCACGCCAACTCGGCCGCGCCACGCTGGTCACCTCCATCAGCACCAACGCCCCGCGCGCCCATGAAGTGCCGCCCCAGGCCCTGGCGGAAATGGACGTCTATTGCGACTACCGCGCCACCACGCCCGGCAGCGCCGGCGAGATGCGCATCGCCGCCGAACAGCACGGCTGGAACGTCGACGCACTGCGCGGCGACCTGCCCGAACTGCTCGCCGACCGCGCACCACGCCCCGACTACAGGCGTCCGGTATTCTTCCGCTCCATTGGCCTCGGCCTCGAAGACGTCGCCCTGGCCAACGCGCTCTATCACCTCAAGTGCGAGGAATCGGCATGAACCAGGTGGACTTCATCATCATCGGTGCGGGCATCGCCGGCGCCTCCACCGGCTACTGGCTGTCCCGCCAGGGCAAGGTCGCCGTGCTGGAACGCGAGGAGCACCCCGGCTACCACTCCACCGGCCGCTCCGCCGCGCTCTACACAGTCGCCTACGGGACGCCCCAGGTGCGCGCCCTGACCGGCGCCAGCCGGGCCTTCTTCGACAACCCGCCGCAAGGCTTCAGCGAACACCCCATCCTCACGCCCCGGGGCGAGATGGTGGTGGACTTCAACAACGACCCGGATGAATTGCGCCGCCAGTTCGACAGCGCCCGCGAAAGCGTTCCCGAGGTGCAACTGCTGGACGCCGACCAGGCCTGCGCCCTGGTGCCCGTGCTGCGCCGGGAAAAGGTCTTCGGCGCCATGCTCGACCCCAGCGCCGCCGACATCGACACCGACGCCCTGCACCAGGGCTACCTGCGTGGCATCCGCCGCAACGGCGGCAGCATGCACACCGGCCATGAGGTGCGGGCCATCAGCCGCGAGGCGGACCTGTGGCGCGTCACCACCGGCCAGGGCGAGTTCACCGCGCCCGTGCTGGTCAACGCCGCCGGCGCCTGGTGCGACGGCCTCGCCACCCTCGCCGGCGTGCGCCCGCTGGGCCTGCAACCGAAACGCCGCGCAGCCTTCATCTTCGCCGCGCCGGAAGGCGTCGACAGCCATGCCTGGCCGGCGCTGGTGAGCCTGGACGAATCCTTCTACTTCAAGCCCGACGCCGGCATGCTGCTGGGCTCGCCGGCCAACGCCGACCCGGTGGACGCCCACGACGTGCAGCCCGAAGAGCTGGACATCGCCCTGGGCATCTACCAGATCGAGGAGCACACCCACATGAGCATCCGCCGCCCCGCCCGGACCTGGGCCGGGCTGCGCTCGTTCTTCGCCGACGGCGACCTGGTGGCCGGCTACGACGACCAGGCGCCGGGCTTCTTCTGGGTCGCCGGCCAGGGCGGCTACGGCATCCAGACCTCGGCAGCCATGGGCGAGGCCAGTGCCAGCCTGATCCTGCGCCAGCCGCTGCCGGAACACCTGGGCCGCTTCGGCCTGAATGCGGCGATGCTCTCCCCGGCCCGCCTCAGGTGACGCCCGGCGCGCTTTGCGCCACACTCGCCCGGCCGCGCCAAGGGGGCGCGGCCAAGCCTTTGCGGAGCCTTCCATGACGCCTCGTCCCGATCCGGCATTCGACAACTTCCGGGCCATAGCCGACGGCATCGCCACCCTGTTCTTCCCCCATGCCGAGGTGGTGGTGCACGACCTGCGCACGCAGAAGGTCGCCTACATCGCCAACAACATCTCCAAGCGCAGCATCGGCGACGACGCGGCCCTGGAAGACATGCTTGAGGATGGCGGCGAGGAGCGGAACATCGGCCCCTACGAGAAGCTCAACTGGGACGGGCAGAAGATCCGCTCCGTCAGCACCGTGCTGCAGGACGCCAAGGGCAAGCCGCTGGCAGTGCTGTGCATCAACCTCAACATCTCGCTGTTCGAGAGCGCCAAGGCGGCCCTGGACCTGTTCCTCGCCCCGGGCAAGCTGATCCCCCAGCCCGACGCGCTGTTCCGCGACGACTGGCAGGAACGCATCAACACCTTCCTGCACAACTGGATGCGCCAGCGCCAGCTCGGCCTCAACCTGCTCAGCCGCGAGCACAAGCGCGAGCTGGTCCTGGCCCTGCACGCCGAGGGTGCCTTCAAGGGCAAGAGCGCGGCCAACTACGTCGCCAACGTCCTCAACATGGGCCGCGCCACCGTCTACAAGCACCTGCGCGAACTCAAGGAAGAACCCGAAACCGATATGTAGTGGCGCATTCATTCGCCCAGCGGTGCCGCGCACCGGCCACTCCAGGCGATCTCGAAACCGCCGGGTTGCACCCGACCTACGGCCCACACCCTGTGGGAGCGAATTCATTCGCGATCGGGCTCACCGGCAAACGTTGGGCCTCGCTGCGCTCGGCGCCAACCTACGGGCGCTCCTCACGCCGGAAACCCGGGCGGCGTATCGCACCGCCCCGTTCCACCTCAATCCCCGTAGATGTCGAAGTCGAAGTATTTCGCCTGGATCTTCTGGTAGGTGCCATTGGCGCGCAGGGCGGTGATGGCCGCGTCGAGCTTGTCGCGCAGTTCGGCATCGCCCTTGCGCACGGCGATGCCGGCGCCCTCGCCGAAGTAGTGCGGGTCCTTCAGCACCGGGCCGACGAACTCGTAGTCCTTGCCGTTATCCGTCTTGAGGAAGCCTTCGTTGAGCGGGAAAGCGTCCGCCAGCACCGCATCCAGGCGCCCGGAGAGCAGGTCCAGGTAGATCTCGTTCTGGGTGCTGTAGCGCACCACCTTCACACCCTTGGGCTCGAGCACCTCGGTGGCGAAACGGTCGGTGGTGGTGGAACGCTGGGTGCCGACGGTCTTGCCCACCAGCTGGGCGAAGTCATCGCTCACCGCACTGCCCTTCTTCATCGCCAGGCGCGCGGGGCTGTAATAGTACTTGTGGGTGAAATCCACCGACTTGCGACGCTCGTCGGTGATGGTCATGGACGACAGGATGGCATCCACCTTCTTCACCTTCAGCGAGGGGATCAGGCCATCGAACTCCTGTTCGATCCACTGGCACTTGACCTTCATCTCCTCGCACAGCGCATTGCCGATGTCGTAGTCGAACCCCTCGATCTGCCCTGCCGGGGTCTTGTAGGCGAACGGCGGATAGGCGGCCTCGATCCCCAGGCGCAGGGGCTTGTCGGCGGCGAACAGGCTGGATGCCACGAGGCTCAGGGCGATACCGCCGAGCAGTACGATTTTCTTCATGGTGCGACTCCCGCGATGCATAGCTGGGCCCGCCAGGACGGTGGGCCGGTTCGTGTGGGCGTTGATGGAGGGCAGAGAAGCGCAGCCGGAAGAACTCCAGCCGCCGAGTGGACCGCGATCGAGAAAGGTAGCGTGCATGGCGCAGCCCTGATTTGTACTTATTTGTCCACTCTGGACTTATTCGTACAAATCGTCAATCGCCGTCCAGCTCATTTCCACGCCCCGATGGCCGCGCCGATCCAACGCAAATGACCCGCGTCAGCACGCGGGCGCGCAGCGGCAACTAGTCTGGAATCAGGTCCCGGACGCAATGGAGAACAGCATGGACAACGTGCACATCATGATCGGCCTGCTCGTCGCAGGCTTCCTCATGCTTGGCATCGGCTTCAGCAACCGCGAGAGGGAATGGGGAGTCTGGTTGACAGGCCTGGGCACGGCCTCGATGTTCGCGCCCATCCTATTGAAGATGTACATCGAGCTGGGCTGAGCCTTTCGGACTACGACCAACGAACTCATGTAGTAACATCTCTACATTTCTTCGGAGGACGATTCCCATGCCTACCACCCTCTCCAGCCGCGAGTTCAACCAGGACACCAGCGGCGCCAAGAAAGCAGCCCTGTCCGGCCCGGTATTCATAACGGATCGCGGCAGGCCCTCCCACGTACTGATGAGCATCGAGGACTACCAGGCCCTCGCCGGTCACCAGGCGAGCATCGTCGAGTTGCTGGCCATGCCTGCCGACGCCGAAGTGGAGTTCGACCCGCCCCGCGCCGAGATCAATCACAAGCCGGCGGACCTCGACTGATGTTCCTGCTCGATACCAATGTCGTTTCCGAACTGCGCAAGGCCCGCCAGGGCCGCGCCGATCAAGGCGTGGTCACCTGGGCCGGTTCGGTGAACGCCAAGACGCTCTACCTTTCGGCCATCAGCCTGATGGAACTGGAAACCGGTGTGCTGGGCATCGAGCGCAAGGATGCCGCTCAGGGTGCGCTGCTGCGTACCTGGCTGAACCAGCAGGTGCTGCCCGGTTTCGCCGGCCGGGTACTCGCGGTGGACGCCACCGTCGCGCTGGCCTGTGCGCGCCTGCATGTGCCGGACCGGAAAAGCGAGCGGGATGCGCTGATCGCCGCCACCGCCCTGGTCCATGGACTGACGGTGGTGACGCGCAACCTTGCGGACTTCGAAGGCACGGGCGTGCCGTTGATCAATCCCTGGAGCCAGGGCTGAGTAACTCAGCCTTCCCAGCGCCGCGCCGCCGCCTGGTCGCTGCAGCGCCCTTCGACCCAGCGCGGGCCTTCGGCGGTGTCTTCCTTCTTCCAGAAGGGGGCACGGGTCTTGAGGTAGTCCATGATGAAGTTGCAGGCGTCGAACGCCGCCTGGCGGTGGGCGCTGGCGGTGCCGACGAAGACGATCGGCTCGCCCGGTTCCAGGCGGCCGATGCGGTGGAGGATGTCGACCTTGAGCAGCGGCCAGCGCTGCCGCGCCTCCGTGGCGATCTTCTCCAGGGCCTTCTCGGTCATGCCCGGGTAGTGTTCGAGGAACATCCCGGAAACATCCTGGCCCTCGTTGAAGTCGCGCACATAGCCGACGAAGCCGACCACCGCGCCGACGCCGACGTTGGCCGCATGCAGGGCGTTCAGCTCGGTGCCGGGGTCGAAGGCCGCGGCCTGTACGCGAATGCCCATGCTCAGCCCCCGCTCACGGTGGGGAAGAAGGCGACCTCGTCGCCATCGGCCAGGGCCTCGTCGAGGCTGCACAGCTCCTGGTTGCGGGCGCACATCAGGTTCTGCTCGTCGAGCACCTCCCACACGCCGCCACGGCCCAGCAGGCGGCGGCGCAGGTCATCCAGCTTCGCGAACGCCGGGTCCCAGGCGAGCTGCTCGCCATCGAGGCCGAGCGCTTCACGGTAACGGGCGAAATACTGCACGCGAATCATCTTCACTCCCCGGCCTGGTAATGGCCGCTCTTGCCGCCGAGCTTTTCCAGCAGGCGGACGCTTTCGATGGTCATGCCGCGATCCACCGCCTTGCACATGTCGTAGAGGGTCAGGGCGGCGACGCTGGCGGCGGTCAGCGCTTCCATTTCCACTCCGGTCTGCCCGGCCAGCTTGCAGCGGGCGACGATGCGCACCGCGTCGTCGCCCTCGGCGCTGAGTTCGACCTTGACGCTGGTGAGCATCAGCGGGTGGCACAGAGGGATCAGGTCCGAGGTCTTCTTCGCTGCCTGGATGCCGGCGATGCGCGCCACGGCGAACACGTCGCCCTTGGGGTGGCCGCCGGACTGGATCATGGCGAGGGTTTCGGGGCGCATGCGCACCCGCGCTTCGGCCGTCGCCTCACGGGCGGTCACCGCTTTTTCGGTGACGTCGACCATGCTGGCGCGGCCTTGGGAATCGAGATGGGTCAACACGGCTTGGCTCCTCTGGCGGGCACCACGAAAGGGCCCGCAGGAGGCGGATTGTATACAAATCCCAGGATTATCGAAGGCCTTTCGCCGGGCGGATCGCTCCGCCCGGCGGCCGTTCGTCACATGTGGGTTTCGGCGTATTCCGCCAGCACCGAGCGGGGCACGCCCTGCAGGGTGATGTGCACGCCATGGGGGAAGTCCTTGAAGCGCTCGGTGAGGTAGGTCAGGCCGGAGCTGGGAGCGGACAGGTAGGGGGTATCGATCTGCGCCAGGTTGCCCAGGCAGATCACCTTCGAGCCGGTGCCGGCACGGGTGATGATGGTCTTCATCTGGTGCGGCGTCAGGTTCTGGCACTCGTCGATCAGGATTAGGCTCTGCTGGAAGCTGCGCCCGCGTATGTAGTTGAGGGATTTGAACTGCAGCGGCACCTTGCTGAGGATGTAGTCGACGCTGCCATGGGTGCTCTCGTCGTCCATGTGCAGGGCTTCGAGGTTATCGGTGATGGCGCCCAGCCAGGGCTCCATCTTCTCGGCCTCGGTGCCGGGCAGGAAGCCGATCTCCTGGTCCAGCCCCTGCACGCTGCGGGTGGCGATGATGCGCCGGTAGCGCTTGCTGACCATGGTCTGCTCGATGGCCGCCGCCAGCGCCAGGATGGTCTTGCCGGAGCCCGCCGCACCCGAGAGATTGACCAGGTGGATGTCCGGGTCGAGCAAGGCGAACAGCGCCAGGGCCTGGTAGATGTCACGCGGGCGCAGGCCCCAGGCTTCCTGGTGCAGCAAGGGTTCCTGGTGCAGGTCGAGGATCAGCAGCTCATCGGCCTTGATGCCCTTGATCCAGCCGACGAAGCCCTGCTCGTCGACGATGAACTCGTTGACGTGGACCGCCGGCAGGTTGTCGGTGAGTTGCACGCGGTGCCAGGTGCGGCCGTGGTCCTGGCGGGTCTCCACCTTGCTCACGCGCTCCCAGAACGAGCCGGCCATGGTGTGGTAGCCACGGGAAAGCAGCGAGACGTCGTCCACCAGTTGGTCGGTGTGGTAGTCCTCCGAGTCGATGCCGCAGGCGCGCGCCTTCAGGCGCATGTTGATGTCCTTGGTCACCAGCACCACGGCCATGCCCGGGCGGCGGGTCTTCAATTCCACCAGTTGGTTGATGATCTTGTTGTCGTTCAGGTCTTCGGGCAGCCAGGTGATGGGGGCTGCGCTCTTGCTCATGAGTATCGAGAGGAAGCCGCAGGGGCCGCTCTTTTCCCGCTGGATAGGTACGCCGTGCTCCACTTGCTCGGGCGAGGCCTCGCCCAGGATCTTGTCGATCAGCCGGATGGCCTGGCGGCATTCGGCGGCTACGCCTTGCTTGCCCGTCTTCAGCTTGTCGAGTTCCTCCAGCACGGTCATGGGGATGGCCACGTGGTGTTCTTCGAAGTTGAGGATGGCGTTGGGATCGTGGATCAGAACGTTGGTATCGAGGGCGTAGAGGGTTGGAGCGGTGGGGCGGGCGCGTCCGTGATCATCCATACTCGGTCACCTTCTTGTCGGTCCGGGCGACGGAATGCCATGACGGCTCTCCGCCGAGGAAGGACCACCGTCCCCATCTGGCCGGGTCATGCCGGTCGCCAAGGGAGCCCGAGAAGCAGAGGTGAGGGCCTGGGGCCGCCACCTGTCTTCAGGATTCGGCGGTCTGATTCGTTAATAACCCAATACGGATGACAGAAAAAAGTACTTTTTCACCGCCGGCCGCTTTTTTTTCCAGGCGACGAAAAACCCTTGGCGCCATCCCTGGCCGTCGCTAAAGTCGAAAGTCCTGTCACCGCTCTTCCCGCATTCCGACCGCCCCGGTCACCCTTCCCTACCGATACGCCCGACAATCTTCCCAGGTCAGCCCCGCCGCGCCCGTTTGCGCGTGCAGCCAGGGCACCGCCGTCTGCGCCTTGGCGTGGATGTCGTGGAAGAGGATCACGCCACGCCGCCACAGCAGCATCAGGCTGAGCACGCGCTGGCCGGCCACGTCGCCGCTGATGCGGGCGTTCCAGTCCTGGGAATCGATGTTCCACAGCGCCACGCGCAGCCCCTGCCCGGCGAAGAAGGCGCCGCTGTCGGCCTGGCGCTGGCCATAGGGCGGGCGGAACAGCGGAACGGCCCTGTCCGGCAGCGCCTTGCCCAGCAGCGCCTGCACGCGGGTCACCGAGTCCTGCCACTGATCCCAGCTGGCGTGGGACTTGTGCTCCCAGCCGTGGGAGGCGACGCACTGGCCGGCATAGAGCGCGTTCAGTGCCTCGGGCGAGGTCTTCTGCAGGCGCGCCTGCAGGCTCTGGCCGAGGACGAAGAAGGTGCCGTTGACGCCGTTCTCCCGCAGCCAGGTGGTGATGCGGTCGCTGTGGCCGCCCACCGGCGCCGGGCCATCGTCGAAGGTCAGCAGGAAGTGCCGGTCCGCCAGCTCCTCGCCGTTGCGCTCCTGCGCGGAGAACAGGCCGATCTCGCTGCTGATCCGGGGGAACAGCGCGGCCAGGCGCATCTCTTCGTCGAGGTAGACCTGGTGGAAGCGGCGACTGGCCTCGGCCCAGGCGAAGAAGGGCGAATCCGGCGCCACATCGAAGCGCTTCGCCTGCTCGCGCAGCGCGGCCTCGTCGCTCGCCGGCGGGCAGAAGGGGCTGGCCGCCGAGCAGCCCTGGCTGGCCAGCCGATAGTTATCCACAAGGCGCGCCCAGAAATGCCTGCGCACCGTGTCGATCCCATTGAGGTTGACCGCCTTCAGGTCCAGGCGCCGCTGCCAGGCGCCGGCATCCAGCGTCTCGCTCTGCAGCAGGGCCTGGGCGAACACCAGGATCTCCGCCCGCGAGGCATCGTCGAAGGCCGCCGGGCTGTCCAGCGCGGCGGGCCAGGTGCTGCGGTCGAGGGTGGCGACCGCCCGAGGGCCGGCGGCCTGGGCAGCGCCTGCGCCAAGGGCCAGGACGAGCCCCAGGGAAATGACTCTGAACATGAACCTGCACTCCAATGAAAAACGCGCCCCGAAGGGCGCGCTGGTGTCGGGGAAGATCAGTGGCGATCCTGGACCCGCTGGATCGCCTTGTCGTACACCGGGTTGGCCTTCTGCTCCTTGGCCAGGTGGTAATGGCGCAGGGCGTCGTCGAACTGCTCGGCCTCTTCATAGATGCGCGCGATGTTGTAGTAGGAGCTGGCACGCACGGTGGCCGCGCTGGCACCGCTGGCCAGGGCGATGGCCTTGCGGTTGGCCCAGATGGCCTCGGCGGTGCGGCCGGCCTTCTGGTAGGCCAGGCCCAGGTTGCTGTAGGCCTGGCCGAAGTTGGCATTGAGCTCGATGGCCTGGCGATAGAGGTCGATGGCCTGGTCCAGCTTGCCGTCGTGGTAGGCGGCTTCGCCCTGCTTGTTCAGCGCCTTGGCGTCGCCCTGGGCGGCCTGGGTCACGGCCTGGGCGGCCACGTCCTGGCCATTGCCCAGCAGCGGCTCGATGTCGCCGAGCACGTAGTTGGCGTCCTCGGCCTTGCTGCCTTCGAGGGTGTTGATGTCCTGGAAGTCGCCGTTGCCGGACAGGCGGAACACCTTCCACAGGTTGCCGCGCTGGTCCTTCGGCACGTAGTAGGTGCGCACCAGGGACTGGCCGACATAGACGAAGACCTTGGCCTGGCTGGCCGACAGTGCCTTGGACGACGGGTTGTTGATGTTGGTGAAGTCATGCACCGCGTACACATAGCTCTCGCCGAAGCGCTTCTTGTGCAGGGTGATGGTTTCCGGGCCGAAGCTGTCGGTGTCGTCCACGTCCAGGTCGGCGTCGGTGCCTTCCTTGGCGTCGAAATAGATGTGGTTGCCGGGGAAGGCGATGTGCGAATCGAGGTCCGCCGGGGTCTCGCCCCAGCTCAGCACGATGCGCATGCCGTCCAGGTCCTGCATCACCGGGCTCACCGCGTAGGTCATGCCCTTGCACGGGCACTTGGCGACGAGGTTTGAGTAGCCGGGCTTCTTGATGATCAGCAGGCTGTCGGCGTCGTCGGCGAAGGCGCTGTCCAGCGTCACCTGGCCCTGGGCGTCGGTCTTGCCGCTGGCGGTCTGCGCGCCGTTCTTCTGCACCAGCACCTCGGCGCCTTCGATCTTCTGGTCCTTGACCACGGCGCTGAGCACTTCGATGGGCAACTGCTCGGCCTGGGCCAGGACGGCACCGGAACCCAGCAGCAGGGATAGGGCGATTCTCGAGAGGGTCTTCACTGCGACCTCCTTGTCAAAGTGGATGAGAGGGGGCCGGCGCACGCGCCGGGCGCCGCACTATAGCGCAACGCCCCGGGCGCCGGATGTGATGCGTGGCAACCGGGCAAGGGAAAGGGCTCGGACAACGGTTGGGCTGAAGCCGAACCTGCGGCAGAGCCAAATAGCGATGCCGCCTGTCCCGATGGAGAGCCTGCGCGCAGCGAGACACCGGCCCTCGCGGGACGCACCGACAGCGTCAATCGTCCCCATAGGTGGAGCCCACCGCCGCAAATCCCTAGAATCGCCTCATTCCCGAAGGAGACGAATCGATGCTGCTGGTGATTTCCCCCGCCAAGACCCTGGACTATGAAACCCCGCCGGTGACCCCGCGCCACACCCTGCCCCAGCACCTGGACCACGCCCAGGAACTGATCCAGCAACTGCGCACCCTGGCCCCGAGCGACATCGCCGAGCTGATGCACCTGTCCGACAAGCTCGCCGGCCTCAACGCCGCGCGCTATGGCAGCTGGCACCCGGCGTTCACCCCCGAGAACGCAAAGCAGGCACTGCTGGCCTTCAAGGGCGACGTCTATACCGGGCTCGACGCCGAGAGCTTCGCCGAAGCCGACTTCGACTTCGCCCAGCGCCACCTGCGCATGCTCTCCGGCCTCTACGGCCTGCTGCGCCCACTGGACCTGATGCAGCCCTACCGCCTGGAGATGGGCACCAAGCTGGCCAACGCCCGGGGCAAGGACCTCTACGCCTTCTGGGGTGATCGCATCAGCACCTGGCTCAACCAGGCACTGGCCGAACAGGGCGACGACATCCTGCTCAACCTCGCCTCCAACGAATACTTCAGCTCGGTGAAGCGCAAGGCCCTCGATGCCCGCATCATCGACACCGAATTCAAGGACCTGAAGAACGGCCAGTACAAGATCATCAGCTTCTACGCCAAGAAGGCTCGCGGCCTGATGGCCCGCTACGTGATCAAGGAACGCCTGACCGACCCGCAAGGCCTGAAGGACTTCGACTACCAGGGCTACCGCTACAGCGCCGAAGCCTCCTCGCCGGACAAGCTGGTATTCCTCCGCGACACCCCGCAGGACTGATTTCCCCGCCTCGTTTCCCACCACAACCTGCCATTGGTTGGGCGGCTCCGCTGCGAGTCGTCCAATCGGCGAAGTTTCCTCCTCCCGCCATTTCTGCGCGCCGGCCCGGTGCCATCACCTTTAATCGCCGCTGGAACTAACGTACCGCCTGCCTCACAACTGGCCAGGGAACTTCCGCGCCGTTGCGTAAACAGCGCGCAGGCTCTAGCACGGGCGATAGCGAACTACCGCTGCGCTTGCATCCATTAAATACAGGGAACTTTTTCGGCCCGTTGAAACACCCGAAGTTTGCCATCAAGGTGCAATTACAAATGGCCGTAGTCGATGAATTGCAACAAATCAAATTGATGACGAACGGTAGGAACTATCCGAAAACCCGAACACTCATAACCCCGACGCTTAATTCTTCACGCAATATTTCAGCGTGATTCCAAACTGCCCCCATGTATCGGAATGCTCCGAGGGGGAAGTTGTGCGCCAGAAACGAAACAGGCGAACTAAGAGGAGAAGTTGGACACAGGATCGACTGACAAGAACCAGGGACAAGAGCCAGTAAGGTAATCAGTCCAGGAAACCTTGGAGCCAGCGAATTCACAGGCTCCGCTTCAGGTACCCGCAGTTTCGGTGCCAGGTGTTTGTCATGCCTGCACGCAGCTGAAAGTTACGAATTGAATGTAACGGCTGCAAAACGGAAGTGGCGATTATGCCACCAATTAACAGCGTGCTAAATGGATGAGGTGAATGCGATGCGTATCAGCATCTTTGGTTTGGGCTATGTCGGTGCAGTATGTGCCGGTTGCCTGTCGGCTCGTGGTCATGAAGTTGTCGGTGTAGATGTCTCCACCACCAAGATCGACCTGATCAACAACGGGAAGTCCCCCATCGTCGAACCCGGGCTCGAAGAGCTCCTGCAGCAAGGCCGCAAGACCGGCCGCCTGCGCGGCACCACCGATGTCGCCGCCGCGGTCCGCGACACCGAAGTCTCCTTCATCTGCGTCGGCACCCCGAGCAAGAAGAACGGCGACCTGGAACTGGACTACATCGAAGGCGTCTGCCGCGAGATCGGTTTCGCCCTGCGCGACAAGTCCGAGCGCCACACCGTCGTCGTCCGCAGCACCGTGCTGCCGGGCACCGTGATGAACGTGGTCATCCCGATCATCGAGGACTGCTCCGGCAAGAAGGCCGGCGAAGACTTCGGCGTCGCGGTGAACCCCGAGTTCCTGCGCGAAAGCACCGCGATCAAGGACTACGACTTCCCGCCCATGACCGTCATCGGCGAACTGGACAAGGCCTCCGGCGACCTGCTGGAAACCCTGTACCGCGAACTCGACGCACCGATCATCCGCAAGGAAGTCCAGGTCGCCGAGATGATCAAGTACACCTGCAACGTCTGGCACGCCGCCAAGGTCACCTTCGCCAACGAGATCGGCAACATCGCCAAGGCGGTGGGTGTCGACGGCCGCGAAGTGATGGACGTGATCTGCCAGGACCACAAGCTCAACCTCTCCAAGTACTACATGCGCCCCGGCTTCGCCTTCGGCGGCTCCTGCCTGCCCAAGGACGTGCGCGCCCTCAACTACCGCGCCAGCTCCCTGGACGTCGAGGCCCCGCTGATCGGCTCGCTGATGCGCAGCAACGCCTACCAGGTGCAGAAGGCCTTCGACATCATCGCCGCCCAGGAGAAACGCAAGGTCGCCCTGCTCGGCCTGTCCTTCAAGGCCGGCACCGACGACCTGCGCGAGAGCCCCCTGGTCGAACTGGCCGAGATGCTCATCGGCAAGGGCTTCGACCTGCGCATCTACGACCGCAACGTCGAGTACGCACGCGTGCACGGCGCCAACAAGGACTACATCGAATCGAAGATTCCCCATGTGTCCTCCCTGCTCGACAGCGACTTCGACGGCGTGGTCGGCGATGCCGACATCATCGTCCTCGGCAACCGTGACGAGCTCTTCGCTCCGCTGGCGCAACGGGCGCCCGAAGGCAAGCGCGTGATCGACCTGGTGGGCTTCATGCCCAAGGCGACCAACGCACAGGCCGAAGGCATCTGCTGGTAATCCCGGACACCAGCTTCTAAGCGCAACGCAAGTGATGAACCTCGGGTCGGCGAACAACAAGAAGCCGCGCCCACGCCCGAGGTTTGTCCGGCGCCAACGACGGAATGGATAATCGTATGGACAAGCTCAAGCTAAGCCTCAACGAGGCGGCGGGTTGGCTTTTCTACCTGACGGGCCTGGGGCTGCTCGCACTGGCCCTGCCCAAGTCGGTCTTCGACCCCGACTCCAAGCATTTCCTGCTGCTGATCGGCCTGGTCGGCATCTGGCGCTACTCCATGGGCGGCCTGCATTTCATCCGCGGCATGCTGTTCCTCTATGTGGTCTACCCGCACTACCGGCGCAAGGTCCGCAAGCTGGGCGAAGCGGCGGACCCGTCCCACGTGTTCCTGCTGGTGACCAGCTTTCGCATCGACGCGCTGACCACCGCCATGGTCTACCGCTCGGTGATCCAGGAAGCGATCGACTGCGGCTACCCCACCACCGTGGTGTGCTCGATCGTCGAGCTGTCCGATGAACTCCTGGTCAAGGGCCTGTGGGCGAAGATGAACCCGCCCGAGCACGTCACCCTCGACTTCGTGCGCATCCCCGGCACCGGCAAGCGCGACGGCCTGGCCTACGGCTTCCGCGCCATCTCCCGGCGCCTGCCGGACGAGAACGCCGTGGTCGCCGTGGTCGATGGCGACACCGTGCTCGCCGAAGGCGTGGTGAAGAAGACCGTGCCCTGGTTCAAGCTCTTCCCCAATGTCGGCGGCCTCACCACCAACGAGTTCTGCGAGGTGCGTGGCAGCTACATCATGTCCGAGTGGCACAAGCTGCGCTTCGCCCAGCGCCATATCAACATGTGCTCCATGGCGCTCTCCAAGCGGGTGCTGACCATGACCGGGCGCATGTCGGTGTTCCGCGCCAAGGTCGTGACCGACCCGGACTTCATCGCCGACGTGGAAAGCGACCACCTGGACCACTGGCGCCTCGGCCGCTTCCAGTTCCTCACCGGTGACGACAAGTCCAGCTGGTACAGCCTGATGCGCCTGGGCTACGACACCTTCTACGTGCCGGACGCGGCGATCAACACCGTCGAGCACCCGCCGGAGAAGAGCTTCATCAAGGCCAGCCGCAAGCTGATGTTCCGCTGGTACGGCAACAACCTGCGGCAGAACTCCCGGGCCCTGCGCCTGGGGCCGAGCCGCCTGGGCTGGTTCACCACCCTGGTGCTCAGCGACCAGCGCGTATCGATGTGGACCTGCCTGCTGGGCCTGGCCGTCGCCATCATCGCCAGCATCAAGTACAGCATCGCCTACCTGCTCGTGTACCTGCTGTGGATCGGTCTCACCCGCTTCATCCTCACCCTGCTGCTGAGCGTTTCAGGGCACCACATAGGGCCGGCCTACCCGCTGATCCTCTATTACAACCAGATCGTCGGCGCTCTGGTGAAGATCTACGTCTTCTTCCGCCTGGACCAGCAGTCCTGGACGCGCCAGAACACCAAGCTCAACCGTGATCTCGCCAGCTTCACGCGCTGGTTCAACACCTGGTCCTCACGCGCCATGACCTTCACCGCAACCAGCGTATTCGTCGCCACGCTGATGGCGTTCGTGTGACAGAACTTGAATAGGAAATCCAAGCCATGAATACAGCCGTCAACGTCAATGTGGTGCACGAATCCGAAGCCCAGCGCCAGCACGCCCGGGTCAAGATACCGGCCAAGATCCGCTACCTGGCCAACAACGAACGGGTCGAGCACCGCCTGCTCGACCTCTCCGCCGGTGGCTTCTCCTTCCAGACCGGGCCCAAGCACCGCGCCCAGGTCGGCGACTACCACCAGGGCCGCATGCTGTTCCAGCTGGACAGCCTGACCCTGGGCCTGGACGTCGAATTCCAGGTGCGCACCGTGGACCTGGACAGCGGCCGCGCCGGCTGCCAGTTCCACAGCCTCAAGCCGCGCGACATCGCCACCCTGCGCTACCTGATCAGCGCCCACCTGTCCGGTGAGGTGATCAGCGCCGGCGACATGCTCAACACCCTGCAGCGCGAGAACTTCACCAAGCCGCGCAAGAACGGTGGCAACGGTGGCGGCATGGGCGTGTTCGGCCGCCTCAAGGCGGTGACCTTCAGCGCCGGCCTGTTCATCGTCGGCCTGGCCGCCTTCGGCTTCATCTTCAAGTCCCTGTACGGCCTGTACTTCGTGACCCACGCCGAGTCCGGCATGGTCGCCGTGCCCAGCATGCAGGTCACCATGCCCCGCGAAGGCACCGTGCAGAGCCTGATCGGCGGCGAAGGCACCACCGTGGACAAGGGCGCCCCCATCGCCTCCTTCTCCGCCACCATGCTGGAGATGCTCAAGGGCCACCTGACCGACGACCAGCTCACCCCGGCCAACGTCGAGGAACTGTTCGGCAAGCAGATGAAAGGCACCCTGACCAGCCCCTGCAACTGCAAGGTGGCGCGCCAGCTGGTCGCCGACGGCCAGTTCGCCGGCAAGGGCGACGTCATCTTCGAACTGGTGCCCCAGGACTTCGAAGCCACCGTCAGCGCCCGCTTCCCCTACCGCAACTTTGCCCAGGCCAAGCCCGGCGCCAGCGTCACCTTCCAGGTGGCCGGCGAAGACAGCCCGCGCCACGGCAAGATCATCAGCAGCAGCCTGATCGACAGCGGCCTGTCCTCCGACATCCGCGTGGTGATCCAGCCCGACCAGACCCTGGACAGCAAGCTCGCCGGCCAGCCGGTGGAAGTCAGCATCGACCGTGGCCCGTCCTTCGACTGGATGATCGACCGCGCCCTGGCGGCCGGTTTCTGAGGAGGGACCCGCAGTGGCGACATTCCCATCCCGTTACCTGATGCTCGGCGCCGCGGTCGCGCTGGCCGGCTGTGCCGGCCTGCCCGACCAACGCCTGGCCAACGAAGCGCTCAAGCGTGGCGACACCGCCACCGCCGAGCGCAACTACCGCCAGCTGGCGGACCTGGGCTACGTCAGTGCCCAGGTCGGCCTCGCCGACCTGCAGGTCAACAGCGGTGACCCGGAGCAGATGCGCCAGGCCGAGCAGATCTACCGCCAGGCCATGGACGAATCCCCGCGCGCCAAGGCCCGCCTCGGCAAGCTGCTGGCGCGCAAGCCCGACGCCACCCCGGCCGAGCGCCAGGAAGCGGCCAAGCTGCTGGATGAAGCCTTCAAGGCCGGCGAGCCGAGCAGCCTGCTGCCCCTGGTGATGCTCTACCTGACCTTCCCGCAGGACTTCCCCGGCGTGAACGTGCAGCAGCGCATCGCCCAGTGGCGCGCCGACGGCCAGCCCGAAGCCGAGCTGGCGCAGATCCTCTTCTATCGGAGCCAGGGCACCTACGACCAGCACCTGGGCGAGATCGAGGACATCTGCAAGCGCACCCTGACCCAGGCCGACGTCTGCTACGTCGAGCTCGCCACCGTGTACCAGAAGCAGGGCAAGGCCGAGGAACAGAAGGCCCTGGTCGCCCAGCTGATGAACGGCTACCACGCAGGCGTCATTCCCGCCCAGCGCGTGGACTCGGTGGCCCAGGTGCTGGCCGACGCCGAGCTCGGCGGCAAGCCCGACGAAGGCAAGGCCCAGGAAATGCTCGAAGAGATCGCCCCGACCTACCCCGCCGCCTGGGTCAGCCTCGCCAAGCTGCTCTACGAGTACCCGGGCCTGGGCGACATCGACAAGATGATGGAGTACCTCGACCACGGCCGCGAAGCCGCACTGCCGCGCGCCGAGCTGCTGCTGGGCCGCCTCTACTACGAAGGCAAGCTGCTGCCGCAGGACCCGCGCAAGGCCGAGGAACACCTGATGAAGGCCGCGCCCACCGAGCCGGCCGCCAACTACCTGCTGGGGCAGATCTACATCCGCGGCTACCTCGGCGACATCTACCCGGACAAGGCGCTGGACTACCTGCTGAGCGCCGCGCGCAGCGGCCAGATCAACGCCGACTTCGCCCTCGGCCAGATGTTCGCCCAGGGCAAGGGCATCCAGCCCAACCTGGTCAATGCCTACGTCTTCAGCCAGCTCGCGCTGCCCAAGAATACACCCCAGGCCACCGAACTGGCCCAGGCGGTGGAACAACAACTGCAGCCTGCGGAACGCGCCCGGGCCGAGCAGCTGCTGCGCGAGGAGCGTCAGCTCCGAGGCGCGGCCCTGCAGGACGCCGCCCAGATGCAAGCCATGCAGACCCCTTGAAGGAACCGCTATGAAATTCAATCTCTGGACGAACGCAAGCCTGGGCCTGGGCATGACGCTGATCACCGCGAGCAGCGCCTTCGCCGTGCAGATGAGTGACAAGAACTTCGGCCTCGACATCAAGATCACCGCGCAGTCCGAAGACGACCGCGACCTCGGCACCCAGAAGGGCGGCGACGTCAACGGCATCGGTCTCGACCTGCGTCCCTGGGTCTACGGCCAGCGCGGCGAGTGGAGCGCCTTCGCCATGGGCCAGGCGGTGACCGCGACCGACATCGTCGAGACCGACACTATCGAATCCAGCGACATCGACAGCGAATCCAGCCAGAACAGCGACGGCCGCGAACCCGACAAGAGCTACCTCGCCCTGCGCGAATTCTGGGTCGACTACGCCGGCCTCACCGCCTACCCGGGCGAGCACCTGCGCTTCGGCCGCCAGCGCGTACGCAGCGAAGAAGGCACCTGGTGGGACACCAACATCGAGGCCCTGCGCTGGACCTTCGACACCACCCTGCTGACCGCCAACGTCGGCGTCGCCGAGCGCTTCAGCGAGTACCGCACCGACATCGACGAACTGGCCCCCGAGGACAAGGACCGCCAGCACTTCTTCGGCGACGTCGCCACCCAGTGGATGCCCAACCACTGGGTCGGCCTCAAGCTCCACCACAGCCGCGACAACGGCAGCCTGCCCGACAACGGCGAAGTGGTGGACCCGCTCGACAAACGCTACACCGGCGACCTCACCTGGCTCGGCATCAATGCCGACAACGGCTTCTTCGACCGCCGCTCGCCCGAGACCCTCAACTACTGGGCCCAGGCCACCTGGCTCACCGGCGACATCGACGAACTGAACCAGACCGTGGTCGGCAACGACCGCCTCGCCAACGGCTCGCGCAACGTCGACGTCGACGCCTGGGCGCTGGACCTCGGCCTGCGCTGGAATATCAACGACCAGTGGAAGGTCGGCGGTGCCTACGCCCGTGGCAGCGGCGGTGGCGACGACGACAGCTCCGAGCAGTTCCGCCAGACCGGCATGGAGAGCAACCGCTCCAACTTCACCGGCACCAACTCGCGCATGCACCGCTTCGGCGAAGCCTTCCGCGGCGAGCTGAGCAACCTCCAGGTGGGCACCGCCTTCGCCTCCTGGCAGCTGCGCGAGGACTACGACGCCAGCGTCGTCTACCACCGTTTCTGGCGTGTCGACGACAACCAGGACGTCGGCCAGGCCGGGATCATCGCCCCGCTGGAGGACGGCGAGAAAGACGTCGGCCAGGAGCTCGACTTCGTCGTCACCAAGTACTTCAAGCAGGGCCTGCTGCCCGCCTCGATGGCCGAGCACATGGACGACGCCTCCGCGCTGGTGCGTTTCCGTGGTGGCGTGTTCAAGCCGGGCGATGCCTATGGCAGCGGCACCGACTCGCTGATGCATCGCGCCTTCGTCGACTTCATCTGGCGCTTCTGAGGCCGCCATGCGCGAAGGGAGAACAGCCATGAGAAACCCCATCGGAACCCCACTGCCGCTCAGCGGAGTGGTACTTGGCGCGCTGCTCATCGCAGCGCCCTGGGCCCAGGCCGCCGAACCGGCCAAGGAGCTCAAGGAAACCAAGAACTACACCGTCACCAGCGCGCCGGTGGACCAGCTGCACCTGGACGCGCCCACGCTGCCCGACCTCTCCGGCTATACCGCCCAGGCGGTGGAAGCGAAGATCGACCGCTCGAAACAGGGCAAGGTCGTGGTGCGGCGCATGCTGCAACAGGACGCCCTGAAGGACTTCATCGGCGGCAACGAGCGCATGCGCGAATGGGTCACCCGCCAGCGCGGCATGCCCCAGGCGATCTTCATCGAGGGCGGCCACGTCACCCCCGCCGACATCGCCAAGGCCCTGCCCGACAGCCAGTTCAGCGAGACCGAGCCGGGCGTGTACATCGCCCGCCTGCCCGTGGTGGTGGCCCAGGACGCGAACCTCGAGATCGGCAAGGACACCAAGGACTTCCGCCTCTCCCAGGAGCGCGGCGCCTTCCTGGTCAACGACGGCAAGCTGTTCATCACCGGCACCCGGCTGACCGCCTGGCGCGAGCAGGACAAGACGCCGGCGACCTTCCGCACGCCCGACGAATTCCGCCCCTTCCTGGTCTCCTGGGGCGGCAGCGAGCTGTACATCGTCGGCAGCACCGTCACCAGCCTCGGCTACAACAACTCCAAGTCCTACGGCGTCTCCATCACCCAGTACACCCCCGGCATGCACGCGCGCCTCAAGCGCCCGGAACCCACCGGCTGGCTGGTGGATTCGGAGTTCGTCGACCACTGGTACGGCTTCTACTGCTACGAGGCCCGCGACGTGGTGATCAAGGGCAACACCTACCGCGACAACATCGTCTACGGCATCGACCCGCACGACCGTTCCCACGGCCTGATCATCGCCGAGAACACCGTGTTCGGGACCAAGAAGAAGCACGGGATCATCATCTCCCGCGAGGTGGACGACAGCTGGATCATCAACAACAAGACCTACGACAACAAACTCTCGGGCATCGTCATCGACCGCAACTCGGTCAACAACCTGGTGGCCTACAACGAGGTCTACCAGAACCATGCCGACGGCATCACCCTGTACGAGAGCTCCAACAACCTGTTGTGGGGCAACAAGATCGTCAACAACCAGCGCCACGGCATCCGCCTGCGCAACAGCGTGAACATTCGCCTGTACGAGAACCTCGCCATCGCCAACGGGCTGACCGGCGTGTACGGGCACATCAAGGACCTGTCCGATACCGACCGCGACATCGAGCTCGACCCCTTCGACACCAAGGTCTCGATGATCGTGGTCGGCGGCAAGCTCGCCGGTAACGGCTCCAGCCCGCTGTCCATCGACTCGCCGCTCTCCGTGGAGCTCTACCGCGTGGAGATGCTCGCCCCGAGCAAGTCCACCGGCATCAGCTTCGCCGGCGTGCTGGGCGAGAAACAGGAAGAAATCCTCGACCTCATGGTGCGCCGCAAGAAAGCGGTGCTCATCGACCCCGTCGAAAGCCAGGCCGAACTCCAGGATTGAGGCAACAGATCATGCACAAGAACAGCACCCGTTGGTTCGCCCCCTCCGCCCTGGCCGCCGCCCTGCTGGCCGGCGCCCACACCGCCCAGGCGGCCGAACCGCAGTACAGCGTGCAGCGCACCGGTCCGCTGTGCGCCACGGCGCAGAACCCGAACACCTACAACACCAAGTACCTGAGCTTCTTCACCGCCCTGGTGCAGGCCAAGGACGACTGGTTGTTCCGTTCGCGCAACGACCTGCGCACCGACTTCGGCACCACCCCCTACGGCTACAGCGAGTTCAAGCGCCTGCGTGACGCACTCAAGGCCAAGGGCATCGAGCTGATGGTGGTCTACCAACCCACCCGCGGGCTGATCAACCGCGAGAAGCTGACCGATGAAGAAAAGGCCCGCTTCGACTTCGAGCTGGCGAAGAAGAACTACCTCAAGACGGTGGAAGACTTCCGCAAGACCGGCATCTGGGTCACCGACCTCTCGCCGCTGTTCGACGAGAAGGGCGTGGACACCGACTACTACTTCAAGGCCGACCACCATTGGACCCCGGCCGGCGCCGACCGCACCGCCAAGCTGGTGGCCGAGACGCTGAAGGAGATGCCCGGCTTCGCCGACATCCCCAAGAAGGAGTTCTCCAGCAAGGTCGTCGGCCTGCTGCCCAAGGCCGGCACCCTGCACAAGACCGCCGGCCAGCTGTGCGGCACCACCTACGCCACCCAGTACGTCGACCGCTACGAGACCGAAGCCTCGGGCGACGCCGGCGGCGACAGCCTGTTCGGCGACGAGTCGAACCCGCAGATCGTCCTGGTGGGCACCAGTAACAGCGGCCCGGCGTACAACTTCGGCGGCTTCCTGCAGCAGCACAGCGGCGCCGAGGTGCTCAACATGGCCGTCAGCGGCGGCGGCTTCGACAGCGCCCTGCTGCAGTACATGAGCAGCAAGGAATTCCACGAGAACCCGCCGAAGATCATCGTCTGGGAATTCGCCACCCACTACGACATGGCGCAGAAGAGCTTCTACCGCCAGGCCGTACCGCTGGTCGACAACGGCTGCGAAGGCCGGAAGGCGGTGATGCACAACAAGGTGAAGATGAAGCCCGGCGCCAACGAGGTCTTCGTCAACGGCCAGAACGCGCCGGTGAAAGACATCCGCAGCGGCGACTACCAGGTCGACCTGACCTTCAGCGACCCGTCCGTGCACGAGTCCAAGGCCACCATCTGGTACCTCAACGGCCGCCGCGAGAACTTCAAGATCGAGCAGAGCGACCGCGTCGACACCGGTGGTCGCTATGTCTTCGAACTGCGCGACGACCCCGATTGGCGGGACCTGAACGTCCTCGCCCTGGAAATCCACAGCCCCGAAGAAATGCCGGAGAACCTCAGCGTCGACGTGACCCTGTGCAAGCGACCCGGCAACGGCGGCGACACCCTCACGGCCAAGGCCGAGTGAGGAAGGAGGTCCCCATGAAGCATCCACTCAGCCTGCTCGCACCCTGCCTGCTCGGCGGCTGCCTGCTCGTCGGCCAGGCGAGTGCCGCCGACCTGGTGCCGCCACGCGGCTACTACGCACCGGTGGATATCGACGACAAGAAGCCCGAGGCCTGCAAGGCGCCGCCGCAGCCGTACACGGCCAAGCTCGACTTCCGCAGCAAGTACGAAGGCTCGGACAAGGCCCGCGCGACCCTCAACCCGGAAGCCGAGAAGGCTTTCCGCGAGAAGACCGCCGACATCACCGAGATGGAGCGCGGCGTGAACAAGATGGTCATGGTCTACATGCGCGAAGGGCAGCGTCCGCAGCTCGAATGCGCCCTGCAGTGGATGACCAGCTGGGCCCAGGCCAACGCCCTGCTCAGCACCGAGTACAACCACACCGGCAAGTCGATCCGCAAATGGGCGCTGGGCAGCCTGTCCTCCGCCTACCTGCGGCTGAAGTTCTCCGACAGCCACCCGCTGGACGCCTACAAGAGCCAGACCCAGGTCATCGAATCCTGGTTCTCGCGCCTGGCCGACCAGACGGTGCACGACTGGAGCGGCCTGCCGCTGAAGAAGATCAACAACCACTCCTACTGGGCCGCCTGGTCGGTGATGGCCACGGCCGTCGCCACCAACCGCCGCGACCTGTTCGACTGGTCGGTGGATCAGTTCCGCGTCGCCGCCAGCCAGGTCGACCAGGACGGCTTCCTGCCCAACGAGCTCAAGCGCCGGCAACGCGCCCTCGCCTACCACAACTACAGCCTGCCGCCGCTGGCGATGATCGCCGCGTTCGCCCAGGCCAACGGCGTGGACCTGCGCGAGGAGAACAACGGTGCCCTGCGCCGCCTCGGCGAGAAGGTCATCGCCGGCGTCGACGACCAGGAGCCCTTCGACGACAGGACCGGCGAGGACCAGGACATGGACGAACTGGGGAAACACGCCAAGTTCGCCTGGCTCGAGCCCTGGTGCGCCCTCTACGGCTGCAAGCCCGACACCGTGCAGTGGAAGGACTCCATGGGCCCCTACAAGACCTTCCGCCTGGGCGGCGACATCACCCAGGTCTTCCACCCGAAGAAGGAGGGCGGCAGCGGTAGCTGATGCAGCGCCCTCCCCTTCCGGGAGGCGCCTTTGGGAATCAACCGACCGCGCAGCAGACGCGGCGGCGCAAGGATTTGAACGCCACACCCTGGGGAGGGAATGGCGGGTCGCACACCGGGCTGGAACGTCCGGCGGCGGCCCAGAAAGTTGACGTACAAGTGGAGAGACTCGGATGGTCTTTTCTTCAAACGTGTTCCTGTTCCTGTTCCTGCCGATCTTCCTCGGCTTGTACTACCTGGTCGGGACGCGCTATCGAAACCTGCTGCTGCTCGTCGCCAGCTACGTGTTCTACGCCTGGTGGCGGATAGACTTCCTCGCGCTGTTCGCGGCGGTCACGGTGTTCAACTACTGGATCGGCCTGCGCATAGGCGCCGCCGGGGTCCGCACGAAGACGGCGCAGAAATGGCTGATCCTCGGCGTGGTGGTCGACCTCTGCGTGCTGGGCTACTTCAAGTACGCCAACTTCGGTGTCGACAGCCTCAACGCCATCGTCACCTCGTTCGGCATGGAGCCCTTCGTCCTCACCCACATCCTGCTGCCGATCGGTATCTCGTTCTACATCTTCGAGTCCATCAGCTACATCATCGATGTGTACCGTGGCGACACCCCGGCGACCCACAACCTGATCGACTTCGCGGCCTTCGTGGCGATCTTCCCGCACCTGATCGCCGGCCCCGTGCTGCGCTTCCGCGACCTGGTCGACCAGTTCAACCACCGCACCCACACCGTCGACAAGTTCGCCGAGGGCTGCACCCGGTTCATGCAGGGCTTCATCAAGAAGGTCTTCATCGCCGACAGCATCGCGCCCATCGCCGACCACTGCTTCGCCCTCTCCGACCCGACCACGGGGGATGCCTGGCTCGGCGCACTGGCCTACACCGCGCAGCTGTACTTCGACTTCTCCGGCTACAGCGACATGGCCATCGGCCTCGGCCTGATGATGGGCTTCCGCTTCATGGAGAACTTCAACCAGCCCTACATCAGCCAGTCCATCACCGAGTTCTGGCGGCGCTGGCACATCAGCCTCTCCACCTGGCTGCGCGACTACCTGTACATCAGCCTGGGCGGCAACCGCGGCACCACCTTCCAGACCTACCGCAACCTGTTCCTCACCATGTTGCTGGGCGGCCTGTGGCACGGCGCCAACTTCACCTACATCATCTGGGGTGCCTGGCACGGCATGTGGCTGGCGATCGAACGCGCCCTGGGCGTCGACGCCGCGCCGCGCGTGCTCAACCCGCTGCGCTGGGCCTTCACCTTCCTCCTGGTGGTGATCGGCTGGGTGATCTTCCGCGCCGAAAACCTCGACGTCGCCTGGCGCATGTACGCCGCCATGTTCAGCTTCGGCGAACTGGGCCTCTCCGAGCTCAACCGCGCCCAGCTGACCAGCCTGCAGATCGCCACCCTGGTGCTGGCCTACGTGGTGCTGGCCATCTTCGGCATCCGCCAGTTCTACACCAAGCCCCTGGCCGGTGCGCCCAAGGCCCGTGCCGAGGAACACATCGACGCCAACGGCCCGGCCACCGCCCAGCCGCGCACCCAGCAGGGCGGCGCCAATGACCCGGCGGCCATCGCCTACTCGCCGAGCGGCGGCCTGGTCTGGCAGCAGGCCTGGATGACCCAGCTGCCGATGCTGGCGACCCGCATCGCCCTGCTGGTGCTGTTCGCCGCCTCGATCCTGAAGCTCTCGGCGCAGAGCTTCTCCCCCTTCCTCTACTTCCAGTTCTGAGGAGCGCGATCATGAGCAGAACTGCAAACACCCTCTACATCGTCGTCTTCGCCGGCATGCTGCTGGCCCTGAGCCTGTGGTCCATGCGCGGCATCGTCGGCTTCAGCGTCGCCAAGGAGACCACCGTGCTCAATGGCAAGCTGGCCCATGCCTTCGAGAAGCACTACGACGACCAATTCCCGATCAAGCAGATCGGCACCAACCTCTGGGCGCTGGTGGACTTCGGCCTGTTCGGCGAAGGCCGCCAGGGCGTGGTCATCGGCAAGGACGGCTGGCTGTTCTCCGACGAGGAGTTCGACCCCGTCGCCGACGGCAACCGCCACCTGCAGGAGAACCTGGCGCTGGTCCAGGGCGTGCGCGACGAGCTGGCCAACCGGGGCGTGACCCTGGTGCTGGCAATCGTGCCGTCCAAGTCGCGCCTGTACCCCGAGTACACCGGCGATGCCCGGCCCACCGCCCTGCGCCAGGACCTCTACGCGCAGTTCCGTGGTGCCGCGCGCAAGGCCGGGATCATCGCCCCGGACCTGCTCGGCACCCTGGAGCAGGCCAAGAGCAACGGCCAGGTCTTCCTGCGCACCGACACCCACTGGACGCCCCTGGGCGCCGAGGTGGTGGCCAACACCCTGGGTGAGACCGTGCGCAGTGCGGCGCCGCTCTCGGGCGACGCCCAGGAGTACGTCACCGAGGCGGTGAAGAACGAGGACTACAAGGGCGACCTGACCCGCTTCCTGCCCCTGGACCCGATGTTCGAGAACCTGATGCCGGCCCCCGACAAATTGCAGAAACGCGAGACCCGGGCCGCGGTCGAAGGTGAGGCCAGCGGCGACTCCCTGTTCGCCGACAGCACCGTCCCGGTGGTGCTGGTGGGCACCAGCTACAGCGCCAACCAGAACTGGAACTTCGCCGGTGCGCTGCGCCAGTCGCTGCAACGCGACCTGGTCAACCACGCCGAGGATGGCCACGGCCCGATCCTGCCGATGCTCAAGTACCTCAAGAGCGACGAGCTGAAGGACGCCGCTCCGCAACTGGTGATCTGGGAATTCCCCGAGCGCTACCTGCCCATGCCCAACGACCTCAGCGAATTCGACCCGCAGTGGATCGCCGAGCTGCGCAAGGGCGGCAACCCCGGCGAGCGCCTCGCAGCCACCGCCGCCAACTGAAACCCGGCAGTGAGGGCCCGCCCCGCGAGCCCTCGACGACTGTGGCCCCACCGGGCCATTTCAAGAAAGAAAGATGGAGGAACACCATGAACCGACAGAAGAAACGTAACTGGACGTCGTACGCCTGCGCCATCGCCCTGGGCCTCGCCGCCGTGCATGCACAGGCCGACGAGGGCGGGCTCTACGGGCCCCAGGCACCCAAGGGATCGGCCTTCGTCCGCGCCTACAACGCCGGCAGCAGCGAACTCAGCGTCAACGTCGGCAACACCGCGCTGAACGATGTCGCCCCGCTCGGCTCCAGCGACTTCAAGTTCCTGCCCGCGGGCAACTACAGCGCCCAGGTCGGCGCCACCAACCTGCCGGTGAAACTGGAAGCCGACCGCTACTACACCCTGGTCAACCAGCCGGGTGCCGAACCCAAGCTGGTGGAAGAGCCGCCCTTCAAGAACAAGCAGAAGGCCCTGCTGCGGGTGCAGAACCTCTCCGACGCCAAGCTCACCCTGAAGACCGCCGACGGCAAGACCGCCGTGGTCGAGGACGTGGCCGCCCAGGGCCGTGGCGAGCGCGAGATCAACCCGGTGAAGGTCAACCTCGCGCTGTTCGACGGCACCCGCAAGGTCAGTGACCTCAAGCCCGTCTCGCTGCAGCGCGGCGAAGTCGTCTGCCTCTACATCACCGGCAGCGGCGGCAAGCTCTCCCCGGTCTGGGTCAAGCGCCCGGCCGAATCCTGATGTACCCGGCCCGGGGCTCGCGCCCCGGGCGAACGCTTCGTACCCGCCGCACGAGACAGTGGGACTACAAGACAGAAATCAGTGATCGATGTGATGAGCAACCTATCCACAAACGATGAACGATTCTAGGAGATACACCCATGATTCCTGTGATCCTCTCTGGCGGTAGCGGCTCCCGACTCTGGCCCCTTTCGCGCAAGCAGTACCCCAAGCAGTTCCTGGCCCTGACCGGTGACCACACCCTGTTCCAGCAGACCCTGGAACGCCTGAACTTCGACGGCATGCAGGCCCCGGTGCTGGTGGCCAACAAGGATCATCGCTTCATCGTCCAGGAGCAGCTGGACGCCATCGGCATCACCCCGCAGGCCATGCTGCTCGAACCCTTCGGCCGCAACACCGCGCCCGCCGTCGCCATCGCCGCCATGCAGCTGCTGGCCGAGGGCCGCGACGAGCTGATGCTGGTGATGCCGGCCGACCACGTGCTGGAAGACCAGCGCGCCTTCCAGCAGGCCCTGGCCCTGGCCACCATCGCCGCCGAGAAGGGCGAGATGGTGCTGTTCGGCGTGCCCGCCCTGCGCCCCGAGACCGGCTACGGCTACATCCGTGGCAAGGACTCGGCCGGCAGCCTGCCGGACGGCATCAGCCGCGTCGCCCAGTTCGTCGAGAAGCCCGACGCCGAGCGTGCCCAGCAGTACGTGGATTCCGGCGACTACTTCTGGAACAGCGGCATGTTCCTGTTCCGCGCCAGCCGCTTCCTCGACGAGCTCAAGCACCACGACGTGGACATCTACGACACCTGCCTGCTCGCCCTGGAACGCAGCCAGCGCGACGGCACCACGGTGACCATCGACGCCGCCACCTTCGCCTGCTGCCCGGACAACTCCATCGACTACGCGGTGATGGAAAAGACCCAGCGCGCCTGCGTGGTGCCGCTCTCCGCCGGCTGGAACGACGTCGGCAGCTGGAGCTCGATCTGGGAAGTGCACGACAAGGACAAGGACGGCAACGTCACCAAGGGCGACGTGGTGGTGCACGACAGCCACAACTGCCTGGTGCACGGCAACGGCAAGCTGGTGTCGGTGATCGGCCTGGAGGACATCGTCGTCGTCGAGACCAAGGACGCCATGATGATCGCCCACCGCGACCGCGTGCAGGACGTCAAGAAGCTGGTCAACGAACTGGACGCCCAGGGCCGCACCGAGACCCAGAACCACTGCGCCGTGTACCGCCCCTGGGGCTCGTACGACTCGGTGGACATGGGCGGCCGCTTCCAGGTCAAGCACATCACCGTCAAGCCCGGCGCGCAGCTCTCGCTGCAGATGCACCACCACCGCGCCGAGCACTGGATCGTGGTCTCCGGCACCGCCGAGGTGACCTGTGACGACAAGACCTTCCTGCTCACCGAGAACCAGTCGACCTACATCCCCATGACGGCGGTGCACCGCCTGACCAACCCCGGCAAGATCCCCCTGGAGATCATCGAGGTGCAGTCCGGCAGCTACCTGGGCGAGGACGACATCGAGCGCCTGGAAGACGTCTACGGCCGCAGCGACTCCGTCACCGTGAGCCATGTGACAGCACGCTGAGCCTCCTTCCCCCATCGGGAGGCCCATTCCCCCTGTGCCAGCAGGGGGAATGGCGTGCGCCAACCCAAGGGGGCCCCGCCGGGCCCCCGCGCCCGGCACCTCCACCCAACCGCATCGCCCCGGCGTAATGCGCTAGCATTGAGCCCCTCCAATCCCCACGGGCGTCCCCATGCTGATCGGTGCGATCCTCACCCTGACCTGGCTGATACTGGTCATCCGCCAACCCGCCAAGGCCCTGCCCATCTCGCTGGTCGCCGTGCTCGGCATCGGCCTGGTCGCCGCCTGGGTGCTCTGGGAAGAGCGCGTGGTGGACCGCCAGCTGGCGCTGCTCGACGTCCGCGTCGCCTACGCCCCCGACGCGTGCCCCGCCGACCGCCCGCTGCAGATCCGCGTGCACAACGGCAGCAGCACCACCCTGCTGGACCTCGCCTGGGTGATCCAGGCCTACCGCCCGGGCGACGCCATCAACCTCACCCAGTCGGCCTTCGATGCCGAACGCTCCCTCGGCCCGCCGCGCCTGCAGGCCGGCGCCGACTGGAGCCACTGCCTGCCCGTGCCGCCCCTGCGCAGCGGCTACCGCCCGCAGACCCTGGAGTTCCGCGCCGAGCGATTACATGGCAGATTCGCCGACTGATGCGCGAACCGCCCTGCCTCCATCACAACAAGACCAACAAGGAACCCAGCAATGAGCCAACCCGTCGCCCTCATCACCGGCTGCTCCAGTGGCATCGGCCGCGCCCTGGCCGATGCCTTCAAGCAGGCCGGCTACAGCGTCTGGGCCTGCGCGCGCAAGGCCAATGACGTCGACGCGCTGAACGTCGCCGGCTTCACCGGCGTGCAGCTGGACGTCAACGACGAGGCCGCGGTGGCGCAGCTGGGCGAGCGCCTGCAACGGGAGATCGGCCGCCTCGACGTGCTGGTCAACAACGCCGGCTACGGCGCCATGGGCCCGCTGCTCGACGGCGGCACCGACGCCCTGCGCCGGCAGTTCGAGACCAATGTCTTCTCCCTGATCGGCCTGACCCGCGCCTGCTTCCCCGTGCTGCGCGCCAGTCGCGGCCTGGTGGTCAACATCGGCAGCGTCTCCGGCGTGCTGGTCACCCCCTTCGCCGGCGCCTACTGCGCCTCCAAGGCCGCCGTGCACGCCCTCTCCGACGCCCTGCGCCTGGAACTCGCCCCCTTCGGCATCGACGTGATGGAAGTGCAGCCCGGCGCCATCGCCTCCAGCTTCGGCGCCAACGCCAGCCGCGAGGCCGAGGCCGTGATCGCCGAAGGCTCGCCCTGGTGGCCGATCCGCGACGGCATCCGCGCCCGCGCCAAGGCCTCCCAGGACAACCCCACCCCCGCCACCGAATTCGCCCGCGACCTGCTCGTCGCCGCCCAGCGCCACCCGCGCCCGCGCCTGCTGCGCCTGGGCAATGGCAGCCGCGCCCTGCCGCTGCTCGCCGCGCTGCTGCCCAAGGGCCTGCTGGAGTCGGTGCTGAAGAAACGCTTCGGCCTCGACGTCGCCCTGGAGCGCCCGTGAACGACCCACGCCCCGCCTTCCCGATGCGCTACGCCATCGGCGGCGTCGTGCTGGCGATGGCGCTCAACCTCGCCCTGCGCAGCCTGGTCAAGGTCGGCGGCCTGCTCGCCACCCTGATCATCGCCGGCGCCGTCGCCCTGCTGCTCGCCGGGACCTTCCGCCTCATCCAGCGCCGCGCGCCCAGCCGCGGCGAGGCCTGGCGCATCCTCCTCGGCTACGGAGCCCTGCTCGGCGTCCTCTACCTCGGCCTGCTCGGCATGATGACCCTGCAGGACCAACCCAGCCCCATGGCCGTCTTCCTGTTCTTCCTGCACTACCTCTGCTACCCCGTCCTCGCCTGGCTCACCCTCCTCCCCCGCCGCTGACGCCCCGCCCGTTGGGCCTCGCTGCGCTCGGCGCCAACCTACGACCTCACCGCTGGTGGGTGCTGCTCTTTGCATCCACCAACGGCCTCTTCCCGAGCATCACGGCCTCAGGCTATAAACGCGACCTGCCGGCAAGCCCGTCGGTGGAAAAGGAGCGGCAGGATGCAGGGAAGGCTAGCCGTACCGATATTGGCTACCACGATTCTTACCGGGTGCCATGCCTACATGACCGTAGAGAGCACCATCGACCCTCAGCTGTTCGAACACTCTCATTGCGAATTTTTCATGCGCAGTTCGACAGGCCTGAAATCCTCATCGGAGATCACGCAGCCCGTATTCGTGGATGGAATGCTCACGCCGCCTGACGAAGACATGTACACCGTGAGGGTCGACTGTAAGGCACCGGATGGCACGCTACTCGCCAGCCGGCAGGAAATAACGACATTAGGCGGCTATGGGGCCTCAACGCTGTACATGGGCCTTATCAGCGACACCCAAGATGCACCGGCCCAGCCCTGATAACGCCGTCTCACGAAGGACCACCCCATGCACCTGCGCCCCCTCGAACTGCCACGCGACGCCGAAGCCCTGAGTGCCTTCGAGGCCGGCTACGACACCTCTGTCATCTACCGCGTGGAGCGGCAGGACCTGGCCTTTGCGCTGGTCGAGGAACGCCGCGCCGAGCCCTTTCGCAAGCGCTACGACGCCGGGGGGTTCGCCGAGGATGTGGAGGACGCGGACTTCACCGTCGCCGCCGAAGCCGAGGACGGCAGCCTGGCCGGGTTCGCCTGCGTGCGCCTGGACGAGTGGAACCGCAGCGCCGAGTTGAGCGCGCTGTTCGTCGCGCCGGCCTGCAAGGGCCAGGGACTGGGCCGGCGGTTGCTGGAGCAGGCAACGGCGTTCGCCCGCAGCAGCGGCGCGCGCTGTCTGTGGCTGGAGACCCAGAGCAGCAACCACCCCGCCATCGGCTTCTACCTGAAATCCGGCTTCGCCTTCAGCGGCCTGGACACCGCGCTCTACGACCCGCGCGAGACCGCGCCCGAGGAAGTCGCGCTGTTCTTCAGCCAGCCCCTGGAGACTTGAAAAACGTTGGAACCGTCGCGCTCCCCGCCTCACTAAAAAGAGAACAAGGGGGATCCGATGGACTATCTCGACCTGCTGCAATGGCCGGCCATGCTGGTCACCGTGACCGCCGCCTGGCTGATCGGCTCGAAGACACCCGCCCGGCGCCACATCGGCTTCTGGGTGTTCCTGGCCAGCAACGCCCTGTGGATCGCCTGGGGCCTGCACGCCCACGCCTGGGCGCTGATCGTCCTGCAACTGTGCCTCGCGGCGATGAACCTGCGCGGGGCGAAGAAGGCCGACGAGGCGAGCTAGACGCTGCCTTCGCGCTCCACCACCAGGATGCGCGCCACCCCGCGGGGGTGCGCCACGTGCTCACAACCCGGCCCTGCATGGAACAGGTCGCCCACGCCCAGCAGCACCGCGTGCTCCTCGCCGCCCTCGCGGTAGCGCATCTCCACCTCGCCATCGAGCACCACGAAGACTTCGCTGCCGTCGTTGACGTGCCAGATGTACGGCTGGTCGGTCCAGTGCAGGCGCACCGTGGTGCCGTCGAGGTTGGCGATGTCCAGCGCGCCCCAGGCGCGCTCGGCGGTGAAGTCGCGGCTGCGGACCACGCGCTGGCTCATGCGCGGCTCCCCAGGGGCGCGGCGGCCACCGGCGCCTTCGGCTTGCGGAACACCAGCAGGTTGCCGGCCATCACCAGTACCAGGCCGAGCAGCGCCGGGGCGGTCCAGGCATAGCCTTCGGCGAAGGCCGAGATGTTCAGCGCCACCACCGGGAACAGCACCGTGCAGTAGGCCGCGCGCTCCGGCCCCATGCGCCCGACAAGGGTCAGGTAGGCGGTGAAGCCGATCACCGAACCGGGGATCGCCAGGTACAGCAGCGAGCCGAGGTAGCGCGGGCTCAGGTCCAGGGTGAAGGGCGTGCCGCTGGCCAGGCACCCCAGGGCCAGTAGCGAGGCGCCGTAGAACATGCCCCAGGCGTTGGTGGTCAGCGGCCGGTAGCCGGCCTTCTGCTGCAGGCTGGAGAGCATGTTGCCGGCGGAGAAGCACAGCGTGCCCAGCAGCGCCAGGCCGAGGCCCAGCCAGGTTTCGCGGCTGGCCTGGTGGCCGGCCAGCTCGGGCCAGAACAGCAGCGCCAGCCCGGCCAGGCCCAGGGCGCCGCCGGCCAGCACGTTGGCGGCGATGCGCTGGCCGAAGAACACCCGCGCATTCAGCGCGTTCCACAGGGTGGCGGTGGAGAACACCACGGCGATCAGTCCGCTGGGGATCCACTGGCTGGCGGTGTAGAAGCACATGAAGTTGACGCAGAACAGGCACAGGCCCTGGGCCAGGCAGATCGCCTGCGCGCGGCCGTCGAGCTTCTGCAGGCGGCGGCTGAGCAACAGGATGGCGAACAGCACCACGGCGGCCAGGGCGAAGCGGTAGGCGATGGACACGGGGATCGCCACCTCGCCCATCTGCAGCTTGATGGCGATCCAGGTGGTGCCCCAGATCAGGACGGTGAGCAGGTACAGCGAGAGATTCATGGCGGTCATCCGGGCGGTGCGTCGTGTGGCCAGTCTCCCGCGCAGCCCGTCGGCGCGCTTGCAAAAACTTGCGCTTATCTGCGCCGCCCCGCTGCGTCGCGCGGGCGCCCGCGCTAGCATGAACACCCAAGCCCCGCGGTTGCCCCGAGCATGTCCTCACTCCTGCAGAACCAGGTCTTCCAGTCACTCGCCAGCTCGCCCCATGCCCGTCTTGAGCATGCCGCCGAACTGGGCGATGGCATGGGCGCGGCGCTGTGGAGCAACCACCACGACGCCCGCGACTACCAGGGCACCCGCCTGCACACGCTGTCGTGCTACCTGGCCGGCGGCACCGGCACCTTCCGCCGCGAGCGCCCGGACACCAAGGGCGCCCCGGACAAGCTGTGCATCCTCCCCGCCGGGCACGAGTCCTCCTGGGTGATCAACGGCGAGATCCGCCTGGCGCACCTGTACATCGCCCCGGCGCAATTCGCCCACGCCGCCGTGACCCTGCTGGACCGCGAACCGCGCGAGCTGGAGATGCGCGAAGCGACCTTCCTCGACGACGCCGAGCAGGCCGCACGCTTCCACCGCCTGATCCGCCTGGACTGGAACGAACCCGGCGAGCGCATGCTTACCAGCAGCCTCGCCCACGAGATGCTCGGCCACACCCTGCTCACCCAGGTCGGCCTGCGCCAGGGCCCCCAGCTCAAGGGCGGCCTCGCCCCGGCCGTGCGCAAGCGGCTGATGGACTACATCGACGAACACCTGGCCGAGCCGCTGAGCCTGGGCGAACTGGCGGCCTTCTCGGCGCTCTCGGAATACCACTTCGCGCGGATGTTCCGCGAAAGCTTCGGCCTGCCGCCGCACCAGTACGTCCTCGCCCGGCGCCTGGCCCACGCCCGCCACCTGCTGGCCCGCACCGCCCTGCCCCTGGGCGACGTCGCCCTCGCCTGCGGCTTCGCCAGCGCCAGCCACTTCAGCAACCGCTTCCGCAGCGCGGTCGGTGGCACGCCAGGGGAATACCGGGCGGCGATGGGGTGATGTACACGTAGCTCTCAGGGGGCCCCATCCGCCTCATTCGGCGAGGACTTTCTCCGTAGGGTGTGCCGCGCGCACCGAGACGATCAGGCGAACCTCGCGCCATCAGTTGAGCGATGAAGTGGCGCCGCTGGGCGAATGATTTGGCTATGTCTGCGTTGAGTGTTGCTAGAAGGTTTCGAGCCCAGCTGATTGCTGAGCTCTGCTGATAGTTTTTGTTTCGCCCCCCCCGGGCGAGTCTCTTTTGGCAGTCGCCCCAAAAGAAACCAAAAGGGCTTGCCCCATCATCCGGCCCGACTGCGTCGGGTGCCCTCACTCCATCGTCGCTCCGGGGGCCGGCGCGAAGGGCCATCCATGGCCAGTCGCGCCTCTCGCGGCATCCATGCCACTCGTCCCCCTGCGCAACGACTGCGTTCGGCCTCCTGGAGGGGCGTTGGCGGCTGCTCCAACTTTCTTCGCTCAAATCCTCACATTGCTGTACGCACCAGCCCAGCGTGCACGTGGCGACGACTTTCGTAGATGGGTAGAGCAAAGCGAAGCCCATCGGGAGGGGATGCAGGAAATCCATCGGCATCCAGAAAACACCGTGCTTGAAAGCTTGCCTTGAAACCACAACAGCTAACGCAGAAATAGCCAATGAATTCGCCCCTACAACGAGATCATTGCCCCCCGCATGCCGGCACGGCTTCACAGCGGCCGCCGGCCTTGGCTCCGGCATCCAGCGGCGCGGCCATGCGCGCATCGTCGGGGGCCAGTTGGCGGGCGCAGGCGCGGGCCTGCTCGGCCTGGCCCGGGCAGCCGCGTTCGGCCAGCAGCTCGGAGAGGTTGAACCAGCCCAGGGCGTAGTCCGGCTTGCGGGTGATGCTCTGGCGCAGGGCCTTCTCCGCGCCCTCGCGGTCGCCCTCGGTGTAGCGCGCGTTGGCCAGGGCGAACAACGGCAGGGGCTCGCGGTACCAGTGCCCGGAAGCCGTGAGATAGGCCCGTTCGGCACGCTCGCGCTGGCCGGTCTGCTCGAGGTCGCTGGCGCCCTGCATCCAGGCCTCCAGGCGCGGCTCGGCCGGCAGTTGCTCGGGGGGCAGGGTCACCACCGCCCAGCGCTCGGCGCGCGCCCAGGTGCGATCGAAACTGCGCAGGTCGGTGACCCAGCGCCGTGTGGTGGCCGAACGCAGCACCAGCTCGTCCTTCGCGCGGTCATAGCCGACCACCACCGCGAAGTGCCATTGCGGGTACCAGTCGAGGCCGAGGTTCTGCATCACCAGCACCGGGTTGCCCGCCGCCACCTGGGCCAGCAGGGCATCCAGGCTGGGTTGCAGCGGGTAGACCAGCATGCCGCTCTGCCGCGCCGCGGCCACCAGTTCCAGCTTGAGGCTGCCGCGCCGCTCGGGGAGGTAGACCTTGGGCACCAGCGCCTCCGGCGAGGTCGCCACGCCGCGGTGCACCAGCACCGTGGCCAGCGCCGCCGGGCCGCACTGGTAGTCCTCCTGCGGGTAGAAGGGCACGTCCGCGAGCTCGATGCGCTCGGGCAGCCGCTCGCTCTGCGGGGGCAGCAGCGGGCCGCTGGCGCAACCGGTGAGCAGTACGGCCAGGGCGAGGAGCCCCGGCCGCAGCACGCGCATCAACGGATGCACTTGATGAAGCTGAAGATGTCCGTGGCGCAGAGCATGTCGGTGATGATGAAGATCACCAGGAACAGCACGATGATGCCGACCACGCCGGCACCGGCGGGCTCCTGCTGCAGCTGCTGGTTGAACTGCGCCAGCTCGGCCGGGGTGAGGCTGTTGATGCGCGCCTCCACCTGCTCGCGGGGCACGCCGTATTCCTGCAGCTTCTTCTGCACGTCCTGGTTGTCGAGCATGCCGCGCAGCTGCGCGCGGTCGACCTGTTGCTGCTGTTCCTGCAACGCCTGGGGCGTGCCGATCATGGCGGCCTGGGCCAGCGGCACCTGGGCGAAGAAGGTGAGTTGGCTGGCGACCAGCACGGCGGCGAGGCGGCGATGGGTGGCGGGACTGAGCATGGTGGTTCTCCTGGATCGAGTTGTTGTGATCGATTGACCCGCGCCTCGCTTCCCGGGTTCCACCCGCCGATTGCGCAACGGCCACGGCACAAATAGAATGCGAAGCATTCCTATTTGATCCATCCCCGAATCCCCCTCCCGGAGCCCTCCTTGACCAGCAGCCAGGCCGCCCCCGAGCAGGCGTTGCACAAGCTCTACAGCGACCACAGCGGCTGGCTCCGGCACTGGCTGCAACGCAAGCTCGGCTGCCCGCAGAGCGCCGCCGACCTGGCCCAGGACACCTTCCTCAAGGTGCTGCTGGGGCGCGAGGCGCATCGCATCCTCGAACCCCGGGCCTTCCTCACCACCCTCGCCAAGCGCGTGCTGGCCAACCACTACCGTCGCCAGGACATCGAGCGCGTCTACCTGCTGGCCCTCGCCGCGCTGCCGGAGGACGAGGCCCCCAGTGAGGAAGCACGCGCCATCATCCTGGAGACCCTGGTGGAACTGGACCGCCTGCTCGACGGCCTGCCGCCCCAGGCCAAGAAGGTCTTCCTGCTGGCCCAGGTGGACGGCTGCACCTACGCCGAGATCGCCGAGCAGCTCGGCCTTTCCCTCTCCAGCGTCAAGCGCTACATGGCCAAGGCCGCCGAGCGCTGCTACTTCGCGGAGTACCTCTGATGGCCCTGCGCAAGAGCGGCGAGCCACGCATCGCCCCCGCCGTCGCCGCCCAGGCGGTGCAGTGGCTGGTGGAGCTGCAGGACGGCACGCCCTCGCGCCAGCGCCAGGACGACTGGCAACGCTGGCGCGCCGCCGACCCGGAGCACGAGCGCGCCTGGCAGCGCATCGAGTCGGTCAACCGGGGCCTGCGCGGGTTGAACACCCCCACCGCCCTCGCCGCCCTGGATGCCCCCACCTCGCGCAGCCGACGCGAGGCCCTGAAGCTGCTCACCCTGCTGGTGATCGCCGGTGGTGGCGCCCTGGCGGTGAGAAACAGCGAGCCGCTGCTGGCCCTGCGCGCCGACCAGAGCACCGCCGTGGGCGAGCGGCGCCACCTGACCCTGGACGATGGCTCGACCCTGTCGCTGAACACCGACAGCGCGCTGGACATCCGCTTCGACGCCCGCCAGCGCCTGCTCCACCTGCGCCAGGGCGAGATGCTGGTGGACGCGGTGGACGAGGCACGCCCGCTGCGGGTGGAAACGCCCCAGGGGCTGGTCCTGCTCAATGGCGGTCGCCTTGCCGTACGCCTGCAGGACAGCCGCAGCCAGGTCAGCCTGTTCGCCGGCGATGCCCAGGTGTTCAGCCATGGCCAGCGCCTGGCGCTGCACCCCGGCCAGCGCCTGGACCTCGACGCCCGTGGCAGCGGGGCGGCCCAGGCGGTGGACGAGAACAGCGTGGCCTGGATCAACGGCATGCTGGTGGCCAGTTCCATGCGCCTGGGCGACTTCCTCGCCGAACTCGGCCGCTACCGTCACGGACGCATCGGCTGCGACCCGGCCATCGCCGACCTGCGCCTCTCCGGCACCTACCCGCTGGACCACACCGACAGCATCCTCGCCCTGCTGCCGCGCACCCTGCCGGTGGAGGTGCGCAGCGTCACCCGCTACTGGATCAGCGTGCACCCCAGGGCCGCCTCCTGAGCCGCGCATCGGCCCCGTGAAAAAAATCTCCACCGACCTGAACCTTTTTCCCGGCCTCGCGTGACAGGGAAGGCAGAACCCCCTTTCCCTCTTTCGACGAGTGCCGCCATGAACGCCGACCCGACCCTCCGCCGCTTCACCCGCACGCCCCTGGCCCGCGCCCTGCAACCGCTGCTGCTGGGCCTGAGCCTGGCCGCCGCCGGGCTGCCCGCCATCGCCGGCGCCCAGGATGCGGTGATCGGTGCCGACCAGCGCCAGGCCTTCGACATCCCGGCCGGCGCCCTGGAGCCCGCGCTCAACCGCTTCGGCCGCGAAGCCGGGGTGCTGCTGGCCTTCAGCCCGGAGCTGACCCAGGGCCGCAGCACCCAGGGCCTGAAGGGCGAGTTCGCCGTGGCCGAGGGCCTCGACCACCTGCTCGCCGGCAGCGGCCTGCGCGCCGAGTCCGCCGAAGGCGGCTTCAGCCTGCACACCGCCTCCGACGGCGCGACGCTGGAGATCGACCGCCAGGTGGTGATCGGCTCCCGCGCGCCGGTGAGCATCAGCGAGCTGCCGGGCACCGTGTGGGTGATCGACAGCCAGCAACTGCAGGAGCAGACCAAGGCCGGCGTGCCCTTCAAGGAAGCCCTCGGCCAATTGATCCCCGGCATGGACATCGGTCCCCAGGGCCGCACCAACTACGGCCAGAACATGCGCGGCCGCAGCGCCCTGGTGATGATCGACGGCGTGTCGCTGAACAGCTCCCGGGGCATCAGCCGCCAATTCGACTCCATCGACCCGTTCAACATCGAGCGCATCGAAGTGCTCTCCGGCGCCAGCGCCGTGTACGGCGGCGGCGCCACCGGCGGCATCATCAACATCGTCACCAAGCGCGCCGAGGCGGGCGAGGCGCGCTTCACCAGCGAAATCGGCGTACGCAGCGGCTTCGAGACCCACCAGGACCACGACTGGCGCGTGGCCCAGTCGGTCGGCGGCGGCAGCGAGCAGGTCAAGGGCCGCGTCTCGGTGGCCTACCAGAAGAACGGCGCCGCCTACGATGGCAACGGCGACCAGGTGATGCTCGACATCACCCAGACCGACCTGCAGTACAACCAGGCGGTGGACGTGATGGGCAGCCTGGACTTCGCCTTCGACAACGGCCAGACCCTGAACCTGGGCATGCAGTGGTACGACTCCGGCTACGACGGCGAGAAGGGCGTGAACCTGGGGCGCAACTTCCAGGGCCTGCGTGGCCAGACGCCCTTCGAAGTGGAAGGCGGCGCCAACTTCGACCGCGAACCGCACACCGAGCGCCGGCAGTTCAACGCCACCTGGCACGTGCCGGAAGTGCTCGGCCACGACTTCTACCTGCAGGCCTACTACCGCAGCGAGGAAATGGCCTTCCAGCCCTACCCTTCCATCACCTTCGCCAGCGGCGCCATCGACACCAACCGCTCCTACTATTCCGCCTCGCAGCAGGACACCGACTTCTTCGGCCTCAAGTCCGTGCTGGTCAAGGAATGGGACCGCGTCAGCCTGACCTACGGCGCCGACTTCGAGTGGGAGAGCTTCGACTCCGACCAGGCCCTGTTCAACCTCGATACCGCCGCCAACACCGGCGGGCTGGTGGCCGACGAGTACGCCCGCGTCGGCCGCTACCCGGGCATCGACACCGACAGCAAGTCGCTGTTCGCCCAGGCCAGCTGGAAGGCCACCGACGACCTGACCCTGTCCGCCGGGGTGCGCCACCAGCGCATCGGCAATGACGTCGGCTCCTTCGTCGCCGCCGCCCAGCAGATCCAGATCAGCAAGGGCAACGGCACCAGCGCCGACGCCGTGCCCGGCGGCTCGAAGGACTACCAGGTGGACCTCTACAACGTCGGCGCCGTCTACAAGCTGAGCAAGGCGCAGCAGCTCTGGGCCAACTACTCCGAGGGCTTCGAGCTGCCCGACCCGGCCAAGTACTACGGCCAGGGCAGCTACACCCTGGTGGGCAACCACTGGAGGCTGGGCCGCCACGTCAACGTCGAGGACTCCGCCCTGGACGGCATCAAGACCAAGCAGGTGGAACTCGGCTGGCGCCACTACGCCGACGGCCTGGACGCCCAGCTGGCGGCCTTCTACGCCTGGTCGGACAAGAGCATCACCTACAACCGCACCACCCTGCTGGTGGAGCAGCTGGACAACAAGAAGCGCAACTACGGCCTCGAGGGCCAGGCCACCTACTGGCTGGACGACAACTGGCAGATCGGCACCAGCGCCCTGGCCATCCGCTCCCAGCAGAAGATCGCCCAGCGCTGGCAGAAGCAGGACGTCACCGCCGCCAGCCCGTCCAAGCTCACCGCCTTCGCCGGCTGGCAGGACGGCGAGACCAGCCTGCGCCTGCAGGCGGTGCGCAGCTTCAACCTCAGCGACGACGGCAACGTCCTGGCCAACGGCACTTTCGACGGCAACGACCACAGGATCGACGGCTACACCACCTTCGACTTGCTGGGCAGCCAGGCCCTGCCGGTGGGCACGCTGAACTTCGGTATCCAGAACCTGCTGGACAAGGACTACACCACCGTCTGGGGCCAGCGCGCCCAGGTGTTCTACGGCACCAACGCCACCGCCGACCTGTTCGACTACCACGGCCGTGGCCGCACCTACAGCCTGAGCTACAGCGTCGAGTTCTGAGCCGCCTGGCACCGTACCCGGGCTGAAGCCCGGGACCGGCCTCCCCCGGCAACCCCGGACTGAAGTCCGGGCTACCCCTCATCAGAGTCCTGACCGAACGACCCGGATTTGGCCGTTTGCGACAGGCGTCGTGAAACCGGCTTTCCGTTCGTCCAATGGGATCGAACTTTGCAGAGCCAGCCTCAGTCAATCGCTCCATGCGTCAACAACTCAGGTAGCTCGCCATGTACAACCCCTTTCAGATTCTGACCGACGCCTTCCAGGCCGATTACCGGGTCAACCTCAGCCTGGAGCGCCTGGACGGCAACATCATGCTCACCCTGGCCGATGAGACCGGCGTGGTCGCGCGGCGCATGATCAGCCCCGCGCAGCGCAACGATCCGAAGCGCCTGGAGCGGGTGATCGAAAGCATCCGTTTTGGCATCGCCATCGAAAAAGGGCACAACGTCGGGGAAATGCTCAGCGCCATGACGGGAGGCAAGGCCCTCCCCACGCTGATCGAGCGCCAGCCCGGTCGGGTCACCGGCCCCCTCGCCGTCGGTATCTGAGCGCCCTCACGGGCGCTCGTGCTCAGGCTTCCTCTTCGCCACCGCGCGCCACCTGCAGGCGCCGCCTCGGGTTCACGCTGTCACTGGCCTCCGAGGGGAATCGCGACGAGGCGAAGCGCACCACCAGGATCGACAGCGCCAGTAGCAGGATCGCACCGCAGACATACACGATGCTCTCGTCGGGGCGGTTATGGTGCGAAACGTCGGAGATCAAGAGGCGCGTCAGCGCGGTGATCGCCACGTAGATCAGAAAGCGCACCGGCATGTGGTTGGTCTTGAAGTAGATCCCCACCATCGCCCCCAGCTCCAGGTAGATGAACAGCAGCAGGATGTCATCCACCGTGATGTGCCCCTTCTCCACCATCCCCAGGAATGCCACCACCGCCGCCCAGGCGGTGATCCCCCCGATGGCGAACAGCGCCAGGTAGTGGAAGCTCTCCACCAGCAGGTTGCCCAGCGACTCGGCCAGCCCGTGCACGTTGCCGCGCAGCTCTTCAGCCCATTTGATTTTCACGATCCAGCTCCTCGGTACGTCTTGGTGGCGATGGTGCATCACCGGGATGACGATCCGACCTTGCAGGATGGAGGCCAGCGGTCCCGGCCCAATGAGATGCGCGGGTGCGACCAGACGCCACGGGACAGGTTGTCGCAGGGGCCGACGAGCAGCAGGACGTTGTGGCTGGCATGGCCTATGAATGACATCTGTTGACGGAGAAATCCGACCCATATACTGTACGCACATCCAGTATCTTACAGACCGATTTCAAAGGTGAGAGGTGATGAATGGCCGTCGAAGTGGTGTACCGCAGCAGCCGCGACCCGGAGCGCTTGTTCATGGATAAAGCCGAAGCCGACCGTTACGACAAGATGCTCGAACTGGCCGAGTCCCTGGCCACCGTCCTGCACAAGGCCGTGCCTTCGCTGAGCGAACAGCAGGTCGAGGACCTGGGCATCTACATGGCGCGCAACCGCGACATCTTCGCCCGCGCCTTCAAGAACCAACCCGACGCCCTCGCCGAACTGGACGTCGTCCCCGCCGAGGAATGACCCGAACACCCCTCATTGCAGGCATGCCCGTCCTGCACCGAGCCCGCTGCCCCAGCGGGCTTTTTTTATGCTGCGCGAAAGAACGCGCGGGCAGCTTGCGCCGTTTGTTCAAGCGCCCGGTGGCAGCTCGCCGCCAAGCTGGAGGCTCGATATTCAGGAGCTTCCACCATGCGATCAGTGTTCGCCCGCCTCTACGCCCCCGGTTTTCTCTTCGGCTTCCTCGCCCTGGCCCTGTGGATGAGCGAGCGCCTGCCGCTACCCTGGCTGCTGGCGCTGGTGCCGGTCGCCGTTGCCGCCTCCTTCATCGCGGAAGCCTCGATGCCCTATGAAAGGGCCTGGAACCACAGCCACCACGACCGCCTGCGCGATGCCCTGCACGCCGTGGTCAACGAAGCGCTCAACTGCCTCGGCATCCTGGCGATCCCCCTGAGTGCGGCGCTACTCCCCGACGCCGGGCTCTGGCCCCGTCACTGGCCGCTGGCGCTGCAACTGCTGGCCGCCATCGTCGTCGCGGACCTCGGCATCACCCTCATGCACTACGCCAGCCACCGGGTGGGTTTCCTCTGGCGCCTGCACGCCGTGCACCACAGCGTGAAGCGCATGTACGGCTTCAACGGCCTGATGAAGCACCCGCTGCACCTGGGCTGCGAGGCCCTGGCCGGCACCCTGCCGCTGTTGCTCCTGGGCATGCCCGAACAGGTCGCTGCCCTCCTCGCCCTGGCCATCACCCTGCAGCTGCTGCTCCAGCACAGCAACGTCGACATGCGCCTCGGCGCCCTGCGCCACCTGTTCGCCTGGGCGCCGGTGCACCGCTTCCACCACATGAAGTACGGCCGCGCGGGCGATGTGAACTTCGCCCTGTTCCTCAGCATCTGGGACCGCCTGCTCGGCACCGCCTTCCACAGCGACTACCCCATGCGCGGCGACGACCTGGGCATCGGCAGCCGCCCCGACTACCCCGACGCCTACCTCGCGCAACTGGCCGAACCCTTCCGCGAAAGCACAGGCGAACACCCCGCACCGGAGGCGCCACGGGGGTTGATGCGTTCGTAGGGCGCCGAACTCCGCGTAGGAGCCTGTACAAGGGCAGCGCAGCGGCCCCTGCCCAAAAACGGGCGAATGAATTCGCCCCTACACCGATGCAACCTGCTGCAATGGAGCCCGCCCCGCGATCTGCTTCGTGCCCTATAGAAGCGATCTCCCTTAGGATGCGCACTCGTACACAGGGATGAACGATGCGAACACGAACCTACACACCCGCCTCGATCGCCATGGCCTTCGCACGCTGGCTCCTACAGCTGCTGCTCGTGCTGCTGCTCATACCGGTGGGTGCCTACCTTCTCTTCGTGGTCACCCGTTTCCTGCCAGCCAAGTCAGAGCTGGATGCGAGCCTGGTGCCTTACCGGGGGCCGGAGCCACACCTGCGGATGTTGAGAGGTATCGTCTGGGCAAGCGTCCAGGGCAATCCCGCACGTCCCACCCCTCTTCATTGGTTGGATGGGCCGGACGCAAGGATCACCGGGCAGGTCGCACGCTTCATCACGGCCAAGGAAGACCTCTACCGCTCCAGTCTGTGGCGCCATCTGGACGGCATCGCGTGGCAACTGTCGCTGAATATCAGCTACGACCCCGAGGCGATGGCGGCTCTGTGGAGTGCACAGGTCATCTCACCTGCAGGAAAAGGGATGGAGGCGACCGCCTTGCACTACTTCGAACGCCCTCTTCGCGAGCTGGATTGCCATGACCTGGCGGCTTTGGTGGTGATGGTCCGTGCGCCCAGACACTTCGTCCCAGGCTCGGAGGCTTCGGAGCGTTTCATCCGCGCGGCAGGCCTGGAGGCCGCCTGTGGACAACCGGTAACGGACAGCGCAGACGCATCGTAAAGCGGGTGTCCCCCCGCGAACCCCATGATCACACCGCATGAAAGGTCGCCGTAGGGTGGGCTTCAGCCCACCAACACAGCACCGCGTGGGCTGAAGCCCCCTGCGATTGCTCCGTTCCCCTGTAGGGGCGACTTCAGTCGCCCAGCAGGCGCAGTTGCAGGTTGCCGAGGTTGCGGTCGGCGCGGATGCCGAAGGTGGCGCGCATGGTGCGGGAGAAGTGGGAGGCGTCGGCGAAGCCGGCGCCATGGGCGGCCAGGGTGAGGGACTGGCCTTCCAGCGCCAGGCGCACGGCGAGGCGCAGCCGGCGCCAGAGCACCAGGCGGCGGACCGACAGGCCGACCTGCTCGCCGAACAGCCGCTCCAGCTGGCTCAGAGACAGGCAGGCGCGGTTGGCCAGGGCCTGGGCGCTGACCTTGTCGGCCAGCAGCTCGTCCACCTCGCCCAGGGCCCGTTGCAGGCGAGCGTCCAGCATCGGGCGCGGCGCGGCGAGCAGGCGTTCGGCCAGGGCCTGCAAATCCGGGCCGGCGTCGGCCACCAGCGCCAGCAATGCCTGCGGAGCGAAGGCCAGGGGTTCGGCGTAGACGGCCAGCAGTACCTGCCCAGGCAAGGCCAGCGCGTGCTCGCGCATGGACTCCACCAGCACCGCCTGGCCGACCACCGGCTCGCCCTCCACACGCAGATGAACCTGGGCCTCGCGGGCGAGGAGGACCTGGTGGGCGTAATGGGCATGGGGGCGGGTGTCGCCATTGGCGCCGTCGATCAGGCAGAAGTCGTGGGCCAGCCAGAGGGCGCCTTGCCAGGGGGATTCGATCATCGGGGGACATGTTGTCGGTTGCGGGGTGAACAGCTTCAGGGGGCGAGGCGCCAAGGGCAAGAGCCGGCGGCGATGTCGGGTTGATGCCGTCGATCACGGGGCCTTGTAGGGGCGACTTCAGTCGCCAAGGGCGGCGCAGCGACCCCTGCCCAAAAGCGGGCGAATGAATTCGCCCCTACACCGATGCAACCGGCAGCAATGGCGCTCCGTAGTAGGGTGGGCCGGGCGGCGTTCCGCTTCAGCCCACCAACACAGGCACTGCCGGTTGCGGGGCGGACAGCATTGGGGGGCGGAGGCCGATAGGGCAAGAGGAAGCTGCCGAGCCCAAGCCCATTGCAGTTCGAAGGTCGTCTGCCTAGGGTGCTGTCCTTGTCGATTTGCCTGGCGTTATGGCGGGTCGCGTGAGGAGACCTTCGGGTCTGCCGGTTCCCATCTTGCCGGTTCGCTAACCTCACGCGCTCCGCCTCCTTTCATCGCCATCTTCTGACATGCAAACGGGACGATCTTCCCAGCAGTCCGATTGTTCGAGTGGCACCCCCTCCCTATCCTCCGGCGGTCGCGGTCAATCCCGCGACCGGGCGTTGACGGCCCGAAGAGATGGCGCATCGTGCCCACTGGCACATGTGGAAGGCGGCGTATGCCTTTTTTGTGCCTGCAAACCTCCACATCGCTCAATGGCGGACTGCGCGGGGAGACCCTCAGGTCTGCCGGTCTACATCTCGCCGGTTCGTCAACCCCGCGTGGTCCGCCACCCTTACCTTGACGAAACAGAGTGGCGGCTCCTGTACCCGGAGATGGAGCTTCACCATGCACGGTGCATTTATCCCCCTCACCTTCTACCGCCACAACCGCCCGCTGCGCGCGCTGATGCTGGACAACCAGCCCTGGTTCGTCGCAGAGGATTTCGCCCGTATCCTTGGCATGCAGCATCCGCAGACCCTGCACCGTCGCCTTGGCAGCGACCATGCACGGCGCGTGTTCCTCGCCTGCGCCAGCGGCCTGGAGGAACCGGTGGATGTGATCAGCGAGGCTGGCCTGTACAAGGCGCTGGTGCGCTTCGGCCACCCCGAGAACCCGCACCTGGAGCGCTGGCTCAATCGCCAGGTGATTCCCACGCTGCGCGATGCCCATGCGTGTGACCGCCAGGTGCCGCGTCGCGTGTTGCTGGCCTGGCAGGGCACGCGGGTGGTGATGCTCGACTGGCAGGGGGAACTCTGGGTGCCGCTGGAGGACATGCCGAGTCTGGTGCACCCGGGCTAGGCAGGTCACTTTTGTGGGAGCGGTTTCAACCGCGAAGGCCCGTGCGCCGGGCCTGATCGCGAATGAATTCGCTCCCACGGGGAAGACCCGTACTGCTCGATCCTCCCCGGGCTGAAGCCCGGGCTACGGGCATGCCGGTCTTCTTGTGGGAGCGGTTTCAGCCGCGAAAACTCCGTGCCAAGCCAATCGCGAATGAATTCGCTCCCACGGGGAAGACCCGTGCCGCTCGGTATTCCCCGGGCTACGGGCATGCCGCCTGCTGCGGGAGCGGCCTGGAGCCCCTTGGCCTAGTCGTCGTGGAAGCGCCGGGCGATGTCCTGGAACTGGGGGTGGATGCGGGCGAAGGCGTCGGTGATGTCCGGGTCGAAGTGGTTGCCACGCCCCGCGAGGATGATCGGCACCACGTCCTCGTGGGGCATGGCGGCTTTGTAGCAGCGCTTGCTGATGAGCGCGTCGTACACGTCGGCCAGGGCCATCAGCCGGGCGGAAAGGGGGATATCGTCACCGGCCAGCCCGCTCGGGTAGCCGCTGCCGTCCCATTTCTCATGGTGGTGGCAGGCGATCTCCTTGGCCAGGCGCAGGAACTCCACTTCCACCCCCAGGGCCTCCTCGGCGTGGACGATGGCTTCCTTGCCCAGGATGGGGTGGTTCTTCATCTGGGCGAATTCCTCGGGCTCCAGCTTGCCGGGCTTGAGCAGGATCCGGTCCGGCACGCCGACCTTGCCGATGTCGTGCAGAGGGGCGGACTTGAACAGCAGGTCGATGGTCTTGGGCGTGAGCTCATCCTGGAAGCGCGGGTGGTCGCACAGCTCCTCCGCCAGCAGCTTCACGTAGTGCTGGGTGCGCAGGATGTGGTTGCCGGTCTCGTTGTCGCGGGTTTCGGCGAGGGAGGCGAGGGAGTGGATGGTGATGTTCTGGATCAGCTCGTTCTCCCGGGTACGCCGCTCCACCTCCTGTTCGAGGTAGGCGTTCTGGTTGTAGAGCAGGTCCCGCGCGGTCTTCAGCTCCAAGTGGTTGCGCACCCGGGCGAGCACGATGGCGGGGGTGATGGGCTTGTGGATGTAGTCCACGGCGCCGAGGGCCAGCCCGTGGGCCTCGGCGCTCTCCTCCACCTGGGCGGTGAGGAAGATCACCGGCACGCCGCGCGCCTGGGGGATTTCCTGCAGCGCCTGCATCACCTGGTAGCCGTCCATGTGGGGCATCACCACGTCGAGGAGGATGAGATCCACCCGGGTGCCCGAGGTGAGGATGTCCAGGGCCCGCTGGCCATTGATGGCGACCTTGACCCGGTAGTGGGGCCCCAGCAGGGCGCTGAGCAGCGAGAGGTTCTCCGGCGTGTCGTCGACCACCAGCAGGGTGGGTTTGCTGTCGGGATCCATCAGGTTGAGCATCGAAGGTGACCTCACTCCATATTGAACAGGTCGGGCCTGGCGGCCCGGAGCTGGTGCAGATGTGCCAGGGCATCGGTGAAGCGGAACTGCGTCATGGCCTCCGCCATGGCCGGCGCAGCCCCGCCCAGGGCATCGTCGAGCGATGGCCGGTGCTGCTGGAACAGGGCCAGGGCATCGGCGTCGTCATCGGCCAGCAGGGCCGTCAGCCGTGCCAGCAGGCCGGGCATGTCGGGTGCCTCCTGCCCGGGCGGGGTGGCGTCCTCCGCCGGCAGCAGCGCCTGCAGGCCCTCGGCCAGGCGCTGTTGCAGCTGCACGCCTTCCTCGGCCAGGGGCAGCAGGCCGCCGAGGTCTTCCTGCCCGGCCAGGGCACCTTCGAGCCGGGCGGAGAGTTCCCGCAGCGACTCGGCGCCCAAGGTGGCGGCGATGCCCTTGAGGGTGTGGGCGTGACGGTGCGCCTCCTCCCGCTGGCCGGCCCGCAGGGCGGTGACCAGGTTCTGCATGGGCTGGCTGCCCTGGCGGGCGAAGCTGCGCAGCAGGTCCTCGTACCACTGCCAGTTGTGCATCAGGCGCTGCAGCGCCGTCTCGGCGTTCAGGCCCAGTGCCTTCAGCGGCCCCAGCCACTGCGCCGGCGAGGCCGGTTCCGGGGCCGGCGGCTCGCTCGGCGCCTCGGCCTGGTGGGCGAAGGCGGGAAGCCAGCGCAACAGGGCGGCATAGAGTTTCTCGGGGTCGATGGGCTTGGCGATGTGGTCGTCCATGCCGGCCTCCAGGCAGCGCTCGCGGTCGCCGGCCATGGCATTGGCCGTCATCGCCAGGATCGGGATGCGCCCTCCGCCCTGCTCGCGCTCGCGCAGGCAGCGGGTCGCGGCCAGCCCGTCCATCACCGGCATCTGCATGTCCATGAGGATCAGGTCGACGGGCACCTGGGCGGCCATCTCCACCGCAATGGCGCCGTTCTCGGCCACCACGACGTCGGCGCCGACCAGCCGCAGCAGCCCCTTGGCGACCTGCTGGTTCAGCTCGTTGTCCTCGGCCAGGAGAATCCTCGCGCCGTCGAAACGCTGGGGCACGGGCGGGCCGGCGGTGCGCTGCGGCAGGGAGGTCGCCTGCTGGCCGAACAGGCCGATGAGGGTGTCGAACAGCACGGAGGCGCACACCGGCTTGACCAGCACCCGGTCGAACCCGGCGCCTTCGGCCTCGCGGAACACCTGTTCGCGGCCGTAGCCGGTGACCATGATGCGATGGGGCCGGCTGGTCATGCCGCGCGCGATGAGCCGGCGCCCGGTCTCGATGCCATCGAGACCCGGCATGTGCCAGTCCAGCAGCACCACGTCGTAGGGGCGCCCGTCCTGCTCGGCGGCAGCGATCATCTGCAGCGCCTGCTGGCCCGACTCGGCCGTGTCCACGGCGAAGGTCATGCTGCCGAGCAGGGTGGCGAGGATGTTGCGCGCGCTGGCGCTGTCGTCCACCACCAGCATGCGCCGGCCGCGCAGGTCCAGGCTCGGCAGGTAGCGGGCGCGCCGACGCCCCCGGCCGAGCCGGGCGGTGAACCAGAAGGTGCTGCCCTGGCCCGGCTCGCTGTGCACGCCCACCTCGCCCCCCATCAGTTCCGCCAGGCGCCGCGAGATGGCCAGGCCCAGCCCGGTGCCGCCGTATTTGCGGGTGGTGGAGGTGTCGGCCTGCTGGAAGGACTGGAACAGCCGCTGCTGCTGCTCCGGGCTCATGCCGATGCCGGTGTCCTGCACGGAGACGTGCAGCAGCACTTCCTCCGGCCAGGTCTCCAGGCAGTGGACCTTGACCAGGATCTCGCCCTGCTCGGTGAACTTGACCGCGTTGTTGGCGTAGTTGATCAGGATCTGCCCCAGGCGCAGCGGGTCGCCGAGCAGCAGCGTGTCCAATCGATGGTCGATCTCGAACAGCAGTTCGATGCCCTTGGCCTCGGCCTTCTCTCCCACCAGGGTGGCGAGGTTCTCCAGCACGTGGTCGAGGTCGAACTCGATGCGCTCCAGGTCCAGCTTGCCGGCCTCGATCTTCGAGAAGTCGAGGATGTCGTTGATGATCCCCAGCAAGTGCTGGGCCGAGCGCTGGATCTTGCTGAGGTAGTCGAACTGCTGCGGGTCGAGGGGGCTCTGCAGGGCGAGGTGGGCCATGCCGAGGATGGCGTTCATCGGCGTGCGGATCTCGTGGCTCATGTTGGCGAGGAAATCGCTCTTGGCCCGGGTGGCGCTTTCCGCCAGGACATAGGCCTGCTCCAGCTCCTGGTTCTTGGCCTGCATCAGGGCGAACAGTTCGTCGCGGGAAGGCTCGGCGAACTGCTGGCGCATGCGCTGCTGCAACTCGCCATCGGGCCAGCGTGGCAGCCGGCAGGACAGGGCGAGGCTGTTCTCCGCCAGGACGAGCAGGCGGACGCCGCCCTGCACGGCCCCGGGCAGCGGGGGCTGCAGCGGCTGGTCCGCCGACAGGCCGAGCCCCAGCTCCTGGGCCCTGTCGTCCAGCCACAGTTGCAGGCGCAGGGCGGGTACGGTGGCCGCCAGTTGACGCACCAGCTCGGAGGTGGTGCTCGCCAGCGGCGCCAGGAAGGTGGGGTGCGGGTCGATGCAGGCGAGCACCTGCGCGACCTTGCGCCGGGCCGCCAACGCGGCGGCCGGGCCATCGAGGGTGATGTCGCCGACCACGTGTCGCATCTAGCCGCCCTCGCCTGCCAGCACGCGCAGCACGATGCAGCTCGCATCGTCGGTGCTGCGCCCGCTGTGGGTGATGACCTGGTGGGCCAGTGACGCGGGATCGGCGCCCAGGTCGAGCAGGCCGTCGCGCAGGTTCAGCGTCTCGCTGACCCCGTCGGAATACAGCATCACGACATCCCCGGAATCGATAGGCTGGCGTTGCAGCAAGGGCGTGGGATAGCGCTCGCCGAGCACGCCGTCGCGGGAGACGCCGCGCCAGGCCTCGCGGCCACGCAGGCAGATGCGGGTGTTGCCGATGCCGGCGTAGCTCAGCTCGCCGCGCTCGCCGTTGACCAGCGCCACGCCGGCCGCCGCGCCACGGGTGCCGATGCAGTGCTGGTGCAAAAGCTGCAGCAGGCGGGTGGGCTCCTGCTCCGGGGTCTGCTGCAAAACCGCCTCGAGGGCATGGGCCAGCTGGTGGGCCGAGGCGCCATGGCCGCTGACGTCGATCAGCACCAGCGACACCCCGTCCGGCCCCGCCCGCATGAAGGCCAGGTCACCGGAAACGCGCTCCGGGTGGCAGGGGCGGTTCTCGCTGGCCCATTCCAGTTGCAGGCCCGCCCGCCCCGCGCCCGGCTTCGGCAGGGAGAGACGCGCGGTATTGGGGGCCGGCCCCAGCCACTTGCGCGCCAGTACCTGCGTACCGCCCTCCGGCGGCAGGGTGATGGACAGCTCGGACATCATCCGGCGCACGCCGGGCAGCCCCAGCCCCAGTGTGCCCGAGGTGCTGTAGTGGTCCTGCACGGCCTTGTGCACATCCTCGATGCCGGGGCCCTGGTCACGGGCGACGATGTCGATGCAGGGGCGCCCTTCGGCCTGGTTGAGGGCCAGCGTCACCTCGCCCTTCACCGCGTACTTGAGGATGTTGCTGCCAAGCTCGGACACCACGGTGGAGAGCATCGCGCGGTCCACCTCGGACAGGCCGGCAAGGAAGGGCAGCCGGCGCACCGACATCACCGCCAGGTGCAGGTCCACGTCGTGGCGCAACGGGTAGCGGGCCTCCCTGGCGTCCCGTTCCCCGGCCATGGCCTAGGCCGCTCCCTTGCAGCTGCGCGCGTGGGCCAGGGCGTCGTCCATGTCGATGAAGCAGCGCAACGGCCCGGGGTCGGCATCGGCCAATGCGAGGAAGGCAGCGATCCCGGGATTCAGGCCGACCAGCAGGCAGTTCGCGCCGAGCAGGCGGCACACGTCGGCCACCTTGCGCACTTCCTTGAACTCGTGGTGGTCGAGCAGCGTGACCGCCGAGAAATCCAGCACCACGGCATGCTGGCGCCCCGAGAGCAGGCGTTGCGACAGCACCTGCGTGAAGCGCTGCATGCTCTCGTCGCCCAGATCCGGGCGCATGCTGACGACGATGCAATCGGCGACGTCGGCGATGCCCAGGTCGTTGCTTTCCAGCTCCATGACCGCCTCCTAGAGCGCGGACCCGACTCGCTTGAGGGCGATCTCGAAGGCGTCGCGCAGGGTGGCGGTGGTGCGGATGTCGCCCACCGAGACGCCCAGCTCCACCATGGTCCGGGCGATGGCCGGGGACACCCCGGAGATGATCGCCTCGCAGCCCATGAACTGGGTGGCCTTGGTGATCTTGATCAGCTGGTTGGCGACACCGGTGTCCACCGTGGCGACGCCGGCGATGTCCAGCACGAAGACCCGGGCGCGGGTCTCGGCGATCTTGGTCAGCGACTTGTTCATCACGTCGGCGGTGCGCATGGAGTCGATGATGCCCACCAGCGGCAGGAGGAGGATGCCGTCCCAGATGGGGGTGACCGGGGTGGACATCTCCTGCAGCGACTTGTGCAGCTCCTCGCGCACCCGGGCGGCTTCCTCGGCCTCCTCCATCGCCTGCTTGAGGCGGCGGTTCTGCTCGACCTGGGCGGTGATGTCGGTGGCGAACTTGACGATCTTGCAGGGCTTGCGGTCCAGGTCCAGCACCGGGTTGTAGGAGCCTTGGATCCAGACCTCGTGCCCGTCCTTGGCCACCCGGCAGAACTCGCCGGCCAGGTATTCGCCGCGCCGCAGGGTGTCCCAGAAGGCGCGGTAGTCCGCCGATTGGGCGTAGTCCGGGTCCACCAGGAGGCGGTGGTGCTGGCCCTTCAGTTCCTCCAGCTGGTAGCCCACGGTCTCCAGGAAGCGCGGGTTGGCGTCGAGGATGGTGCCGTCCAGCGCGAACTCCACCTTGCCCATCACACGGCTCAGGGCATTGATCTGGCCTTCGAAGTTGGCGGTGACCTGCTTCTTCTCGGTCAGGTCGATGGCGTATTCGAGGATGCGCTGGGTGCGCCCCTCGGCATCGCGCAGCGGGCAATAGCCGCCACGCAGCCAGACGTCCCGCCCCTGGCTGTCGCGGTAGTGGAGCTCCCCTTCCCAGGCCTGGCCGTTGCGCAGGTTCTCCCAGAGCGCCTCGTAGGCCGGGGCGCGGCTCTCGTCAGGAGGAAGCAGGATGCGATGGGACTGACCGCGGAGGTCGGCCAGGTCGTACCCCGTGATACGGAGGAAGCGTGGATTGGCGTCCAGTATCCGGCCGTCCGGGGAGACCTCCAACCGGGTCATCACCTGATCGACGGCGCCCAACTGGGCCTGAGCAAAGGCAAAAGCAGAAGCAGAAGCAGAGTCGAACTGATCAGAGGAAGCTTGAACGTCCATGGTCTCTCCGAAAGGAAGAGGTGTTGACTCAGGGCTACAGGAGTTATAGCCCAGCGGCAGCGATTGCGAGGGGGCAGCGCCGACCGCCCGACCGGCGCTTCGCCGGGGGCAATGGAACAGGCTCCGGATCGGCGCGCGCGGTGCTCGGTCGCCCCGTCCCTGGGGCGCGAGGGGTCAGGGTTGCTCCAGCGCCACCACCAGGGCCTTGAGGAAGCGCGCGGCCTCGCCGCCGGTGACGGCACGGTGGTCGAAGGTCAGCGACAGCGGCAGGATCGGGTGCACCGCCGGCTTGCCCTCCCAGGCCACCACTTCGTCGCGGATGCCACCCGCACCGATGATCGCCACCTGGGGCGGCACCACCACGGGGTTGGCGTAGCGGCCGAACAGGGTGCCGAAGTTGGACAGGGTGAGGGTCGCGCCCATCATTTCCTGCGGTGGGATGGAGCGCGCCTGGACGTCCGCGCGCAGCCGCGCCATGCCGGCCCTGAGGTCTTCGGCGCTGCGCCCGCCGACATCCCGCAGCACCGGGACGAACAGGCCGTCGGGGGTGTCGACGGCGATGCCGAGGTCGAGCTTGTCGTGCCGGCGGATGGACAGCACGCGGCCGTCGAACCAGCTGTTGAGGATGGGCTCGGCCTCGCAAGCGGCGGCGATGGCCTTGCCGAGGCGGATCAGCGGGTCACGCGCCAGCGCCCAGCGGTGCAGGTCGGCGTCGCCGTAGATCGTCACCGGCACCACCTCGGCGTGGGAACGCGCCATGTTGATCGCCATGCTGCGGCGCACACCGCGCAGGCGCTCGCCACCGAAGCGGTCGCGGGCGCTCTGCGCGGCGGCCTCGACATCGGCCCGGGTGACCAGGCCGTCCGCACCGCTGCCCTGCAGGCCGGCCAGCTCGACGCCCAGCCGTTGCGCCAGCTGGCGCACCGCCGGGGTGGCACGGGGCGCGAGGTGTTCGCGGGTGGACGGCGCGGCGCCGACGAAGAAGACATCGGCGCGCGCATCGCCACCGCCCTCCAGGCGGCCGACCACGGTGCCGGCGTCGCTGTCCTCGCCCTCGTAGGCCAGCAGCGGCTCGCCGACATGGAGGATGTCGCCCTCGCGACCGAACAGCTTGGCCACCACGCCGTCCTGGGGCGCGGGGATGTCCACCAGGGCCTTGGCGGTTTCCACCGAGACCACCAGCTGGTCGGCATGCACGCTGTCGCCGGCCTTGATGTGCCACTCGACGATCTCGGCCTCCTGCAGGCCTTCGCCGAGGTCGGGCAGTTTGAAATGTTTCATGGTCGTCTCCTCGGCTCGTCAGGCGTAGTCCAGCACCCGTTCGCAGGCCGCGAGGATGTCCTCGGGGCTGGGGATGTAGAGCGGCTCCAGGCGGTACAGGGGCGGCGGGATGTCCGGCGCGGTGACGCGCTGGATCGGCGCCTGCAACTCGAGCAATGCCCGTTCGTAGAGGCTGGCGGCGATCTCCGCGCCCACCCCGCAGGAGCGCGGCGCCTCGTGCACGATCACGCAGCGCCCGGTCTTGCGCACCGAGGCTTCGAGGGTGTCGAGGTCCAGTGGCTTGATGCAGGCGACATCGATCACCTCGGCGCTGATGCCCTGCTCCTCCAGGCGCTGGGCGGCCTGCAATGTCTCGTGGACGCTGGCGCCCCAGCTGACGAGGGTGATGTCGCTGCCCTCGCGCAGGGTGAAGCAGCTGTCCAGGGGCAGGCGCTGGCCGTCGTCCACCAGCGGTTGCGGGTTCATCCGGTACAGCCGCGTAGGTTCGAGGAAGACCACCGGGTCCGGGTCGTCGATGGCTGCCAGCAGCAGGCCGTAGGCGCGGGCCGGCGATGAGGGGATGACCACGCGCACGCCGGGGATCTGCGCGAAGATCGCCTCGGTGCTCTCGCTGTGGTGCTCCGGCGCACGGATGCCGGCGCCCATGGGGCTGCGCAGCACCATGGAGCAGCCGAGGCGGCCCCGGGTGCGGTTGCGCATGCGGCTGGCGTGGGACACCAGGTGCTCCATGGCGGCGTAGATGAAGCCGAGGAACTGGATCTCCATCACCGGCTTCAGGCCCTGGGCGGCCATGCCGACGCAGAGCCCGGCGATCATGGTTTCCGCCAGGGGCGTGTCGATCACCCGCTTGAAGCCGAAGGCCTCGCGCAGGCCGAGGGTGGCGCGGAACACGCCGCCGTTGACGCCGACGTCCTCGCCCAGCACGACGACGTTCTCGTCCTCTTGCATGGCGCGGTGCAGGGCCAGGTTGACGGCCTCCAGCAGGGCGCGCCTTTCCAGGGTCACGGGCTTATTCATGGCGGTTCACCTCGCGGCGGGCGGCACGCTCCAGGAGCATTTCGCGCTGCTCGGCCAGGGGTGCCGGCCAACTGGCATAGACATGGTCGATGACGGACTCCACCGGCTGGGTGCCGGCCGACTCGAAGCGCTCCACCGCCGCCTGGACCTCCTTCTGGCACTCGGCGATCAGCGCCTGCTCGCGGCCCTCGTCCCACACCGCATTGGCGGCGAGGTAGGCCTGCAGGCGCTTGATGGGTTCCTCCTGCCAGGCCTTCTTCACCTCGTCGGCGCTGCGGTAGCGGGTGGCGTCGTCGGCGGTGGTGTGGTCGCCCAGCCGGTAGCTGATGCATTCCAGCAGCACCGGGCCCTTGCCGTGGCGGGCCCGGTCCAGCGCCGCGCGCACGCGGTCGTAGACGGCGAGCATGTCGTTGCCGTCCACCTGCTCGCCGGGGAAGCCGGCGCCGATGGCCTTCTGCGCCAGGGTGGCGGCGCCGCACTGGATGCTGCGCGGCACCGAGATGGCCCACTGGTTGTTGTTGACCACGAAGACCATGGGCAGCTGCCAGGCGCCGGCGACGTTGAGGGCTTCGAGGAAGTCGCCCTTGCTGGTGGCGCCGTCGCCGCAGGTGGTGACGGCGACACGGTGCTGACCACGGATCTTGAACGCGGTGGCCACGCCGCAGGCGTGCAGGGCCTGGGTGGCGATGGGCACGCAGAGCGGGAAGTCCTGCGCCACCGCCGGGTCGGCATAGGCGCTGCCGCGTTCGTCGCCGCCCCAGTAGAGGAGGATTTCCTCCATGCGCACGCCGCGCATGAGCTGCACGGCGGTGTCGCGGTAGTAGGGCACCAGCACGTCCTCCTCGCGCATCAGGCTGCCGATGGCTACGCCGATCGCCTCCTGGCCGAGGGTCGGCGCGTAGGTGCCGATGCGGCCGGTGCGCTGCAGGGCCACGGCCTTCTGGTCGAACAGGCGGGTCAGGACCATCTGCCGATAGAGCCGGGTCAGCAGGTTGAAGTCGTCGGCCCAGGCGGGCAGCTCGCCGAGCAGGCGCCCCTCGGGGTCCAGGTGGCGCGTGTAGGGGATGTCGATCCGTGGGTTGTGCATGTCACTCCTCCTCACCTCGTGGGTGCTTCAAGGGTGGCGGCGTTCGTGGCGCCGCATGGGGGACGGTGGGCCGGATCACGGCCCTGGTCCCGGCTCCCGCGACGGGCGCGGGAGGCCCTGCTCAACGGTAGAGCAGGCGCTCCGCCAGGGCATCGGCGACGCGCGCGGGTGAGCGCTTGTCGGCCTGGGCGTGGGCGTAGATTTCGGTCAGGCGCTGACCGATGCGCGACAGGTGCGCGGTGATGGCGGGCAGCTCGTCACCCTTGTGCCTGAGGGCGACGTAGATGAGCCCGCCGGAATTGATCACGTAGTCCGGGGCGTAGAGGATGCCGCGGGCCTCCAGCCCGTCGGCGCTGTCGGCGCTGGCCAACTGGTTGTTCGCCGCTCCCGCCACCGCCGCGCAACGCAGCTGGGGGATGGTCTGCGGGTTGAGCACGCCACCCAGGCCACAGGGCGCGAGGATGTCGCAGGGCGTGGTGAGCAGCGCTTCGCTGGCCACCGGCTGGGCGCCCAACTGCTCCACCGCCAGTTGCACGCGACCGGGGTCGAGGTCGCTGACCAGCAGCTCGGCGCCGGCCGCCACCAGTTGCTCGGCCAGGGCGAAGCCGACGTTGCCGAGCCCCTGGATGGCCACGCGCAGGCCTTCGAGGTCGTCGCTGCCGAGGCGCGCCCGGGCGCTGGCGCGGATGCCGGCGAACACGCCCATGGCGGTGTGCGGCGAGGGGTCGCCGGCGGAACTGGTGCTGGTGACGTGGCGGGTCTGTTGGGCGATGCAATCCATGTCGGCGCTGGAGGTGCCGCTGTCCACCGCGGTGATGTAGCGCCCGCCCAGGGACTCGATCATGCGGCCGAAGGCTTCGAACAGCGCGGCGCGGTTATCCACATGGGCGGGGCGCATGATCACCGCCTTGCCACCGCCCTGCTCGAGGCCGGCGAGCGCGGCCTTGTAGCTCATGCCCTGGGCGAGGCGGATGGCGTCGCGGATGGCGCTTTCTTCATTGGGGTAGGCCAGGTATCGGCAGCCACCCAGCGCCGGGCCGAGCCGGGTGTCGTGGATGGCGATGACGGCACGGAGCCCGGTAACCGGGTCCTGGGCGAGGTGCAGCGCTTCGAGCCGCGCGGCCTCCATCATGCTGAACATGGCGAGCCCCTTGCTGACTTTAGGAGCCAGTATAGGCGTCAGCCGCCGCAGCGGGTCGCCGCCCGCCCACTGGACGAAAATCCAGGGGCCGGCTACAAACCTGAGGCGAACTGGAGATGTCTCATGACCCCGCGCCAACACTGCCTCGCCTGCCTTGAAGCCGACCCGCCCGCGACCCTGGAAGCGGCGTTGTGGATCGCCGCCGAGCATGACCCGGCAGTGAGCCCGGCGACGCTGATGCGCGATGTCGCCGGCCTCGCCCAGCAGGTGGCCGCCGGCCTGCCGCAACTCCCGGCGATGGAGCTGGCGCAACCGCTGTTGCGCCGCCTGAGCGAACTGGACTTCAACGAGGACGACGACCAGCCGCTGCGCCCCCGTGCCGCGCTGCTGGACCAGGTGTTGCTGCGCCGCCGCGGGCAGCCGTTGTCCCTCGCCCTGCTGGCCCTGGAACTGGCCCGGCGCCTGGACGTGCCGCTGGTGGGGGTGAACTTCCCCGGGCACTTCCTGTTGCGCGTGCCCGGTGCCGATCACCTGCTCGACCCCTGCGGCGGCCGCCGCCTCTATACCCGCGACTGCCGCGAGCTGCTGCTGCGTACCCTGGGGCCCAAGGCCGAACTCCAGGCCGGCCACCTGCAACCCTGCGACGCCCGCGAACAGCTGCAACGGCTGTCACGCAACCTGCGCCAGCTGCACCTGCAGGCGGAGAAGCCGCTGGAGGCGCTGAAGGATGCCGAACGGGTGCTGGAGCTCGGCACCGCCAACCTGGTGGACCACCTCTCCCGCGCCGACATCTACAAGCAGCTGGAGTGCCCCCAGGCCGAACGCTTCGACCTGCAACGCGCCCTGCTGCTCTGCGAAGACCCCGCCCAGCGCCTGCTGCTGACCCAGCGCCTGGAGCAGCTGGGACATGCGGCGGCGCCGGCGTTGCATTGACGGTGGCCTGTCGCTTCGGGGCGACGGGTTTCGCTTCGCTCTCGCCATCCTGCGAACTGCGCGCCACCCTACAGAAAGCAGCGGTGGGCTGAAGCCCACCCTACGCCCCCCCTACTCCACCTTGTGCGCTGAGTAGGAAGGGTAGAGCCCCGCGAAACCCATCGTTCCATGGCAAGGGGCTTGACCCCATCTCCCTTCTCCAACGACCACGCGGCCGGACTACATCAAGCCCAGCGCCTTGGCGTGGGCGACCGCCTGGGTGCGGCGCTTGACGCCGAGCTTGCCGTTGATGCGCCGGGCGTGGGTCTTGACGGTGTGCAGGGAGATGAACAGGCGCTCGGCGATTTCCTGGTTGGAGCTGCCCTGGGCGATCAGCCCGAGCACTTCCAGCTCGCGCTGGCTCAACGGGCCACCGGCGAGGCTGTCGTCGGGCGCCTCGCCCGGGTCCATGTCCAGCGCCTTGAGCATGGCCGGCTGGCGCAGCTGCAGCTCGCGCAGGGGCTGTTGCAGGTTGAACTGTTCGGCCAGGGTCAGCCCGTCGCGCAGGGTGGCGGCGGCCTGGGTCAGGTCGCCACCGAGGTATTCGGCCTCGGCCAGGGCCAGGTGGATTTCCACTTCCAGGGCGTGCATGCCGTTCTCCCGGGCCTTGTGCAACTGGCCCAGCAGGCGCTGGCGGGCATTGAAGGCCTCGCCTTCGTAGAGCTCGGCCAGGGCCAGCTGCCACTCGATGCGCGGGATCAGGTCGAGGGTCGCCGGCGGTGGCTGCACCGCGTTCTCGCCACGGAAGTGCCGCAGCACCCGCAGCAGCGCGTGGCGGGCCTGGCCGGCACGGCCCTGCATCAGCAGCAGGCTGCTGCTGACCTGCAGGAGCACGGCTCGGTAGACCCGCTCGGGAATGTGGCGCATCTGCATCAGCCGCTCGGCTTCGCGCAGGCGGTCGAAGGCACGGTCGAACTCGCGGCGGTTGGCGTCCAGCGTGGCCAGGCCGAGGTAGCCGAACAGAGCACGGTAATCGCCGCAGTTGCGCGCTTCCTGCAGCCCGTACTGGTAGTGCTTGCAGGCCTCCTCGTCACGCCCCTGGCGCAGGGCCAGGCGACCGCGACGCAAGGCCAGGCGGCCGAGCAGCGGGCTGGCGTTGCGGCCCTGCCCCATGAGGAATTCCTGGGCGCGTTCGAGTACCGCGTCGGCACGCAGCAGGGCGCCGCGGTGCTCCAGCAGCTGCGAGTGGTCCAGTTCGAGGAAGGCCTCCAGCAGCAGGCTGCCATGGCTGCGCGCCAGCAGCAGGGCTTCGCGGCTCAGTTCCTGGGCGGCGTCCAGGTCGCCGGCCAGCAGCGCCTGCTGGGTGAGGCCGGAATAGCAGATCAGCTTCTGCTCCCAGGCGTCGTCGCCCAGGGTCGCCAACGCCTCGGTCAGGTGCAGGCGCGCGCCGGGGCCGTCGCCCTGCAGGTGGGCGAGCAGGCCGTACTGGGCCTGCCAGTAGGCCACCAGCTCGCGCTGCCGCTCGGCATCGGGCTGGGGCAGGAAGCGGCCCTGTTCGGCGATGCACTGGGCGGCCTCGTCGAGCTTGCCGGAAAACAGCAGCGCACCGGCCAAAAGGCGCAGGGAGTGCGGGGAAACCAGCAGCAGCCCCTCCTCCACTTCCTTGTGCAGGCGCAGCAGCAGGGCGACGTTGCGCCCCTGGAACAGGTGCTGGACGCCGAAGTGCTGCAGCAGGCTCACGGCGGCCTCGGGCTGCTCGGCTTCCAGCGCGTGCTCGGCGGCGGCCTGCCAGTCGCCTTCGGCGGCGAACCACTGGCAGGCGCGCAGGTGCCAGCCGCGCCCGGAATGGGCGTCGCGGTTGCGCATCTGCATCGCCAGCGGGGCGAAGATGCGGAACCAGCCGGGGGCATCGCCCAGGGGCTCGATGAAGCTGCCCAGGGCGTCGAGGTCACGCAGCAGCCGGGCGCCTTCGCCGGGGCCGAAGAGGTGTTCGCACAGGGCGGCATTGAAGCGCGGCAGGTGCGCGAGGGCGAGCCAGGCCTCGGCCTGCTCGGGGCCGAGGCCGGCGAAGAGTTCATGGTCGAGGTAGGCGGCCAGGGTGGCGGAATGGCCGCCGCGCTGCAGCGGGTCGGCGAAGCCCCAGTCCACCGGTTCCAGCAGCGCCATGCGCACCCCGGCGCACCAGCCGCCGGTGCTTTCCAGCAGGCGCGCCGGTGCATCGTTGGGCCAGCCGTGGCGCGACGGTTCCAGCAGCCGGGCCAGCTCCTCGGCCTCCAGCGCCAGGGCGGCGGCGTCCAGTTCCAGCAGCTCGCCGTCGATCAGGAGGCGCGGCAGGTTGCAGGCCGGGCGCCGCCGGCCGCTGATCCACCAGCGCAGCGCCGGGCTGCTGGTGGTCAGCAGGCGGTCGAGGCAGGCATCGAGTTCGGGGTTGGGCTGGCGGCAATAGTCGTCGAGGATGATCCAGCCGGGCGTCGTCCACTGGGCCAGGGCGCGCTGCACGCTGGTTTCGTCCGACTCCTCCAGCCCCATGACCGCCGCGAGGCCGGCACACAAGCCCGCCGGCGAGAGGGCCACGCCTCCCAGCGGCAACCAGTGCACCGAGTGATCGGCCGGGCAGCGCTGCACGCATTCCATCAGCAACACGCTCTTGCCACTGCCGGCGGGGGCGCAGAGCAGGCGCAGGCGCGCCGAGGAGGCGACCAGGGCGTCGCACAGGCGCGGCCGCGGGACATGCAGCGCAGGCAGGCGCGGCAGGTAGGCGTGGGAATCGAAACGGGTCATGGCGGACATGCGGCACGCCTCAGTTGTTCTTGTTCGGGCTGCTCGGGGCGCCAGCCTAGGCCTCTGCGGCGCGCACCTTGAAGGATCATTCAGGGCACTGATCCACGCTCATAAAAAAGGCGGCCAAAGGCCGCCTCGCAAGGGAGCATCACGACAACAAGATAGGTACACGCACATCCCTGTGCGTGTGGGGCATCAGCGCACGCCGGCGTTGCGCAGGGCGGCCGGGGTGTAGTCGGCGGCCTTGCCGACGAAGCCGAATTCGAAGCTGTGCTTCTCTTCGTTCTTCATGCCCAGGGCCAGGTAGCGGCCGGCGATGATGTCGTACAGGGCCTCCAGGGTGTAGGCCGGCACCTGCTGGTTGTAATAGAACTGGGCGTGACCCTCGGCGACGCGCCACAGCTGGCCACGGCCGTCGTAGTGATCGACCAGGGCGACCTGCCAGCTGTCTTCGTCGATGTACATGTGGCGCTTGGCGTAGATGTGGCGCTCGCCGCTCTTCACGGTGGCGACCACTTCCCATACGCGATGCAGCTCGTAGCGGGTCAGGTCCTGGTTGATGTGGCCGGCCTTGATCACGTCGTCGTACTTGAGCGAGGGCGAGTCCAGCTTGTAGCTGTTGTAGGGGATGTACATCTCCTTCTTGCCCACCAGCTTCCAGTCGTAGCGATCCGGGGCGCCGGAGAACATGTCGAAGTTGTCGGAGGTGCGCAGGCCGTCGGAGGCGGTGCCCGGGCCGTCGTAGGCGACCTGGGGCGCACGGCGCACACGGCGCTGGCCGGCGTTGTAGATCCACGCCAGGCGCGGTTCCTTCACCTGGTCCAGGGTCTCGTGCACCAGCAGGACGTTACCGGCCAGGCGCGACGGCGCGGTCACCTGCTGCTTGAAGAACAGCAGCACGTTCTCGCCCTTGCCTGCCGGCAGGTCCGGCATCTCCTGGGGCACGGCCACTTCTTCCTCGAAGCGGATCGGCGTGTAGGAGCCGTTCACCTGGGGCGTGGCCTGGGTGATGATCCGGCGCAGGTTGCCGCCACGGTAGCGGGTGATGTGGTTCCAGATCACTTCCACGCCGTTCTTCGGGATCGGGAAGGCGTAGTAGCGGCTGTCGGCGAAGTTGGCCAGGCCGTTGCCGTCGTTGATCGGCTGCACGGTGACGGCGCTTTTCTTCGCCGCCTCGTTGACCGCGGCGGGTACCGCGACGGTGCGGTGGGTCGGGTAGACCGGGATCTTGTAGGTCTCGGGGTAGCGCTTGAACATCGCCACCTGGCCGTCGGACAGCTTGTCCTTGTACTGGTCGAGGTTGGCGGCGGTGATGGTGAACAGCGGTTTCTCGCTGGCGAAGGGGTCGGCGAGGAAGCCCTTGGCGTCCACCGCGCCGGCGTCCTTGCCGATGCCACCGGTCCACTCGGGAATGCTGCCGTCGGCGTTGCCGGCCTTCTCCGCACCCAGCGGGGTGAGGCTGGTGCCGAGCTTGGCCGCTTCATCGGCGGACACGGCGGCCATCACGTTGGCGGCGAGCAGGCTGAGGACCAGGGCGGTGCTGTGCAGGATCGTCTTACGCATAGTCATGTTCTCTGTTCACTCAGAAGTTCATGCCGAAGCTGAGGGCGAGGAAGTCGCGGTCGACCAGGGTGTTGTACTTGCCACCGAAGAAGTCCGTGTAGCTGAGGCTGGCGGTGTAGGTGTTCTGGTAGTCGGCATCGACACCGATGCTCAGCGCCTTGGCACCCTCGTTGAACAGGCCGTTGGGGCCGTAGCCGTCGACGTCATGGGACCAGGCCACGTTCGGCTTCAGGTTGATGCCGGCGATGACGTTGCTGTAGTCGAGGATGGCGCGGGTGCGGTAGCCCCAGGAGGTGCTGGTGACGAAGCCGTGGGTGTCGCCACCGAAGCCGTAGGCGCCATACACCGAGTCGCGGCCGTAGCGCAGCTCGCGGGCGTTCTCCAGGCCGCCGACGTGCACCACGCCGACCTCGCCCACCAGGGTCAGGCGCTCGGCACCCAGGACCTGGTCGATGAAGTGGGTCAGGGTGGTCTGGGCCTGGGTGATTTCCTTGCGCTTGTAGCCAGTGTTGTCGGCGCCCGGCGCAGTGGCGATCGGCGAGGCGGTGCCGCCGGCGATCGGGTTGACCAGGGCCAGGGTCACGTCGTTGGTGTTGAGCTGGATCGGCGCGTTCGGGCGGTAGCTGATCTCGCCGCTCCAGGCCGTGCCGGTGGGCAGGGTGGTGGAGAAGCTCAGGCCGTAGAGCTGGATGTCCTCGGGGTATTCCAGGTAGTAGCGGCCATTGCCCAGCATGGTGCTCTGCGCCAGGCCCGCCCCGGAGCCGGGGACGATGCCGTTGGCGGTGCCGATGATGCCGGGCAGCGCGGCGAGAGTCGCGGCGCCAGCCGTCTTGGTGCCCACGAACGGCGTGCGGCTGTGATAGTTCATGAAGTACAGGCCGTACTCGGTCTCGTCGCCCAGCCAGCGCAGGGCTGCGCCGAACTGGCCGCTGTCACGGGCGTCGCGGTCGCCGGCCCGGGGCAGGATCACGCCCTCGGAGGTGACGTCGAAGCCCTGGCCGAAGGCGGCGGCGATGGGTTGCAGCGGGGCGATGGCCGGGGAGCCCACGGTGTAGCCGGTTTCGCAGCCGTCGGCAGCCACGTCGCCACCGAAGAAGGTGCCGCAGTTGTCCAGGACGGTCTGGTCCCATTCCAGTTGATAGAAGGCCTCGACGCTGAGCTGGTCGGTCAGGGTCTGGGACAGGTAGAACATGTTGACCGGGATCAGGCCCTCCTTGATCTCCGCGCCGGGGCGGCGGAAGGCGGAGACGTCGACCGGGTTGATCGAGTTGATGCTGTTGCCGATGAAGGTGCTCTCGCCCCAGCTCACCACCTGCTTGCCCACGCGCACGTTACCCGGCAGGTCGGCGATGCTGTAGTTGTGGTAGACGAAGGCGTCGAGCAGTTGGGCGCCGGCGGACTTGGAGCCTTCCTTGCGGTTGTGGTCGCTGATGTCCTTGAACTGGCGGTTCTCGTCCTTCAGTTCGAAGTCGTACCAGTACTTGCCACGGACGAAGACGCCGGTGTCGCCGTACTTCAGCTCCAGGTCGTGGATGCCCTTGAAGATCTTCGAGAAGGTCTCGCCCTTCTTGAAGTTGAGGCGACCGTCGTCACCGGTGGACGACTGGCCCTTGCCGCCGTTCACGGTGCTGACCAGATCCGGGTCGGCGCCGCGCATGGACCAGCTGGCGCCGATGGACAGCGAGGAGTCGAACTGCCCTTCGATCTCGCCGATGTTGAAGTTGACGGCGTGGGCCTGGGTGGCAAATCCCATGGCTACGGCGGCGGCCAGCGCGTGCGGCCGGAAAACTGCGCGCATTGTTGTTTTTGTCATGCGGCTTTCCTGGTTGGTGAAGGAGGAGCACACCCTAACCAGTCACCCGCACAGGCGATAAGCGCACCAAGGAGGGATTCATCCTGTAGCTCGAAAGAGTGAATCCATGCTCTGGAACACTCCTTGCCGGCCCATTATCCGGCGGCGCTATGGCACACCATCGAGAGCATGGATGGAACTTCGGTCTCCCCCTACCCTCGCGGCCAGCGCTTTGGCATCCTGAGCCACTTGCCGATTCCCGAACGACCATGACCGAGCACGATCACGAAACCGCCGCCACCCGCGAAGTGGTGATGCGTTACCACCTCAGCTGGAAGGACCGCGATATCGATGCGGTGCTGGCGCTCTACCACCCCGACGTGGAATACAACGACTACTTCCAGAACCGCCGCCTGCACCTGGCGGAGCTCGGCGACTATGTGCGCGCCACCATGCCCAGCGGGCCGGACGAGTTCCTGGTGCACAGCGACCGCATCCGTGTCGACGGCGACACCGCGTTCATCCAGTACAGCCTGCGCCTGGGCCACAGCGGTACCTTTCGTACCAGCGAGGCCATTACCGTGCGTGACGGCCTGATCTGGCGGATCAACGAATACGCCCTACTGATCCAGGCCAAGGCCGAGCCCGGCGACCGCGTGCAGCGCCCCGCCGCCAGCCGCCTGGGGCTCTCGGCCCGCCAACTGAGCCTGCTGGCGCGGGACCTGGAGGACTACTTCCAGCACAGCCAGCCCTACCTCGACCCGGCGCTGGACCTGCACCAGGTGGCCGCCGCCACCGGCTACACGCGCAACCAGATCTCCTACCTGCTCAACCAGATGCTCGGCCAGAGCTTCTACCAATACGTCAACCAGGCACGCCTGCAGCATCTGCTGGCGCAGCTGGAGCGGGGGCCGGCCTCGCCGCGCATCGACGAGATGGCCTTCGCCGCCGGGTTCAACTCGCTGTCGGCCTTCTACCGCTGCTTCCGCCAGCACACGGGGCTCTCGCCGAAGGCCTACCTCAAGCAGCTGCGCGAGAACGGCTAGGCGCCGCTCGCCGCACCGTGCGCCATTCGCCTGCGCATCGAGTCCCGGCGTGCACGCACGCACGACAACGCCCGCGCCAGCTTCTAGTCTTGCCGCCATCCGAACCTTTCCAACTGGGAGCCCCGCTATGCCGGCCTGGCAATCGATCAGCCTGTGGATGGACCAGCTCGACGAGCCGCTCACCCCACGCCCCGCCCTGGGCGGCAGCCTGGAGGTGGATGTCGCCATCATCGGCGCCGGCTACACCGGCCTGTGGACCGCCTACTACCTCAAGCGCGAGGCCCCCGAGCTGCGCATCGCCATCCTCGAGGCCGAGATCGCCGGTTTCGGCGCCAGCGGGCGCAACGGCGGCTGGCTGATGGGCAACCTGCTGGGCGAGGACCGCGCCCTGGCCAAGCTCTCCCGCGAGGAGCGCCGCGCGTCCTTCGACCTGCTCCACGGCATCCCCGACGAAGTGGCCGAGGTGCTGCAGCGCGAAGGCATCGACTGCGACTACCGCAAGGGCGGCGTGCTCTATTGCGCGGCCCGCTACCCCGAGCAGGAAGTGCGCCTGCGCCAGCAACTGCGCGACCTGCACGCCGAAGGCCTGGGCGAGGACGACTACCGCTGGCTGACGCCGCCCGAACTGGGCCGGCAGATCCGCGTGGCCGGCGCCCTGGGCGGCATCTTCACGCCCCATTGCGCCACCATCCAGCCGGCACGCCTGGTGCGCGGCCTGGCCCGCACCGTCGAGCGCATGGGCGTGCAGCTGTTCGAGCAGAGCCGGGTCACCGACTGGCAGCCCGGGCGCATCACCACCCTGCAGGGCGAGGTGAAGGCCCACTGGGTGGTGCCCGCCATCGAAGGCTATGCCGCCGCCCTGCCCCCTCTCGGTCGCTACCAGTTGCCGGTGCAGAGCCTGCTGGTGGGCACCGAGCCGTTGCCGGAATCCACCTGGGCCGAGATCGGCCTGGAACAGGGCCAGGCCTTCAGCGAGAACAGCCGTCAGGTGACCTACGGCCAGCGCACCGCCGACAACCGCCTGGTTTTCGGCGCCCGCGGCGGCTACCGCTTCGGCGGCAAGCTGCGGGAGAACTTCCAGCTCGACGACGACGAGATCGCCCTGCGCCGCTACCTGTTCGGCGAACTGTTCCCGATGCTGCGCAACGTGCGCCTGACCCACAGCTGGGGCGGCAACCTGGGCATGGCGCGGCGCTTCCAGCCACACATGCTGGTGGACCGCGCCAGCGGCATCGCCCTCTCCGGCGGCTACGGCGGCGAAGGCGTGGGGGCGACCAACCTCGGCGGTCGCACCCTGGCCGACCTGATCCTCGGCCGCGAGACCCTGCTCACCCGCCAGCCCTGGGTGCTGGGCGACGGGCCGCTGACGCGCCTGTCCGCCTGGGAACCGGAGCCCTGCCGCTGGCTCGGCTACAACGCCATCATCCGCAGCTTCGTCCACGAGGACCGAGTGCTGGCCAACCCCCAGAGCGCCCCCTGGCGCCGCGCCCTGGCCAGCCGCCTGGCCGGGTTCATGGAAAGCCTGATGCGCTGAGCCCGGCAATGCCGGCCCCCGCGCACCGACACGACCACCAGACTGGAAGCCCTTGCATGAAAGCCACCCTGCTGAAGAACACCCACGATCTGCAACTCTCCGCGCCGGCGCCGGTACCCGTGCCGGTCGGCGAGCCCGTGCCGCACACCCGCGTGCACTCGGTGGAGCGCACCGACGGCGTGGAAACCGGCGTCTGGGAATGCAGCCCCGGCAAGTTCCGCCGGCAGATCCTCGAGCAGGAGTTCTGCCACTTCACCCACGGCAGCTGCACCTTCACCCCGGACGGCGGCGAGCCCATCGAGATCAAGGCCGGCGACGCCCTGCTGCTGCCCGCCAACAGCCTGGGCGTCTGGGACGTGAAGGAAACCCTGCGCAAGACCTACGTGATCATCAGCCGCTGAGCCCGGCGGCGTGGCCCGGGAGTGCTGCGCGCTCCCGGGCGAATGAATTCGCCCCTACGGGGGAAGCGCCGTGGCAGATGCCAGGCGTAGGATGGAGGTCGCTCTTTACCTCCACCAAGCGAATGCCATCGGTCACACCGAGCCTGCCGATTCGCGGTTGAAACCGCTCCCACGGACGGTGTTCAGCGAATGAATCCGTGCCCACAACCCGCCGTCAGGAAAACTGCCCGTGGCGCCCCTTGCCGCCGCTGAACGCCTGGGCGCCAGCGCGGGTTTCGCCGCTGTGGATAACCGCGAGGCCGCCTTGGAATTCGTTGGCGATGGCCGCCTCGAACGGCAGTTGCCACTGGGCATAGGCGCTGGCGCGGTCGGCGAGCATGCAGCGCTGCGGGAAGGCGGCGATCTCCAGGGCCAGCCGCTGCGCCGCCTCCCGTGCCGAGCCGGGCGGCACCACGCGGTTGGCCAGGCCCATGGCGAGCGCTTCGTCGGCCAGGACCGGGCGGCCGGTGAGGATCAGGTCCAGCGCCCGCCCCTGGCCGACGATGCGCGGCAGGCGCACGGTGCCGCCGTCGATCAGCGGTACACCGAAGCGCCGGCAGAACACGCCGAGCACCGCGTCCTCGGCCACCACTCGCATGTCCGCCAGCAGCGCCAGCTCCAGGCCGCCGGCCACGGCATGGCCCTCGATGGCCGCGATCAGCGGCTTGGCCAGCTGCATGCGGCTCGGCCCCATGGGCCCATCGCCGTCCACTTCCAGGCGGTTGCGCCGCTCGCCGTCCTCGGCCACCGCGCCCAGGTCCGCGCCGGCGCAGAAGGTGCCGCCCGCGCCGGTCAGCACCGCTATACGCGCCTCGTCGTCCGCCTCGAAGGCACGCAGGGCATCGGCCAGCGCCTCGGCGGTGGGCCGGTCGACGGCGTTGCGCACCTGCGGGCGGTCGATGGTCAGGGTGGTAACGGGGCCGTTCTTCTCGACTCGGATGCTCATCGGGATTCCTCGGGTTGAAACGCGGGCATGAAAAAGGCCGGCAAGGTTGCCGGCCTTCAACATAGTGCGGCCCCGGGGAGATGTTCAGCCCGCTGGCGGAACTCCCAAGGAGTCTGGCGGGATCAACCCACGTATTTCTGCAGGTTGGCCATCATTTCCTTCAGCGCTTCGACGTTGTCAGCCGGGTGGGCGGCGCCTTCGAAGTCGCAGATCTGCTTCCAGCTGGCGGCCACGTCTTCGACGCTGAAGCCTTCGCGCGGGTCGAAGCCGGCGCCCAGGCTGCGTTCCCAGCGCACCTTGCCGATCCAGCCGCCGCCCACTTCGAACAGGCCGGAGGTTTCCTGGCACTGCTCGCTGCCGAGGTAGACCACCAGCGGGCTGACCAGCTCGGGCTTGAGCTGCTCGAACACCTGCGGCGGGATCAGGCCTTCGGTCATGCGGGTGCCGCCGGTGGGGGCGATGGCGTTGACCAGGATGTTGTTCTTGCGGCCCTCGATCGCCAGGGTGCGGGTCAGGCCGTAGAGGCCGAGCTTGGCCATGCCGTAGTTGGACTGGCCGAAGTTGCCGTAGATGCCGGAGGTGGACGAAGTGAAGATCACCCGGCCGAAGCCCTGCTCGCGCAGGTGCGGCCAGGCGGCGCGGGTCACCTTGTACGCGCCTTCGACGTGGACCTTGTAGACCAGGTCCCAGTCGGCGTCGTCCATCTTGTGGAAGGTCTTGTCGCGCAGGATGCCGGCGTTGTTCACCACCACGTCGATGCGGCCGAAGCTGTCGAGGGCGGTCTGCACGATCTTGTCGCCGTCGGTGACCGAGTCATGGTTGGCCACGGCGGTGCCGCCCGCTTCGCGGATCTCGGCCACCACGCGGTCGGCCGCCGAGGCGTTGGCGCCTTCGCCGTGGGTGCTGCCGCCCAGGTCGTTCACCACCACCTTGGCACCATGCTTGGCGAACAGCAGCGCATGGGCGCGGCCAAGGCCACCACCGGCGCCGGTGACTATGACCACTTTGTCTTCGAAACGGATCGACTCGCTCATGCAATGGACTCCAGGGCAGTTTTTGGTATCGGCCGAGTTTCCTGCAGCCCGGCCCCGCCCTACAAGGAAGGCAGCGGGCATGAATGGTGGCTGATAACGCCAGGGGATGACTCCGGGGCCGTCACTCGAAGGGCATGAAGATCCGCCCCCGCGGCCGCAGCTTGAACAGCCACCAGCCATGAAAGGTGCAAAGCAGCGTCAGCGCCAGGCAGGACACGAACGCGCCCGCCGCCGCCCACCAGATGCGCGGGCTGCTCTCGTAGTAGCAGCCGTAGAACACCAGGCCGATGCTGCCCAGCAGGAGAAGAAACGCGAGGGGCCGCCCCGGGCCCTGGACGAAGGGGTGCAGCAACACCAGCAGCTTGTACAGCATGGCGATCTCCAGACGCCGGGCACGGGCCCGGCGAAACGTCGTTGAATGGAGTCGCGATGCTAGGAGACCCGGCCAGCCGCGGCTGCCGGGGGATTCCGACAGGGGCTGACGGATGCCTCGGATAATCGACCGCCCTACGCCGGTCGGATCAGGCTCAGGTGGTCGTAGAGGTGCATCACATGGGCCCGGGCGTAGTCCGCAGGGTCCAGCGCGCCATAGGCGAAGTGGTCCCTGAGCTCGCCCCGGTAGCTGGCGAAATCGGCGAAGGCCCGTTGCAGCCGGGCCAGCGCCTGGGCCTGGGATGCGGGCTGGTCGAGGGGCTGGGCCCCCGGAATCGCCTCGTCCAGCGCGTGGCGCATGGCGCCGCGTGTCGCGAACACGCCGAAGGCCAGGGGCCCGACGCTGCCACGGAACCAGGCCGGCTTGAGTTCGGGGTAACCGCTCATGGAGTACTCGATGCTCTGCGCGCAGTGGTTGAACACCTCGGCCGGGCTCCAGCCGCGAACGCTCACCAGCGCCCTGTCGGCCAGGCCCGCCAATACCCGCTGGGCGTCGGCCAGGTCGGTGGCGCCGGGCTGCGCTCCGCGGGGCAGCGCCCAGAAGCCGGCTCCGACACCGGCCACGCCGGCGACGGCGGTCAGTTTCAGCAGTTGCCGGCGCTTCACGAACGCACCTCCAGCCCCTGGCGGAAGGCCAGGTAGTGCTCCAGCACCGCTTCGGGCGCCTCGGTCTGCGGGTAGTGGCCGATGCCGTCGAGCAGCACGGTGTCCGGTTGCGGGATCAGCTCGCGGTAACGCGCCACCATGTGCGCCCCGGAGATCGGGTCCACCGCGCCGTCGATCACCCGCAGCGGCAAACCGCCCTTCTGCATGGCGGCCACCCAGCGGTCGCGCTGCTCGCGCCGTTCGGGGATGTAGCGGATCAGCCGGTGCATGACGCGCGGCCCCTGCTGCTGGGCGATCAGGCTCCAGAAGTCGTCCAGTTCCGCCTCCGAAGGCTGGGTCGCGGGGCCGAACACCTTGCCGAAGTTGGCCCCCAGCTTGGCGCGGGAGAACCCACGGCCGATCAGCGGCCCCAGGGGGCTGAGCAAGAGCTTCTGCACCAGCACCGGGCGGTGCGTCTCGGGGAACAGGCCGCCGTTGAGGAACACGCAACTGCCGAGCACGCAGCGCCCCTCGTGGTGCCGCGCCACCAGCTCCTGGGCGACGCTGTCGCCATAGTCGTGGGCCAGCAGGTGCACCGGCCCGGTGATGCCCAGGTGGCGCAGCAGCGCCAGTTGCAGGTCGGCCTGCTCCAGCAGCCGGTAGTCGTGGCCACGGGGCTTGTCGGAGTCGCCGAAACCGAGCATGTCGCAGGCGATCACCCGGTAGCGCTCGGCCAGCGGACCCCAGATGTAGTGCCAGTCCCAGGAGGCCGTGGGGAAGCCATGGATCAGCAGCAGCGGCTCGCCCTGCCCGGCTTCCCAGTAGCGGATGCGGTGGCGGTGGAACGGCAGGTCGCGTCCCTGGGCGCGCCAGTCGCCCAGGGGGATGCCCGGCAGGGCCATCAGTCGCGGTACCCGGGGTTCTGCAGGTCCAGCTTGCGTAGCAACGCCGGCCAGGGCAGCGCGCCGCCCATGCCGGAGGAGGTCTTCATCACGCCGGCGATCATCGCCCGGGCGCCGTCGAGGATCTGCCGCGGGATGTGGATGAGTTCGGCGCCGCCGCTCTGGGCCATCACCTGGATCTCGCAGGCGCGCTGCAGGGTGAACATGCCGAGGAAGGCGTCGGCGATGCTGCCGAAGGCGGTGAGCAGGCCGTGGTTGGGCAGGATCAGGAAGTTGGCGTTGCCCAGGTCGGCCTGCAGGCGGGCCTTCTCCTCGTGGTTCAGCGCCACGCCTTCGTACTGGTGGTAGGCCAGGCTGGCGAGCACGAACAGCGACTGCTGGGACAAGGGCAGCAGGCCCTGCTTCTGCGCCGAGACGGCGATGCCGGCGGGGGTGTGGATGTGCAGCACGCAGGCGGCGTCGTGGCGCACCTCGTGCACGGCGCTGTGGATGGTGTAGCCGGCCGGGTTGATGTCGTAGGGGCTGTCCATCAGCTTGTTGCCGGCCAGGTCCACCTTCACCAGGCTGGAGGCGGTGATCTCGTGGAACATCAGCCCGTAGGGATTGATCAGGAAGTCCTCGGTGCCCGGCACCTTGGCGGAGATGTGGGTGAAGATCAGGTCGTCCCAGCCGTACAGGGCGATGAGCCGGTAGCAGGCGGCGAGGTCGACGCGGGTCTGCCACTCGGCGGCGGAGACCTGGTCCTTGACGGAGTTCGGGTGCAGGGGTTGGGCAGCGGTCACGGCGATCACCTCGGTTCTTGTTGTGTGCGATGACCCAGGAGTCTAGCGAGGGTGCGGCGATCCGATAGTCGCCTTGGCAGCCAACCGAATGACCGCAGGAGTCAGAGCAGCAACGCCACCACAGGCGCGGCGAAGAGGTTGAGCAGGCCCATCAGCACCATCACCAGGCCGGCCACGGTGCCCTCCTCGCGGCCCACCTCCTGGGCCCGGCTGACGCCCGCGCCGTGGGCGCCGACGCCGAACAGCGCACCCCGTGCCAGCGTGCTGCGCAGGGGCAGCCAGCGGATCAGCAGGCTGCCGGCCAGGGCGCCGAAGACGCCGGTGATCATCACGAACACCGCGGTGAGCTCCGGCACGCCACCCAGCCCCTGGGCCAGCGGCATGGCGAAGGGTGTGGTGATCGAGCGCGGCACCAGCGACAGGCTCACCGAGCTCTCCAGGGCCAGCGCGTGGGCCAGCCACCAGGAACTGGCGATGGCGACGCTGCTGCCCATGAGCATGCCCAGGGACAACGCCGGCCAGTGCCGCGCCAGCAGGGCGCGCTGCTGCCAGATGGGCACGGCGAAGGCCACGGTGGCCGGGCCGAGCAGCAGCATCAGCCAGTGGGTGGCGCCGGAATACTCGGCGTAGCCGGTGTGCAGCGGCACCGCCACGGCGAGCAGCAGCGCCGGCACCAGGATCAGCGGCGACAGCAGGTAGCGCCCGCTGCGCCGATACAGCCAACGGCTGAGCAGGTAGCCGCCCAGGGTCAGCGCCAGCCAGAACCAGGACATGGGCTCAATGTTCACGGCTGTCGCTCCAGCGGCAGACGAATTCGACGGTCAGTGCGGTGGCGAGCATCACCAGCAGGGTGCTGGCGCCTATCACCAGGAGGATGCGCCAGCCCTCGCTGCGCAGCAGGGCGCCGTAGTCCAGCAGGCTCATCAGGGCGGGGATGAAGAACAGCAGCATCTCCGCCATCAGCAGGCCGGCGCCCAGTTGCAACGCGGCCGGCTGCACCCGGCCGCTGGCGAAGGCGGCGAGCAAGAGACCGAGGCCGATCACCCCGCCCGGAATCGGCCAGGCGAGCCAGGTGGCGATCTGGCAACCGAGGACGTAGAGGCCGATGAGCACGGCGAGCTGCAGGCAAAGGCGGGAAAGGTGCACGAGACGAGGCATGGCGGGCGACTCCGGGACTGGTCACCAGCTTAGGGCGGCGCCTATCATCCCAAAAGCGAATTGTTCGACTTGCAGCCATTCGAAACTGGAATACTTCAATGGAATTCAACCAGCTCCGCAGCTTCGTCGAGGTCGTCCGCCAGGGCGGCTTCACCCAGGCCGGGCGTGCCCTGCATGCCACCCAGTCGACCATCAGCAAGCAGGTCGCGCAGTTGGAACAGCGTCTCGACGTGCAACTGCTCGAACGCAACGGCCCGCACCTGCGCCTCACCGAGGCCGGCGCGCTGGTGCTGCGCCGCGCCGAGGAGATGCTGCGCCTGCGCCAGGACCTGCAGAGCGAGCTGCACGACCTCAGCCAGCTGAAACGCGGCGAGTTGCGCCTGGGCCTGCCGCTGCTGGGGGGCGAGGTGCTGTTCGCCGAGCTGTTCAGCGAATACCGGCGGCGCTACCCGAACATCAACGTGCACCTCGCCGAGGGCGGCAGCAAGCTGCTGGAGCAGGCCATCCTGCAGGGCGATCTGGAACTCAGCGGCAGCCTCACGCCCACCGATCCGGCGTTCGACCACCAGCCGTTCTGCAACGAGCCGCTGGACGTGCTGCTGCCGGCCGACCACCCGCTGCACGACCAGCAAAGCCTGGCCCTGGCGCAGCTCGCCGACTCGGCCTTCCTGCTCTACCAGCAGAGCTTCACCCTCAACGACCGCCTGCTGCAGGCCTGCAAGCAGGCCGGCTTCACCCCGCGCGAGGCCGGGCGCAGCGGCCAGGCGGATTTCCTCGCCGCGCTGGTGGCGGCCGGACAGGGGGTGGTGCTGCTGCCGCGCATCGTCGCCCGCCAGCTGGAACGGCCGGGGATCATCCGGCTGCCCCTGCGCGAACCGGACCTGCGCTGGGACATCGCCTTCGTCTGGCGACGCGGCGGCTACCTGTCGAAGGCGGCGCAGGCCTGGCTGGCGTTGTTGCGTGAGAAGGGACCGCTGGCCAGGCCCTGACCGAGCCGTGGCCGCGGAAGGATCAGGCGCCGCGCAGGGCCTGGATGAGCCCGGCGATCCAAGGCTCGGCGTCGACTTCGGGGGTCACGGTCTCGCTGGAGTCCACGCGCAGCATCTCCACGACTTCACGGATGCCCAGCTCGGCGTAGAGCTCGCGCACCTGCTCGCCACCCCCGCAGAACAGGTCGTAGCTGGAGTCGCCCAGGGCCAGCACGGCGCCGGGGCGGCCACGCCAGTCGGGGAGCTGGTCACGGATGCTGTGGTAGAGCGGCAGCAGGTTGTCCGGCAGTTCGCCCATGCCGGTGGTCGAGGTCACGGTGAGGAAGGCGTCCGGGGCGAAGGCCTTGAGCTCGTCGAGCCCCATGTGGGCCTTGTGCCAGGCCTCGAAACCGGCGGCCTTGAGCAGGCGCTCGGCATGGCGGGCAACTTCTTCGGCGGTGCCATAGACCGACCCGGAGAGAATGGCGACTTTCATGACAACTCCTGAAACGTTGGCAAACGGCGCGCATTATGCCGCAAGTGGAAAGCCTGGGCCGATGTCTTAGAATCTCGGAGCCACCGAACCGAGAGCCACTACATGATCAACGCCAAGCTGCTGCAACTGGTGATCGATGCGTCCAACGACGGCATTGTCGTCGCCGAGCAGGAGGGCGAGGACAACATCCTCATCTACGCCAACCGCGCCTTCGAGCAACTCACCGGCTACGCCCGCGACGACATCCTCTATCAGGACTGCCGTTTCCTGCAGGGAGAGGACCGCGACCAGGTCGCCCTCGCCGCCATCCGCCAGGCGATTCGCAAGGGCGAACCGTGCCGGCAGATCGTGCGCAACTACCGCAAGGACGGCAGCCCCTTCTGGAACGAGCTGTCGATCACCCCCGTGTTCAACGAGGGTGACCAGTTGACCTATTTCATCGGCATCCAGAAGAACGTCACGCCCGAGATCGAGGCACGGCAGCGTGTCCGCGAGCTGGAGGCGGAAGTGGCGGCCTTGAAGGCGGAGCTGGCGGCCAAGGGCTGAGCTGCCGAGCCGGAACGAGACGCCCCGCGCGAGGCGGGGCGTCTTGTGGGAATAAAAGACCGGCGGCCGAAGAGGAACAAGGAGGGGGACGCGTTGGCGGCCGGTTGCGCAGTTGGAAGGCTCACCACCAATTCTTGTACATAAAATAGATTTGTACAGGAATCGCATCGAAAATTTTTAGACCGCGTCGAATCAGGTGTCCAGGTGCCCCGCGAGGAACTGCGCCAGGCGCCGCTGCATCGAGCGGCCGTCGCTGCCCAGGCAGGCGACGGGCGAGCCATCGAGGCTGTCCCCCAGGAGGTACGCCGCCTCACCGGCCAGGGCCAGGGGGCAATCGAGGGTCAGGGCCAGACGTGACAGGCGGCTGGCCGCATCGTCCTGCGGCGGGTGGTTGGAGAAGAGCACCAGCGCCTGGGGCCGCATCTTCTCGCAGACCAGCGCCAGCTCCTGGAGGGGTTGCTCGAGCCCCAGGACGCTGACCGCCACCTCATCGCTGCCCATCAACAGGCCGGCCACCAGCAGCTCCAGTTCGCGGCATTCGCCGGGAATGGGCGCCAGCAGCACACGGTCATCGGCGAGATTGCGCGCCAGCTGCAGGCGCTGCAGCACCCGCGCGCGCAGGAAGGCGTCGAGGAAGGCCCATTCGCTGGCCGCGCCGTATTCATCCTGGCGCAGCAATAGGTCGCGCCACACCGGCATGAGGACATCCTGGAACGCCACCGGGACCGGGTAGGTGGAGAACACCTGGCCGTAGAGACGCTCCACGCCCGCTTCGTCGAAGCTCGCCAGGACCCGGCGCAGCTGCGCCTGGAGTTCGACCCACTCGGCGCTCGCCACGCCCTGGTAGGCCGGCACCGCCGGTGCCTTGGCCTGGGCGCTGCGGGCCAGGATGGTGCCCACCTTGCTCACCGCGACGCCGCGGTCCATCCAGGCGAGGATGTTGCGCACCGCCTCGATGTCGGCGAAGGAATAGAGGCGATGGCCGCTGTCGGTGCGGGTCGGCTTGATCAGGCCATAGCGTCGCTCCCACGCACGCAGGGTGACCGGGTTGACGCCAGTGAGGCGGGAAACCTCGCGGATGGGGAACAGTTCTTCCTGCTGCATGGCGATATCGGCCTGAGGGGCGGCGGCGGGTTCGATCATGATCGGCTGCGGTGGATGGACGATGCGGCTGAGTTTAACCCAGCACGGGCCTTACGCTCGAATGCATGTCTGACGGGCGGGCGCACCAGCCTGGTGCGATGTGCGCCAGCCGACGCGGCGCCAGCGACCGGCTGTCCGCCTGCAACCCGCGAGGAGACGTACCCCTGGAGATTTTTGGCGAATCCGGAATAATCCTTGCCTCTTCGAATACGCAGCCCATCACCCCGGGCTGCGTTTCGCGCCCCGCCTACCCGGCCGGGTGCCCGTTCAGTGGAGATACACGATGTCTGCCGACCCCGTCACCCTCATGGTGGCGCGCCGCGTTTCCCGCGAGCGCTATTCCGATTTCATGGCCTGGCTGCGCGAAGGCGAGCAACTGGCTGCCGACTTCCCCGGCTACCTCGGCTCCGGCGTGCTCGCGCCGCCTCCTGAAGACGACGAATTCCAGATGATCTTCCGCTTTGCGGACGAGTCGACCCTGTCGGCCTGGGAGCACTCCGCTTCGCGCCGCGCCTGGCTGGAGCGCGGCGCCGGCCTCTTCGAGCAGCCCCATGAACACCGCGCCCTGGGCCTGGACGCCTGGTTCGGCAGTGCCGATCGCCGCCCGCCACGCTGGAAGCAGAGCGTGGCCATCTGGCTGGCGTTCTTCCCGGTGTCGCTGGGTTTCAACCTGTGCTTCGGTCCCTGGCTGGCCGACCTGCCGCTGGTCCTGCGCATCTTCCTCAGCACCCTGGCGCTGACGCCGCTGATGACCTACTGGTTCATCCCGCTGTCCACCCGCCTGCTGGCCCTCTGGCTCAACGCACCCGCCCCCCGCACCCGCCGCCCGGGCGCCACCGCTCCCTCGCGATAACGTCACAAAGGTTGTACAGGCACAACACCTGTACAACCACGAAACGCGCCCACCTTCTCTATAACCCCACATAAATCAAGGCCTTGACTGAAATAGCAGTCGGAATTCGTATTTTTGGGGCGCCAACAATTGTACAAATACGGGCATCTGGTATAAGTTTTCAGCATTCCGCCCTCCCCCGGGCATCGTCCTGCCTCGAGGCCCCCATGAGCCCTTCGGCCGCTCCCATCCTGATCACCGGCGCCAGCCAGCGCGTGGGCCTGCATTGCGCCGAGCGCCTGCTGGACGACGGCCAGCCGGTGATCATCAGCTACCGCACCGAGCGCGATGGCGTGCACCGACTGCGTGAGCGCGGGGCCTGCGTGATCGCGGCGGACTTCTCGGACGAAGCCGGGATCCTCGCCTTCATCGAACGTCTCAAGGCCGCCACACCGCACCTGCGGGCCATCGTGCACAACGCCTCCGACTGGCTCACCGAAGCCCCCGGCCACGAAGCCGAGGCCTTCCAACGGATGTTCAGCGTGCACATGCTGGCGCCCTACCTGATCAACCTGCACGCCGAGGCGCTGCTGCGCCACGGTGGTCCGGCCGACATCGTCCACATCAGCGACGACGTGGCGCGCAAGGGCAGCGAGAAGCGCATCGCCTACTGCGCCAGCAAGGCCGGGCTGGACAACCTCACCCTCTCCTTCGCCGCCCGCTACGCCCCGGCCATCAAGGTCAACGGCATCGCGCCGGCGCTGGTGATGTTCAACGACAACGACGACGCGGCGTACCGCGAGAAGACCCTGGCCAAATCCGCGCTGGGCATCGAGCCGGGCGCCGAGGTGGTCTACCAGGGCCTGCGCTACCTGCTGGACAACCCCTACGTCACCGGCACCACCCTGACACTGAACGGTGGCCGTCACCTCAAGTGAGGCGGCCGCGAGGAAACCATCGATGAGCGAACAACTGCCCCACCATTACCGGGAAATCCTTCTCGGCCTGGGCGAAGACCCGCAGCGCGAAGGCCTGCTGGACACCCCCAAGCGCGCCGCCAAGGCCATGCGCTACCTGTGCCACGGCTACGAACAATCGCTCGACGAGATCGTCAACGGCGCGCTGTTCGCGTCCGACAACGACGAGATGGTCATCGTGCGGGACATCGAGCTCTATTCCCTCTGCGAGCACCACCTGCTGCCCTTCATCGGCAAGGCCCATGTGGCGTACATTCCCACCGGCAAGGTGCTGGGGCTGTCCAAGGTGGCGCGCATCGTCGACATGTTCGCGCGCCGGCTGCAGATCCAGGAGAACCTGACCCGGCAGATCGCCGAAGCGATCCGAAGCGTGACCGGCGCGGCCGGAGTGGCCGTGGTCATCGAGGCCCAGCACATGTGCATGATGATGCGTGGCGTGGAGAAGCAGAATTCGCAGATGCTCACCTCGGTGATGCTCGGCGCCTTCCGCGAGAGCTCGACGACCCGTCACGAATTCCTGCAACTGATTGGACGGAGCAAGTAACAATGCCGCGACTGGAGCCCGGAATGGCGCGAATCCGCGTCAAGGACCTGCGCCTGCGCACCTTCATCGGGATCAAGGAAGAAGAGATCCTCAACAAGCAGGACGTGCTGATCAACCTGACCATCCTCTACCCCGCCGTGGAGGCCGTGGAAGGCAACGACATCGAGCACGCGCTCAACTACCGCACCATCACCAAGGCGATCATCCGCCACGTCGAGGAGAACCGCTTCGCCCTGCTGGAGCGCCTGACCCAGGAGATCCTCGACCTGGTCATGGCCAACCCCAGCGTGCGCTACGCCGAAGTGGAAGTGGACAAGCCCCACGCCCTGCGTTTCGCCGAGTCGGTGTCCATCACCCTCGCCGGCCACCGCTGAGGCAACCCCTTGATGCCCGGCCGCTCGCCGGGCATTGCCGCAGCCGCGAGCCACTCTTATCATCCCGGCGCACCCGCCACCCGAGCCCAGGAGTACTGCGATGAACGAGCAAGAACGCCTCGAACTCGAAGCCGCCGCCTTCCGCCAACTGGTCCAGCACCTGCGCAGCCGCCCGGACGTGCAGAACATCGACCTGATGAACCTCGCCGGCTTCTGCCGCAACTGCCTGTCCAAGTGGTACAAGGCCGCCGCCGACGACCTCGGCGTCGAAGTCACCCCCGACCAGGCCCGCGAAGAGGTCTACGGCATGCCCTATGCAGACTGGAAGGCCAAGTACCAGAAAGAAGCCAGCGCCGAGCAGCAAGCGGCCTTCAACAAAGCGAACAAAGAATGACCCTGATCGATTTCCGCGCCCGCCTGCGCAGCGGCCAGCACGCCTTCGCCGACACCCTGGCGTTCATCGCCGCCGGCTACGACTACCAACCCACCGCCTTCGCCAACGGCAAGGTGGAGAACGCCGCCGGGCAGAACGAGGGCTCCTGCAAGACCCTCGGCCTGGCCCTGCTCGAAGGCCTCGGCCTGGAAGAGGCGCTGCTGGCCTTCGGCGAGCACTACCGCGCCGTCCTGGCCACGCCGCAAGGCAGCGACCACGGCAACATCCGCGCCCTCATGGAAACCGGACTGGCCGGTGTCCGCTTCGACGGCGAACCGCTCAAGCGCAAGGCCTGAGGCGGTGCCGGGCAGCGCTCCGGGCTGCTGCTCATCTGTCAGAGAAAGCTGACATACGTCACAAAGGGAACAACGTATCCTGCGCGACGTAACGGGAACACCAGGGACGGTGTCCTACGCATATACGCCCGTTGTGCGTTCCCCTTCCCGTGCAGTTTCGGAGTCGCATGGATGCAACAGACCCTCGTTTGGAAACCCTGGACCAACCCCGGCATCGAGAACCTGCGCCTGCATGTCGACAGCGCCGGTATCCACGCCAGCAGCCACCTCATGCTCAGTGCCGGCGGACAGAGCTTCGCCGCCACCTACGTGCTCGACTACGACCCCTGCTGGCGCTTCCGCAGCCTGTGGATAAAGGTCGACAACCATGGCCAGGCCAGCCTGCGCCTGCAGCGCGACATCCGTGGCCAGTGGCGCCTGGACGGCCAGCCGCGCGGTGACCTCGACGCCTGCCAGCAGGTGATGCTCTCCGCCAGCCCCTTCACCCATACGCCGATCCTGCAGCGCAGCGCCCTCGAATGCGGCCAGAGCGAGGAGGTGCAGATCGCCTTCATCGACCTGCCCAGCCTCGCCGTGCAGGCTCGCAGCCAGCGCTATCAATGCCTGCGCCGGCAAGCGGAACAGACCCTCTACCGTTGCGAACCCCAGGGCCGGCACAGCACTGAACTTGCCCTCGACCCCAACGGCCTGGTGCTCAAGGCCAGCGACCAGTTCCTGCGCATCAGCGCCCGCACCCTGAGCCTGGACGAATTGCCCATCAGTACCCTGGTGTGAATCCCGCGCCATGAAAAAGCCCCGCCGAAGCGGGGCTTTTTGTTCACGAGGATGACGTGCACCCTAGGTTGGCGCCGAGCGCAGCGAGGCCCGACACCTGGACAGTCACACTCCTCGGACCTCGTCGAGATACCGCTCCACATCCAGCGCCGCCATGCACCCGGCACCCGCCGAGGTGATGGCCTGGCGATACACGTGATCGGCCACGTCGCCCGCCGCGAACACGCCGGGGATGTTGGTGGCGGTGGCATTGCCGTCGCGGCCGCCGTTGACCACCAGGTAGCCGTCGCGCAGGGCCAGTTGCCCGTCGAACAGCGAGGTGTTGGGCGTATGGCCGATGGCGACGAACAGGCCGTCCACCTTGAGTTCGTCGGCACTGCCGTCGTTGTTGCGCAGGCGCACGCCGGTGACGCCCATGTCGTCGCCCAGCACCTCCTCCACCTGGGCGTTGAGCTTGAGCACGATGCGGCCTTCGGCGATGCGTGCCTTGAGCTTGTCCTGGAGGATCTTCTCGGCACGGAAGGTCTCGCGGCGATGCACCAGGGTCACCCGGCTGGCGATGTTGGCCAGGTACAGCGCCTCCTCCACGGCGGTATTGCCACCGCCCACCACCGCCACTTCGCGGTTGCGGTAGAAGAAGCCGTCGCAGGTGGCACAGGCGGACACACCCTTGCCCATGAAGCGCTCCTCCGACGACAGCCCCAGGTAACGGGCGCTGGCGCCGGTGGCGATGATCAGCGCGTCACAGGTGTAGGTGCCGCTGTCACCGCGCAGGGTGAAGGGCTTGCCGGCGAGGTCCACGGCATTGATGTGGTCGAAGACGATCTCGGTCTCGAAGCGCTCGGCGTGCGCCTGCATGCGCTGCATCAGCGCCGGGCCGGTGAGGCCGTGGGGGTCGCCGGGCCAGTTGTCGACTTCGGTGGTAGTGGTCAGCTGGCCGCCGGCCTGCATGCCGGTGATCAGCAGCGGCTTGAGGTTGGCACGCGCGGCATAGACGGCCGCGCTGTAACCGGCGGGGCCGGAGCCGAGGATGATGACCCGTGAATGGCGCGTGGCGGACATGACTGACACCTCGTGAAATAAAAGGAGGTCACTGCGGGCACTTGGGGAAGGCTTTGGAAGTGCAGCGACCTCGCGAACCGCCGGGGCCGGCGGGATGAGCGCCCGGGCCCCGAAATTGCTGGCAAGGCTATCGGGCGCCACCCGGGCACGGAAATATGCATTCCTTATCCCGACCATAGGGCGGTCCTATCGCTGGATGGGAAGCGCGACGCAGCCGCTTTTACCGGTCACGCAAAGCCGGTAAGGTCGCGCCATGTCCACCCTCTGGAGTCCTCGATGCCCGCCCCCGCCCTGTCCGGCCCGCAATACCTCGGCGAAGGCCTGAAACTCATCCTCAGCCCCGGCCTGCGCCTGTTCGTGCTGCTGCCGCTGACGCTCAACCTGGTGCTGTTCATCGCCCTGATCGGCTTCGCCATGCAGCAGTTCAGCGGCTGGGTGGATGCCTTCATGCCCAGCCTGCCGAGCTGGGCGAGCTTCCTCGAATACCTGATCTGGCCGCTGTTCGTGATCCTGGTACTGCTGCTGGTGTTCTTCAGCTTCACCATGATCGCCAACATCATCGCCGCGCCCTTCAACGGCTTCCTGGCCGAGAAGGTGGAAGTGGTGGTGCGCGGCCAGGACGACTTCCCCCCCTTCAGCTGGGCCGAGCTCACCGCCATGGTGCCGCGCACCGTGGGACGCGAGCTGCGCAAGCTGGGCTACTTCCTGCCTCGGGCCATCGGCCTGCTGATCCTCAGCTTCATCCCCGGGGTGAACCTGGTGGCGACGCCGCTGTGGTTCCTCTTCGGCGTGTGGATGATGGCCGTGCAGTACATCGACTACCCGGCGGACAACCACAAGCTCGGCTGGAACGAGATGCTTGCCTGGCTGCGCGAGAAGCGCTGGCAGAGCCTGGGCTTCGGCGGCTCGGTGTACCTGGCGCTGCTGATCCCCTTCGTCAACATCGTGATGATGCCCGCCGCCGTCGCCGGGGCCACCCTGTTCTGGGTCCGTGAAGGCGGCGAGAAGGCCCTGCCGCAGGCCTGAACCACCCCGCCCCGGCCGCTCGCGCCGGGGCTGTCACCCAGCCGTCATACAAATTTCACACTGGCTACATGGCGCTGATCGACACTGCATCCATGAGCCTGCTGCCCCTGAACATCTCGCTGATCAGCGAAACCTTCCTGCCGGAGATCAACGGCGTCGCCAATACCCTGGCGCGCCTGTGCGACGGCTTGCGTGCCCGTGGCCACCGCCTGCAACTGGTGCGCCCGCGCCAGGCTTGCGACCAGGGGGTCAAGAGCAGCGACGAGCTGCTGCTGGTGCGCGGCTGGCCACTGCCCGGCTACCCCGGCCTGCAATGGGGCCAGTCGAGCCTGCACAAACTGCTCGCGCGCTGGAAGCGCAAACGCCCGGACGTGCTCTACATCGCCACCGAGGGCCCGCTCGGCCTCTCCGCCCTGCGCGCCGCGCGGCGCCTGGGCATCCCGGCGATCAGCGGCTTCCACACCAATTTCCAGCAGTACACCGGGCACTACGGCGTCGGCCTGCTGACCCGCCTGATGACCAACTACCTGCGCTGGTTCCACAACGCCTCGCAACTCACCCTGGTGCCCAGCGCCAGCCAGAGCGAGGAACTGCGGCGTCGCGGCTTCGAGCGCCTGGCGCTGCTCTCGCGCGGCGTCGACGGCCAGCTGTTCAACCCGGCCCGGCGCTGCGCCGCATTGCGTGAATCCTGGGGCCTGGGGCCGGACGACATCGCCGTGCTGCACGTGGGCCGCCTGGCGCCGGAGAAGAACCTCAAGCTGCTCGGCCCGACCTTCCGCGCCCTGCAGCAGGCTTATCCACAGAAGACCATGAAGCTGATCCTGGTGGGCGACGGGCCGCAGCGTGCGCAACTCCAGGCGGAGCTGCCGGACGCCCTGTTCCGTGGCCTGCAGCGGGGCGAGGAGCTGGCCAGACACTACGCCTCCAGCGACCTGTTCCTGTTCCCCAGCCTCTCCGAGACCTTCGGCAACGTGGTGCTCGAAGCCCTCGCCTCCGGGCTCGGCGTGGTGGCCTTCGACCAGGCCGCGGCGGCGCAGCACATCCGCCACGGGCACAACGGCGCACTGGCGATGCCGGATGTACCGGTGACCTTCAGCGATGCCGCCTGCTGGCTGCTGGAAGACAGCGAGACCCTGCGCCGGGTGCGCCTGAACGCGCGCCAGCATGCGGGCCGCCAGGGCTGGGAAGCGATCATCCAGCAGTTCGAGCAGCACCTGCACAACGTCCACAAGGCGCCGCCCGAGCCCCAGACGGCACCGGGGCTAGACCGCCTGCAGCGCTGATCAGCCGAAGGGACGGGGCGGCGCGGCGAAGGCCAGGCTCAGGGCGCCCTTGCCCAGGTTGATGGCCCCGGTGGGGCTGAGCATCGCCACCTGCAGGTTCACCTCGCGCTGGGCGCAGGTCGCCTCCAGCTGGGCGAACCCCGGCAGGTCGCGCACCACCGACAGGTCACCCGCATAACTCAGGCACAGCTGCGGCGCCAGCAGCTCGCCGGCCAGTACCTGGGCGGTGGCGTGGGCCAGCAGCTTCTCTGCCGCGCGTTCGAAGCTCGGCGCCAGCGAAACGGGCTTGTCCTCGCCCTGCTGCACGCTGATCACCGGTTTCACGTCCAGCAGCGAGCCCAGCCCCAAGGCCGCGCCGCGCATGCGGTCGAGCAGGCCGCCGCGCTCACCCTTCTGGAAGCCGCGCCGGCGCAGGTGGCCGAGGTCGTCGGCGATGAGGAAGGTGCAGACGCTTTCCGACAACTGCTCCAGGCGCGCACGCACGGCGCTCGGGTGGGCGCCACCGGCGAGCAGCCGGGCCGCCTCGGCTGCGAGCACGGCACTGCCGGCGAACATGCTGCGGCCATCCACCACGCGCATGGCGAAGGGGCTGTTGAGGCCGGCCTCGGCACGGCGCTCACGGTAATGCTGGAGCAGGCCGAAGGAGGCCTGGGTGGCGTGCTCGAAGATCGAGCTGCGCAGGCTGGAGATGGTCAGGCAGATGACGTGGTCGTAGGCGGTCACCAGCTCTTCGAGGAACCACTGCTGCATCTCCGCCACCGACAGCGCATCGCTGTGGTCCTCGGGGGCGACGCTGGCCAGCTGCTCGGCATAGAACTGCCGCGTGGCTTCCGGCACGCGACGGTCCACCAGGGCGTCCCGCCCCAGGTGGATACGGATCGGCAGCACACGGATGCCGTGGGCGGCGAGGAATTCCTGAGGCAGGTCACAAGTGGCATCCACTACCAGTCCAGTGCGCATGACGACTACTCCTTCGGCCGGTGAACCGGCGCTTGTTGTGATGTTCGCGACCATGCGCCTTCCACCCGGCCAAGTCAGCCCAACCGATTGAGGGTTCGACGGGATATCGCGAGGCATAAAAAAGCCCCGCACGAGACGGGGCTGGAAATGGGTGCGCCGGCCAGGCCGGCGCACCGGGGGTCATGCTCAGACCAGGCTGGTCAGGGCGTCGCGGCTGAACGGCAGGATGTCCTGCATGCGGCCTTCGCGGACCTTGGTCGCCCAGTCCGGGTCCACCAGCAGGGCGCGGCCCACGGCCACCAGGTCGAACTCCTCCTTGTTCAGGCGCTCCAGCAGGCCTTCGATGTTGGCCGGCTGGGCGACCTTGTCGGTCTTGACCATGAACTGCAGGAACTCGCCATCCAGACCGACGCTGCCGACGGTGATGGTGGGCTTGCCGGTGAGCTTGCGGGTCCAGCCGGCCAGGTTGAGGTCGGAGCCGTCGAACTCCGGCTCCCAGAAGCGGCGGGTGGAGCAATGGAAGATGTCCACGCCGGCATCGGACAGCGGCTTGAGGAAGGCGCCCAGCTCCTCGGCGGTCTGCACCAGGCGGGCGGTGTAGTCCTGCTGCTTCCACTGGGAGAAGCGGAAGATGATCGGGTAGTCCGGGCCTACGGCCTCGCGCACGGCCTTGATCACCTCGATGGCGAAGCGCGAGCGGTTGGCCAGGCTGCCGCCGTAGCCGTCGGTGCGCTGGTTGGTGCCTTCCCAGAAGAACTGGTCGATCAGGTAGCCGTGGGCGCCGTGCAGTTCCACGCCATCCATGCCGATGGCCTTGGCGTCACGCGCAGCCTGGGCGTAGGCGGCGACGACCTCGTCGATGTCCTGCTGGGTCATGCCGTGGACCACCACCTGGCCGTCCTTGAGCTTCTCGCTGGGGCCGTAGCCGGGGACGCTGGCGTCCGGCTCGGTGCCCAGGCGACGGACGTTACCCACGTGCCACAGCTGCGGGACGATCTTGCCGCCTTCGGCGTGCACAGCATCGACCACCTGCTTCCAGCCGGCCAGGGCGTCCTCGCCGTAGAAGCGCGGGACGTGGGGGTAACCGTTGGCGGCCTGGTGGCCGATGGTGGTGCCTTCGGTGACGATCAGGCCGACGCCGGCCGCGGCACGGCGGCGGTAGTACTCGACCACCTGCTCGGTGGGCACGCCGCCCGGGGAGAAGGAGCGGGTCATGGGCGCCATCACCACGCGGGTCGGCAGCTCCAGGGCGCCGAGGCGGAAGGGGGCGAACAGGGCGTCTACGGATGCGGTCATCGGGGTCTCCTGATTCCGGCCAAGTGACCGGTCGTCTCGTTTATGGGCTTTTTAGGGCGTCACACCCGCAGCAGGCGCTGCAGGCGGGTCATGAAATCCAGCAGCGGCCGGGCGCCGGCACCGACCTTGAGGCGGGTGAGCACGCCCTGCCAGGCGTTGGCGATGAAGCCGGCGAGGTTGGCGCAGTCTTCGTCGGCCGGGAGCTCGCCGGCACGCTGGGCCTCTTCCAGGCAGGCCTGGAGGATGTCCGCCGAGCGCTGCAGGATGGCGTCCACCTGGGCACCGATGGCCGGCGACAGTTCGGCCATCTCGAAGCTCAGGCTGCCGATGAAGCAGTGGTATTCCAGCTTCTCGTGGCGGGTGAAGTGGCTGACCAGTTCACCGTAGTAGTCGAGCACCCGCTGGCATGGGCTTTTCGCCGGGTCGGAGAGCGCCTGGGCATAGCGCTCCAGTCGCGGCGCGTAGAGGTAGTCCAGCGCCTGCAAGGCGAAATCCTCCTTGCTGGCGAAGTAGTGGTAGAAGGACCCCTTGGGAATCCCCGCCGCCTGGACGATCTCCTGCACACCGGTGCCGTGGTAGCCCGAGCGGGTCATCACGCCGGTGCCCTTGGCCAGGATCAGGTCACGCTTGTCGAGTCGGATGCTGTTCATGGCGGCGAGCATATGACCGGTCGTCTCGCTCGGCACAGCACTATTGATCAGGGTGATTTTGGGTCAGAAAGCAGGCGCGGCTTACCCGAGGGTAATGCCCTGTCGTTGAGGTAATCAGGTGCGGGCCGATCGCGAACGAATTCGCTCCCACAAGGGCGACGGCGCTGCGCACCGCTTGGCGACTGAAGTCGCCCCTACAAAGGCCCCCAGCCGTCACGGACATGACCGATGTGTAGGGTGGAAGTCGCTTTTTACTTCCACAAGGCGGAGTTGGGGGATGCGCCGTGGATTGGCCGTAGGGCGGGTAAAACCCGCGAAGAAGTGGGCAAGGAGTTGTCGGGTTGCACCCGACCTACGCACTGGGCCAGAAGAGCGGTGGGCTGAAGCCCACCCTACGAAGAGCGTTGCAGCCCTGGCTCGGAGACCGGGAAATGGTGGATGAGAAGAGCGCCATCCGCCCTACACAGGTCCCACCGTCGAGCAGGGGGAACGACTCAACCCAGCGCCTTCTCGATGGCCAGCACCAGCGCGGGATCATCCGGGGCGGTACGCGGGGAGAAGCGTGCCAGCACGCGGCCGTCCTGCCCGACGAGGAACTTCTCGAAGTTCCAGGTGATGTCGCCGGGGAACTCGGCGCCCTCTCCCGCCAGCAGGCGATACAGCGGATGACGCCCCGGCCCGTTGACCTCCAGCTTGCTGCCCAGCGGGAAGCTGACGCCGTAGTTGAGGCTGCAGAACTCGCGGATCTCGTCCTCGCTGCCCGGCTCCTGGCCGGCGAACTGGTTGCAGGGCAGGCCAAGCACGGTGAAGCCCTTGTCGCGGTATTGCTGGTAGAGCTTTTCCAGCCCGGCGTATTGCGGTGTCAGCCCGCACTTGGAGGCTACGTTGACCACCAGAACCACTTGCCCCTTGTAGGGCGCCAGAGGCAGCTCCTGACCGTCGAGGGCACGCAGGTTGAGGTCGTGGAATGCACTCATGACAAACTCCTGGATCGTCGCAAGGGGAACAACGCAGCGGGACAAAAAAGGCGCCCGTAGGCGCCTTTTCGGTTGATCAGAGCTTAGCAGCCCAATGGCGACAGAGCGTTGCCGCAAGTCGCCTGGCCGCTCGCCGATCAGTGGTGGTGACCGCCTTCGCCATGGATATGGCCGTGGGCGATCTCTTCGGCGTTGGCTTCACGCACGTTGACCACTTTCACGTCGAAGTTCAGGCGCTGGCCGGCCAGCGGGTGGTTGCCGTCGACGGTCACGTCGTCGCCGTCGATGTCGCGGATGGTGACGATCTGCATGCCGCCGTCCGGGCCGGACGCATGGAACTGCATGCCGACTTCCAGTTGATCGACGCCTTCGAACATGGCGCGGCTCAGGGTGGCGACCAGCTCGGCGCTGTATTCGCCGTAGGCTTCCTCGGGCTCGATGGCGACCTTGATCGCATCACCGGCCTGCTTGCCTTCCAGGGCCTTTTCCAGGCCGACGATGATGTTGCCGGAACCGTGCAGGTACACCAGCGGAGCGCCGCCAGCGGAGCTGTCGATGACCTCACCGGCGTCGTTGGTGAGCGTATAGTCGATGGAGACAGCCTTGTTGGCGGCAATCAGCATGGTGCGAGACCTTTTGGAGAAGATTGAAGAACGTGCAAGTCTAACTGCCAAGTCGGCCGATTGCGACCCGAAGGCTGACGGACGGATCGTACGCTTGCTTGACTTCCGCCAGGATGACGAAGGCCACTGGGTGGCAGTCTTGTCCTGCGGCCACACCCAGCACCTGCGCCACCAGCCGCCCTGGCAATCGCGCGCCTGGGTGCTGGACCTGGCACAGCGCGAAGCACGGCGCGGGCAGCCCTTTTCCTGTGGCTGGTGCGCCCGTGGCACGGACCCCGAAACTACCAAGGAGCAATGATGCCCTCACGCAACATTCTGGTGATCAACTGTGGCAGCTCGTCGATCAAGTTCGCCCTGGTCAGCGAGGCCCATTCGCAATTCCCCCTGTTCGGCATCGCCGAGCGCCTGGGCAGCCGCGACGCCGAACTGCGCTGGCAGCGCGGCGGCGACAAGGACAGCCTGATGATCCCCAACGGCGACTACCGCGTCGCCCTCTCGCAGTTGCTCCCCCTGGTGCAGGCGGCCACCGGCGGCAAGCTGCACGGCATCGGCCACCGCGTGGTGCACGGCGGCGAGCGCTTCACCTCGGCGCAGCGCCTGGATAGCGAGGTGATCGCCGCGATCCGCGCCATCGCTCCCCTCGCCCCGTTGCACAACCCGGCGGCGCTGCAGGGCATCGAGGCGGCCATGAGCGTCTACCCGCAATTGCCCCAGGTGGCGGTGTTCGACACGTCCTTCCACCAGAGCCTGCCCGAGCACGCCTACCGCTACGCTGTGCCGGAACACCTCTACCGCGACCACGGCGTGCGCCGCTACGGGTTCCACGGCACCAGCCACCGCTACGTCAGCCACCGCGCGGCGGAGATCGCCGGGCTGTCCATCGGCGACAGCAGCTGGCTCAGTGCACACCTGGGCAATGGCTGCTCCACCTGCGCCATCGTCGACGGCCAGAGCCGCGACACCAGCATGGGCCTGACGCCCCTCGAAGGCCTGGTGATGGGCACGCGCAGCGGCGACATCGACCCCAACCTGCACGGCCACCTGGCCAGCACCCTGGGCTGGAGCCTCGAAGAGATCACCCGCGTGCTCAACAGCGAGAGCGGCCTGAAGGGGCTGTCCGGGCTCTCCAACGACATGCGCGCCCTGGAACAGGCCCGCGAGCAGGGCCACCCCGGCGCCACCCTGGCCATCGAGGTGTTCTGCTACCGCCTGGCCAAGAGCCTCGCGGCCATGAGCTGCGCCCTTCCCCAGCTGGACGGCCTGATCTTCACCGGCGGCATCGGCGAGAATTCGCCGCTGATCCGCAGCAAGACGGTGACGCACCTGAAGCTCTTCGACCTGGCCATCGACAAGGAAGCCAACGCCCGCTGCATCCGCGGCATCGCCGGCCCGATCCACAAGTACGGTCATACGCGCATCCTCGTGGTCCCGACCAACGAGGAGCGGCAGATCGCCCTCGACACCCTCGCCCTGCTCAACTAAGGCGGCTCCATGCATACATTCTTCATCGCCCCCACCGGTTTCGGCGTCGGCCTCACCTCCATCAGCCTGGGCCTGGTGCGTGCCCTGGAACTGGCCGGCCTCAAGGTCGGCTTCTACAAACCCATCGCCCAGCCCCACCCGGGCGATCGCGGCCCCGAGCGCTCCAGCGAACTGATCGCCCGGACCCACGGCCTCACCCCGCCCAAGGCGCTGGAGCTGTCCCAGGTCGAGCGCATGCTCGGCGACGGCCAGCTCGACGAGCTGCTGGAAGAGATCGTCAGCCGCTACCAGCAGGCCGCCGAGGGCAAGGACGTGGTGATAGTCGAGGGCATGGTGCCCACCCGCCACGCCAGCTACGCCGCACGGGTCAACTTCCACCTGGCCAAGAGCCTCGACGCCGAGGTGATCCTGGTCTCGGCGCCGGAGAACGAGACCCTCACCGAGCTCTCCGACCGCATCGAGATCCAGGCCCAGCTGTTCGGCGGGCCGCGTGATCCGAAGGTGCTCGGGGTGATCCTCAACAAGGTGCGCGAGGCCGACTTCGCCCAGCAGATCCGCGAGAACTCCTCGCTCCTGCGCAGCGACGACTTCCGCCTGCTCGGCTGCATCCCCTGGGAAGACGAACTGAACGCCGCGCGCACCCGCGACGTGGCCGACCTGCTCGGCGCCCGGGTGATCAACGCCGGCGACTACGACCAGCGCCGCGTGCAGACCATCGTCCTCTGCGCCCGCGCCGTACCCAACACCGTGCCGCTGCTCAAGCCCGGCGTGCTGGTGGTGACCCCGGGCGATCGCGACGACATCATCCTCGCCGCCAGCCTCGCCGCCATGAACGGCGTGCCGCTGGCCGGCCTGCTGCTGTGCAGCGACTTCCCGCCGGACCCGCGCATCATGGAGCTGTGCCGTGGCGCCCTGCAGGGCGGCCTCCCGGTACTCGCCGTGGCCACCGGCTCCTACGACACGGCCACCAACCTCAACCGCATGAACAAGGAAATCCCGGTGGACGACCGCGAGCGCGCCGAGAAGGTCACCGCCTTCGTCGCCCGCTTCCTCGACCAGGACTGGCTGCGCGACCGCTGCGGCACCCCGCGCGAGCTGCGCCTCTCGCCCCCGGCCTTCCGCCACCAGCTGGTCAAGCGCGCGCAGCTGGCCGACAAGCGCATCGTCCTGCCCGAGGGCGCCGAACCCCGCACCGTGCAGGCCGCCGCCATCTGCCAGGCGCGGGGCATTGCCCGCTGCGTGCTGCTGGCCAAGCCCGAGGACGTGCAGGCGGTCGCCGTCGCCCAGGGCATCGTCCTGCCCGAGGGGCTGGAGATCCTCGATCCCGACCTGATCCGCCCGCGCTACGTCGAGCCCATGGTCGAGCTGCGCCAGGGCAAGGGCCTCAACGCACCCATGGCCGCCGCACAGCTGGAGGACAGCGTGGTGCTGGGCACCATGATGCTGGCCCTGGACGAAGTCGACGGCCTGGTCTCCGGCGCCGTGCACACCACCGCCAACACCATCCGCCCGGCCCTGCAGCTGATCAAGACCGCGCCCGGCTACAAGCTGGTGTCCTCGGTGTTCTTCATGCTCCTACCGGAGCAGGTGGTGGTCTACGGCGACTGCGCGGTGAACCCCGACCCGAGCGCCGCCGAGCTGGCCGAGATCGCCCTGCAGAGCGCCGACTCCGCCGCTGCCTTCGGCATCGAGCCCAAGGTGGCGATGATCAGCTACTCCACTGGCGACTCCGGCAGCGGCGAGGAAGTGGAGAAGGTCCGCGAGGCGACCCGCCTGGCCCGTGCCGCGCGCCCCGACCTGCTGATCGACGGCCCGCTGCAGTACGACGCCGCCGCCATCGACAGCGTCGGCCGGCAGAAGGCGCCCAACAGCCCGGTGGCCGGCCACGCCACGGTCTTCGTGTTCCCCGACCTGAACACCGGCAACACCACCTACAAGGCGGTGCAGCGCAGCGCCCAGGTGATCAGCGTCGGGCCGATGCTGCAGGGCCTGCGCAAACCGGTGAACGACCTCTCCCGTGGCGCCCTGGTGGACGACATCGTCTACACCATCGCCCTCACCGCCATCCAGGCGGCGACCCGAAGCTGAGCACCGCGCCCGGCGGGTGGCCGCGCTGCCCGACCGGGCGGTCACCCTTGCCGCTTGCAGTTCAGTGAACAGGCGTTAACCTGTGCCACCACTGGCCCCGCCGCGTGCGCGGCATCCCCTCAACAGGGCGGCACAGACCGCCCGGAAACGAGGTCCCGACCTTCATGCTGAGCTTTCTTCCCGCCTTCGTTCGCGGCGTACTCGCCTCCCTGCTGCTGGCGCTCAACACCCTGTTCTGGTGCTGGCCGCTGTTCGCCGTCACCCTGCTCAAGCTGATCCTGCCGTTCCGCCCGGCGCGCCTGGCGCTGAACTGGGTGGTGAACTTCATCCACGAAGCCTGGGTGACCTGCAACAAGGGCTGGATGAACCTGGTGCGCGATACCCGCTGGAAGGTGGAAGGCCTCGACGGCCTCGACTACCAGCACTCCTACCTGGTCACCAGCAACCACCAGAGCTGGGTGGACATCCTGGTGTTGCAGTACGTGCTCAACCGCCGCATCCGCCCGCTGAAGTTCTTCCTCAAGCAGGAACTGATCTGGGTCCCGGTGATCGGCCTGTGCTGGTGGGCGCTGGAATTCCCCTTCATGAAGCGCTACTCCAAGGCCTACCTGGCCAAGCACCCGGAGAAGAAGGGCAAGGACCTGGAAACCACCCGCCGCACCTGCGACAAGTTCCGTGACAACCCGGTGGGCATCTTCAACTTCCTCGAAGGCACGCGCTTCACCGAGGGCAAGCACCGCGAACAGGCCTCGCCCTTCAAGTACCTGCTCAAGCCCAAGGCGGGCGGCATCGCCTTCGTCCTCGACGCCATGGGCGAGCAGATGCAGGCGCTGCTCAACGTCACCATCCACTACCCGGAAGGCAACCCGAGCTTCTGGACGCTGATGGCCGGCGAAATCCCCGAGGTGATCGTGCGCATCCAGGCGATGCCGATTCCCCAGGAATTCATCGGCCGCAGCTACGACCAGGACGAGAACTACCGCAAGACCTTCCAGCTCTGGGTCAACCAGCTGTGGGAAACCAAGGACGCCGAGCTGGAGCAGCTGCACCGGCAGTTCCCGCCGAGCCGCTGAGGCATCGCCCCGGAACGCGAAAAGCCCGCCTATCGGCGGGCTTTCTCGTCGTGGATACGTCTGTTCGATGGTCTCCGCGTTCGCGGGAGTGGCAGGCCATGCGGAGCATCCCGCAACACCGTCATCCCCGCGCACGCGGGGACCCACTAAAAGCCCCGCGCGGCAGACCGAGCCCGGCTCCGCTGGGCCTCGCTGCGCTCGGCACCCACCTACGGGGCCTGTCTCAGCCCGACAGCACCTCGTCCACCTGCAGCAGCGGGGCGATGTTGGTGTAGCGCGGGATGTCCTCGTTGATCGCCTGGCCGTTCTTGCGCAGTGTCGCCTGCAGGCTGTCGATGGACTTGATCCAGATGTTGGCCAGGCACAGGAAGGGCGCGGCCGAGCCATCGCCGGAAGCGAGCCCCTTGCGCACTTCGACCCTGACCAGGTTGTCCCCCAGCATCTCGCTCACCATGGGGATGTGCGTCTTGAGGTAGTAATCGAAATCGAAGGTGCCGCCCTCGTTGTTCGGATAGGCCACAAACAGGCAATACATGGGAAAACTCCTTGGGTTGGCCGGCTGCACGGGCGCGCCGTGGGGCAAGTGTAGGACGCCCCATGAGGGGCGCTTGCCATCATTTGGTCGTAGTCGCGGATGGGCATGTGGGCGGCGCCCGCGCCGGGCGCCGCGCCTTGGCTTCAGCTCTGCGGCTTGAAGCTCGCCCAGTCCACCTGCAGCGGGAAGTTCTCCGCCTTGGCCACCGGCAGCCCGGGGGAAACCAAAAAGCCCTGCATGATCGAGCAGCCATGGTCGATCAGCCAATCGCGCTGGGCCAGGGTCTCCACCCCCTCGGCGATGACCTCCAGGCCCAGGTGGCTGCCCAGGTCGATGATGGTGCTGACCACGGCGGCGTCGCGCGGCGACTCCAGCATGTTGGAGATGAACAGCCGGTCGATCTTCAGCGTGTCCAGCTCGAAGTGGCGCAGGTAGGCGAGCGACGAGTAGCCCGTGCCGAAGTCGTCGATGGCGATGCGCACGCCCAGCTCGCGCAGCTGGCGCAACTGCTCGCGGGTGTTATCCAGGTCCTGCATCAGTGCGCTCTCGGTGACCTCCACCTCGATCTGCGACGGCTTCAGCCCGTGCGTCACCAGCACCTCACGCAGGGCGTCCACCAGCGTCGGCATGCCGAACTGCACCGGGCTGAAGTTGATGCTGATCACCAGGTCCTCGCCGAAACGCTCGCGCCACTGGGTGCACTGGCTGACCCCCTGTTCGAGGATCCAGTCGCCCAGGCGGTTGATCAGCCGGGTCTCCTCCAGCAGCGGGATGAACACGTTCGGCGCGACCGTGCCGGCGACCCGGTGCTCCCAGCGCAGCAGCGCCTCGAAACCGCGCAGGCGACCGCTGTCGAGGTAGATCTGTGGCTGGTAGACGAGCACGAAATCATCCTGCTCGATGGCGTTGCGCAGGCTTTCCTCCAGCATCAGCCGCGACCGGGCGCGGCCATTCATCTCCGGGGAGAAGAAGCGGTACTGCTGGCGCCCGGCGCGCTTGGCCTCGTACATGGCGATGTCCGCGGCGCGCAGCAGGCCGTCCACCGTCTGCCCGCACTCGGGGAAGCAGGCGATGCCGACGCTGGCGCCGAGGGTGATGTCGATGCCGTCGATGCGGTAGCGCACCGAGACCAGTTCGATCAGCTTCTCGGCCACCCGCGCCGCGTCCTCCGGGTGCTCCAGAGAATCGATCAGCGCGGTGAATTCGTCGCCCCCCATGCGCGCGAGGATGTCGTAGGGGCGCAGGCAGGTCTTGAGCTGCTCGGAGACGCGCCGCAGCACCTGGTCGCCGGCATCGTGGCCGAGCGAATCGTTGATGCGCTTGAAGCCATCGAGGTCGAGATAGAGCACCGCCATGCGCTTGCCACTGCGCTCGATGCGCGCCAGTGCGGCGTCCAGGGCCTGGTGGAAACCGCGGCGGTTGAGCAGGCCGGTGAGCGCATCGGTGATGGCCTGGGATTCCAGCTGCGCGTGCAGCTGGCGCACGGTGGACATGTCCAGGCTGATCACCACCATCGAGCGCTGCGCCCTTGGCAGCGGCGCGCAGGACAGCGCCACCGGCAGGGTGCTGCCGTTGAGGGTGTTGAGCACCGCGTCGTGCAGGCGATAGGGCTCGCCGCGCTTCCAGTGGCGATAGAACTCGGAGAGGCGCCAGTCGCCGACGATCTCGGGACTGGCGATCAGCGAGAGGAAGCTGCCGCCCTCCAGGTCGGTGACCGAGCCCTGCAGCATCAGCGCCATGGCCGGGTTGGCGAAGTTGACGATGCCGTCCTCGCCGACCACGAGGATGCCCTCGGCGGCGTTCTCCAGCACCGAGGCGTTGAACGCGCGCGCGCTGTCCAGCTGCTGGGTCAGCTGCAGCAGGTCACGGCGGTTGCGCTCGTGTTCCAGCAGGGACTGCACCTTGTGCCGCAGCACCTGCGGGTCGAAGGGCTTGAGGATGAAGTCCACCGCGCCGCTGGCGTAGCCGCGCAACACGGCTTCCTGGGTATGGGCGATGGCGGAGATGAAGATGATCGGGGTGTAGCGCGTGTGCGGGCTGCCGCGCATCAACCGGGCGACCTCGAAGCCGTCCATCTTGGGCATCTGCACGTCGAGCAGCACCAGCCCCACCTGCTCCTCCAGCAGCACCTGCAGGGCCGCCTCGCCGGAATCGACGGTGCGCACGTCCCAGGTGGAGTCTTCCAGCACCGCCTCCATGGCGGCCAGGTTCTCGTGGCGGTCGTCGACCACCAGGAGGATGTTCTCGGGCCCCTTGAGCTTAGGCAGTGGCTGCGTCATTGCTGCCTCCGGATACGTCCAGCCAGCGATGGAGCAGGTCGATCAGTTCCTGGCGGCTCACGGGCTTGGCCAGGTAGTCGTCGGCACCTGCGGTAATGCATTTCTCCCGGTCACCCTTCATCGCATGGGCCGTGAGCGCGATGATCGGGATGTTGCAGCCGTGCTCGTCCTTGAGCAGGCGGGTTGCGGTGTATCCGTCCATGTTGGGCATCGCCATATCCATCAGAATCAGGTCGAAGGGTTCACGCTGGTAACACTCGATGGCCTCCAGGCCATCCCGCGCGGCGCTGACTTCGAGGCCGACCTCGTCCAGCAGCGCACTGAGCGCATAGATATTGCGTACGTCGTCATCCACCAGCAGCACCCGCAGGCCATGCAGCGAAGTACGCCCCGCGCTGCCCGGCGCCTCGCCCGCCAGGGCACGCACGCTGCCGAGGAATCCCTGGACCGCCGAACCGAGCTCCCGGAGGTCATCACCCGACTTGCGCACCACCACCGCCGAATAGCGGCGCAGGCGCTGCAGGCTCTGCAAGGTGACGTCCACCCCAGTGTTGATCACCACTCGCGAGTCAGCCAGCGGACGCTGTCGATCGAGGCTGTCGAGCAGGTCGAAACCGTCCTGGTCGGGCAGGTCCAGGTCCACCACCAACGCGGAGAAATTCCCGTCCGCGTAGGCCTGGCGCGCCCCCTCGGCGCTGCTGGTGGCGGTCACGGAGAAGCCCAGCTCTTCCAGGTGGTCGCGGTAGTGATCACGTTCGATGGCGACGTCCTCCACCAGCAGCAGGCGATGTGGCTCCGGCGGCGCGCTGGCCTCCAGGTCATCGAAGACCCGCTCCAGGTCCTCGCGTCCGATGGGTTTGACCAGGTAATGGGTGGAATCGTCCAACCAATCGGTCGGCTGCGGCACGCAGGAGATGATGTGCACCGGCGTGGTGCGGTGCAGAGGCTGGCTGCGCAGGCGGCGGAAGATCTGCCAGCCGCTGACGTCGGGCAGGAGGATGTCGAGGATCACCGCCGCGAAGCGCTCCTGTTGCAGCAGGGCGACGGCCTGCCGACCGCTGCCGCAGAGCACCGTGGCGTAGCCGTGGCCCTGCGCGGCCTCGGCGATGACGCTGGCGAAGCCGCCGTCGTCCTCGACGATGAGCACCGCCGGCCCCTCGCCGGCGCGCACCGGCCCGTGCTCGCCGGGGGCGTCCTTCTCCTCCTCGATGGCGACCGCCACCGGCAGCTCGACGATGAAGCTCGAGCCCTGCCCCGGCTGGCTGACGATGCGGATCTCGCCGTCGAGCGCGAGCACCAGCTGGCGGGTGATGGCCAGGCCCAGCCCGGTGCCGCCGAAGCGCCGGCTGGTGGAACCGTCGATCTGCTGGAAGGCCTGGAAGATGCGCTCGTGCTGTTCGGGCGGGATGCCGATGCCGGTGTCGCGCACCGTGAAGCGGATGATCTCGCGGCCATCGCCGTCGGTCCTGTCGACCAGGCCGATGCTGAGCTCGACCTCGCCCTGCTCGGTGAACTTGAGGGCGTTGGACAGCAGGTTGCGCAGGATCTGGTGCAGGCGCACCCGGTCGCTGTGGATGACCCGCGGCACGCCCGCCTCCACCTGGGTGATCAGGCGCAGGGCCTTGATCTCGGCCATCGGCCGCAGGCTGGCGTCCAGCTCCACCAGCATGTCCTGGACGTTGAGCGGCTCCAGCTTGAGCTGCATCCGCCCGGCCTCGACCTTGGCCAGGTCGAGCACGTCGTTGATCAGTTGCAGCAGGTCGCTGCCGGCGCGGTGGACGATATCGGCGTGGCGGGACTGTTTTTCGGTGAGGTTGCCGGCGCTGTTCTGGCGCAACTGGTCGCTGAGGATGAGGATGCTGTTGAGCGGCGTGCGCAGCTCGTGGGACATGTTGGCGAGGAATTCGGACTTGTAGCGATTGGCCAGGATCAGTTGCTCGGCCTGGTCACGCAGGCGCTGCTCGGCGGCCTTGCGCTCGCTGATGTCGATGACCACCGCCTGCACCCAGGTCTCGCGGCCGCTGCGGATCGGCGACAGGCCGACCTCGAGGGGGATCATGTGGCCATCGCGGTGCTGGCCGAACAGCTCGCGGTTGTTGCCCATGCGGCGCGGCTCGGGGTTGCGCTGGAAACCCTCGCGCAGCCCTACGTGGGCCTCGCGCAGGGCCTCGGGCAGCAGGCGTTCGACGGTGGCGCCGAGCAGCTCCTGGCGGCTGTAGCCGAACATGTGCTCGGCCTGGCGGTTGACCATGACGATGCTGCCGCGCAGGTCCACCAGGATGATGGCGTTGGGCGCCGCCTCCACCACCAGGCGGAAGCGCTCCTCGGCGGTGCGCCGCGCCTGCAGGTCCATCAGGTTGATCAGGTAGCGCGTGCCGTCGCGCTGCTGCAGCGAGGTCAGGCTCAGGGCCACCAGCCCCTGGCTGCCATCATCGCGCTGGCTGACGAACTCGGCGGCACCATCGCCATCGCCCTCTCCCCGCAGGCGCTCATCGTCGAGCGTCTCCAGGCGCGGCAGGAAGCGGCGCACGCGCTGCCCGGACAGCAGCTCCGACTCGCAGCCGAGCAGTTCGCCGGCACTGCGGTTGGCCATTTCGATGCGCCCCTGCACGTCGCACAGCAGGGTCGCCACCGGCAGGCGCTCGACCAGGACGCGCAAGCGCTCCTCCCGCTCGCGCAAGAGTGCCGAAGCCTGGTCGCTGGCGCTCAGCTCACGCTCGCGCAGGTAGAGATAGCCCCCCACCAGCAGGGACAGCAGCACCACGGCGGCGAGCCCAGTCCACAGGCTGTAGCTGAGCCGACCGTCGACCAGCAGCGCCTCGTATTCGGGGGTGCTGCTCAGGGTCATCATCCAGGTGCGGCCGAACAGCTGGAGCTGGCGCCGTTCCTCGAAACGCGGCGGCGGGCCGCCGTCGTCGGCCGCCGCGAGCAGGGGGACCTGGGCTTCGACGTCGCTGAGGCCGACGCGGTACAGGCGTCCCCGGTTGCCGAGGATGCCTTCTACCAGGTCGTGCAGGCGGAAGGCCCCGGCCACCGCGCCGATGAAGGCCTCGCGCCGCTCCTCCACCGTGGTGACCGGCGCGTCGGGGCGGTACACGGGCATGTACAGCAGAACGCCGCTCTGCTGGTCCTGTTCGGTTTCCTGCTTCAGCCGCACGGGGCCGCTGAGGCGCGCATCGCCACTCTCCCGGGCCGACTGGATGGCCTGGGCACGCACCGGCTCGCTGAGCATGTCGAAGCCCAGGGTGCGGCGGTTGCGCCAGTCCAGCGGGCTGGTGTAGTCGACGATCAGGTACTCATCGCGCGGCCCGGGCGGGAACACGCGGAAGTCGCGGCGGCCATCGGCCTGGGTGGAGCCGACGTAGTCATTGAGCTCGTCGCCCCTGAGGAAGCGACTCCAGGCCAGGGCCTGGATGCCGGGGTAGCGGTCCTGGAGGTGCAGCTGGTCGGCCGCCTTGGCCCACTCGTCCGGTTGGACGTCGGAGCTGCCCACCAGCAGGCCGGACATCCCCCGCAGCACCATTTCGTAGGCACTCATGCGGGTCGCGAGGCGCTCGGCGATCTCTTCGCTTTCCAGGCTGAAACGCCGCTGGTACTCCGCCTGGTGGCTGCTTTCCAGGGACAGCCATTGCCACAGCACCAGGCCCCCGAGCCCCACCAGCAACGCCAGGGCCACAGCCAGGGGCAGCCAGGGTTTCCTCGCGGAGGTGCCGGTTCGCTCGTCCATGCATGCTCCTGTCCGTTCCTTCTCCGGAGGCGTGCTTTTCCTGAGCCTCCAACCGGCCAAACGGGGCGCGTGAGGCGCCCTGTTTCGGCAGTCTAGTCAGGAATCTGCAGCATGGCCTTGCGCCAGCAGGGAGACGACGGACGGCATCAAACGACAAGGCCCCCGAATGGGGGCCCTGCACGCGAGCGGTGGGATCAGTAGCCCTGTTGCTGGGGCACCTGGGCGTTGGGCAGCGGGGTCAGCTTGATCTCCACGCGACGGTTCTGCGAACGGCCGGCCTCGGTGGCGTTGCTCGCCACCGGCTGGTCCGGGCCCATGCCGCGCGAGCTCAGGCGGGCACCGTTGACGCCCTGGGCCATCAGGTAGTTGGCCACGCTCTGCGCGCGCAACTGCGAGAGGTTGACGTTGTACTGGTGGCTGCCGGTGCTGTCGGTGTGGCCGACGATCTCGATGCTGTTCTGGTCGTACTGCTTGAACGAGTTGGCCAGGTTGTTCAGCGGCGTATAGAAGTTGCTGGCGATGTCTGCCGAGTTGGTGGCGAAGGTGATGTTGCCGGGCATCACCAGATTGATGTTGTCGCCCTGGCGCTGCACCTGCACGCCGGTGCCTTCCATGCTGCGACGCAGCTCCGCCTCCTGCCGATCCACGTAGTAGCCATAGCCCGCGCCAGCGGCGCCGGCCACAGCGGCGCCGATCAGCGCCCCCTTGCCACGCTTGTCGTGGTTGATGGCAGCACCGGCGACGGCGCCGGCCAACGCGCCCAGGCCGCCGTAGGTGGCGGTCTTGCTCATGCCCTGGCGGGGCGCCTGGCCCTGGTTCTCGTAGGGGTTCTGCGAAGCACAGCCCGACAGCAGGGCGACGGCGGTAGCGGCGATGATCAGGCGACGCGTGGTGAACATGGACTTTCTACTCCTGAATTCTCGTCAGTCCCGATGGACTGACGACGATTAGAGCATGGCCCATGCTGGAAATTCCGTGGCCTCAGGCACGGATGAACGGGTTTTCGCGCATCTCGTCGCCCAGCCGGGTGTCCGGGCCGTGGCCGGTGACCACGGTGGCTTCCTCATCGAGGCTGTAGAGGCGCTGGCGGATGGAGCGCTCGATGGTGGCGTAGTCACCGCCCCACAGGTCGGTGCGGCCGATGCCACGGCGGAACAACGTGTCACCGGCGATCAGCAGGCGCGCCTCGGGGAACCAGAAGCTCATGGAACCCGGCGTGTGCCCGGGGGTGTGCAGGGCCACGCCGCAGCCGCAGGCCAGTTCCTCGTCGTCGGCCAGCCACTGGTCGGGCGCCGGCACCGGCTTGTAGGGCACGCCGAACATGCGGCACTGCATCTCCAGGTTGTCCCAGAGGAACTGGTCGTCCTTGTGCAGGTGCAGGGTGGCGCCGGTGGCTTTCTTCAGCTCGCCGGAGGCCAGGAAGTGATCCAGGTGCGCGTGGGTGTGGATGATGCTGACCAGCTTCAGGCCGTGGGCCTCCAGCCGCGCGATGATCTGCTCGTGATTGCCGCCCGGGTCGACCACGATGGCCTTCTTGCTGATGGGGTCGCCGATCAGCGTGCAGTTGCACTGCAACGGGCCGACGGGGAAGGTCTCGCGGATCAGGGTGGGTTGCGCTGTGGTCATTGCCGGTCCTCCAGGCCAGGTCGCCGGCCTCTGTGCGGGCCGGTCGGATCAGGGGTCAGCACGATAATCGCTGGGCAGCTTGCCCGTCCATTTCTTGAAGGCGCGGCGGAAGTTGGAGGGGTCGCTGAAGCCCAGCAGGCTGGCGATCTCGAACAGCGGCAGGTGGGTGGTGGTGAGATATTGCAGGGCCAGGCCCTTGCGCACCTCGTCCTGCACCTGCTGGTAGCTGGTGCCCATGGACGCCAGGTGGCGGCGCAGGCTGCGCCCGCTCGTGTGCAGCGAGCGCGCGGCGCTGTCGAGGTCGGGGAAGTCGCCGGGGCGGGCCAGCAGCAGGCGGCGTACCCGGGTCAGCAGGGCGTCCTGCACGTCGAGGGTGGCCAGCAGCGCCTCGCATTGCTGCTCGCACATCTGCACCGTCGCCGGGTTGGCCAGGGCCATGGGGCGGTCGAGGTAGTGCTTGGGCAGGGTCATCCAGTGGTAGGGCTGCTCGAACTCGACCGGGGCGCCGAACACCTCGACATAGCGCGCGGCGTAGGCCGGCGCCGGGTGCGCGAAGCCCACGCGCAGGCCGTGCAGCTCCTCACCCAGGAGAAAGCGGGCGATGGTGCAGAAACTGGTCATCAGCCCCTCCCCGGCGAAACGCCCGAGGGGCCCCATGGGGAAGGATTCGACGGCACGCATCTGCAGGTCATCGCCCTGCTCCACCAGCTCCAGTTCGTAGGCGAGGCCCAGCACCCGGTAGTACTTCATGGCGAACTGCAGGGCACGCCCCAGGTTGGCGCTGGAGAGCACCGCGTAGCCGAGGATGCCGTGTGTGGAGACGTTCAGCCGCTGGCCGAGCACCAGCCCCAGTGCCGGCTCGTTGCACAGCACCAGGGCGGCGCTGGCCAGGAGGTTGAAGTCGATGAAGGACAGGCGGCCATTGGGGCTCTGGAGGATTTCCGGTCGCACCCGGGCCTGGGCGAGCAGGGTTTCGCGGGCTACGCCCAGCTCTTCGGCGAGGGCCAGCAGCGCCTCGGCATAGGCGACGGGCACCAGTTCGGCAGAGAAGGTCAGCGGTTGCTTCATGAGTATTCTTGTTGTCGGCCGTGGCCAGATATGACCCGATGATTGGCAGAAGATAACCTTGTCCGACAAAACCCGGCAAGCCAAAGTTGGAGCGTGGTTTCTGCATAGACTCAGGGAGTCCCCATGACCAGCACGACCCCAGAAGGATTGGTAATCCGACCGCGACACATGGATTTCGACCTACCCAATCCGCTGCCGCGCCACTGGCACAGTGGCAATGCCTTCAAGACCCACCTGTTCGACGCCATGTCGGTGCTCTTCCCCGATGGCGAACGCTTCTTCATCGACTCGGTGCGCAACTTCCGCGAGGAGATCACCGACCCGGTGCTCAAGGAGCAGATCCGCGGCTTCATCGGCCAGGAAGGCCACCACAGCCGCGAGCACCTGGAATACAGCAACCGCCTGCGCGACCTCGGCTACGACATCGGCCGCATCGAGCGCCGCGCCCAGGCGCGCATCCGCTACACCCAGAAGAAGTTCTCCAAGCGCCGCCAGCTGGCCGCCACCGCGGCCCTGGAGCACATCACCGCGATCATGGCCGACGGCCTGCTGAAGAACCCCGAGCACATCGCCGGCGCCCACCCGACCCTGGCCCGCCTGTGGCGCTGGCACGCGCTGGAGGAAACCGAGCACAAGGCGGTGGCCTTCGACGTCTACAACCAGGTCTGCGGCAGCCGCAAACTGCTGCGCCGGGCGATGATCATGGGCACCTTCTTCTTCATGCTCGACACCCACCGGGGCCTCATCCACATGCTCAAGCGCGACGGCCTGCTGTGGAACTGGCGCGTCTGGCGCGACGGCCTGAGCTGGATGTGGGGCAAGAACGGCATGTTCCGCCAGTTGATCCCGGCGTACATGGACTTCTTCAAGAAAGGCTTCCACCCCTGGCAGCACGACAACCTCGAACTGCTGCACAAGACCCGCGAGGAATTCGACGGCGTGCCTGCGGCGGCGTGATTCCTCGGTGTTAACGCTACGGCCCTTCGGGGCCGTTTTCGTTTTGGAGGTGGAAGGGCTTCGCGAGCAGAGCTCGCTCCTACGGGTAGGCCGTGCCTACAAAAAGCTCGAAGCCCCGTCGTAGGGTGTGCTGCGCGCACCGGGAAGGTGGAGCGCACATTCATCCAGAACCAGGCGAAGACGTTGGAGCAGAGAGAGCGGTGGCTGAAGCCCACCCTACGCCCACCCCGCCCACCCCACACCATCCTGTGATTCTGCGCCCACGGAAAAACGCTGCTCACCGGGAAGTTATCCACAGCCGGGAGCAGCACTCGGTCGAGCATCGCTAGCGGGCGTCAGCCCTGCAGGAAGCGCAGCGCATCCGCAGCCGTCTGCTCGGGGATCTCCTCCATGGGGATGTGCCCGACGCCGGGGTAGGTACGCACCTGGATGCCCGGCAGGTCGCGCTGCCATAGCGGTACATGCTTGGGCGAGATCCAGCGGTCGCGCTCGCCCCACATCAGCAGGGTCGGCGCCTTGATCGCGGCGACGCGCTGGCCGGTGCCTTCCAGTTCGTCCTTGTTCACCTTCAGCAGCACGCGGAAGATTTCCATCATCGCGCGGCGATTGCCCGGGCGGCGGCTCAGGTCGTAGTAGCGATCGACGACGCCGGGCTTGATCCGCCCGGGCTCGCCATAGACTTCCTTGATGCCCTGGGCGATCAGCGCGCGCGGCATCCACATCGGCATGGCCACGGTGGAACCGGGCAGCGCGGCGGAGGCGATCATCCAGGGCACCTTGCGCATCTGGTAGCCGGCCGGGTCGATCAGCACCAGTTTTTCCACCCGCGAAGGCTGTGCCAGGGCGAAGTTCCAGGCGATGTAGCCGCCCAGGGAGTTGCCGGCGATGGAGGCCTTGTCGATACGCAGGTGGTCCAGCAGCAGGCCGAAGATGCGGATCATCCGCTCGCCGGAATAATCGCCATTGCGCTTGGGACCGGTGAGGCCGAAGCCGGGCACGTCGAAGCGGATGATGCGGTAGTACGGGGCGAAGGCCTGCACCCAGCCGTCCCAGGTGTGCAGGGACGCGACCACGCCATGGATCATCACCAGCACCGGCTTGTCGCGGCTGCCTTCGTCACGGTAGTGGACGTTGAAGCCGTCCAGCTCGATGAAGCGCGAGCCGCTGTCGGGGCTGGCGTAGCGCGCCTTCAGGCGATCCAGGGGCAGGGAGCCGAAGCCCAGGCGGGAGAACCCGACCGCGAGCGGTGGCGACATCGGCAGGCTGGTAGCGGACATGCGGGCACCTCGTGATTGTTATTGTCGAGGGCCTTATCAGATCACGGGGTCGCGCGCCCCGCGCCCCAACCTAGGTAGAGCGTGGATGCAGGGCGGCGATCAGGAGGTCGCCCAGCACCGTGCGGGCGTGTTCGATGCGCTGGCGGCTGGCGGCACCGCCGAGCAGGTCCATGGAAGCGGCCTCCAGGGCCCAGATCAGCGCGCGGAAGGTCAGCGGGTCCACCACCTGGCCGGTGGCCTGGAGGCGTTCGGCGAGCAGCGCGGCCATTTCCAGGTGAGCGCGCTGGCGGTGGGCGGCCAGGGGCGAGTCGGTGCGCATGGCCTCTTCCTGCATGAGGCGGATGATCGGCCCCACGGCCAGGTGGTAGTCGAAGAAGCAGCGCACCATGTCGCGCAGCCAGGCCTCGTCGCTGCCGGCGGCGGCGCGCATGCCGCGGAAGCGGTTGAGCAGCAGCACCACGGCGGTCTGGTAGATGCTTTCCAGCACATCCATCTTGCTGGAGAAATGCTTGTAGAAGGTACGCCGCGATACCTGCGCGGCTTCCAGCAGGTCGTTCACCGTGGTCTCGCCGATGCCCTTGCGGGCGAACACCGGGATGGCCGCCAACTGGATATTGGTGCGCAGCAGGTGCCCCACCAGCGGGCCTTCCGCCTCGGCCTGCTGGCGCGCCACGGCGCCATAGCCGCCGAGGTCCTCGAACACCGCGAAGATCGCCCCGCGCTCGCTCTCTTCCACCATCCGTCCCCCAACCAAGGCGCGGGTGACGGCACGCCACGGCCCCGTTACTCTTGGCGCGCCCCTTCCCGCTGGAATCTTCCGTGCCGATGAAGCTATCACGCCGCCTGCCGTGGCCGCTGGCCATCCTTTTGCTGGTCCTGGCGCTGCCCGCGTCGACCGCCGAGCTGTTCTACCTGGGGCAGAAGATTCCCGACATCCAGCGCCCCTGGAACAGCCACGACTACCAGCAACTGATAGAAGCGCTGGACAAGGTCGACCGCACCCAGGTCAACGCCCTGCCCCGGCGCAGCGGCGAATTCACGGGGCCCATCTACACGCGCATGGTCAGCGAGGAGAACTTCAAGCCGCAGCTGAACATCTACGCGCCCCTGGAGCTGCGCCAGAACGAGGCGCGCGAGGTGCTGTTCCGCCTCAAGGAGCTGATGCGCCTGTACTTCGACTTCAAGGCCGCGCAGCAACCCTATGGCGCCGAGGCGCTGGGGCTGATGAGCTATTCGATGCGCCAGCAGGCGATCCTCTTCACCCTCACGGTGGAGTTCTGGATGACCCTTTCGGAGAGCGAGCAGAGCAAGCCGGTGCGCCTGCAGGGCCTGCAGGAAACCAAGGAGGCGGCGGCGATGCTGACGTCCAGCGCACTGGACTACCTGGGGCTGACCAGGCAGTTCAACCGCGAGGACCTGGTGCTCTATGCCGCCGAGCTGGGCAAGCAGATGCCGGAGCTGTTTATCCACCTGCGCAGCGATGTGCGCGCGCAACTGATGGCGCGCGTGGGGGAGCTGGCGGAAAAGCACCCCTACGCGGAGGTGCGCAGCAGCATGGCCGACCTGCTGCCGGTTCTGGCGGCCATCCAGCAGGACGTCGAGCAGCAGTTGGCCAAACCCGTGCCGGCCGGCAAGCCGAAGCCGGCCCTGGATCTCTCCGCGCCTGCGCCGCTGCCGTAGCGGTTCAGCGCAACAGGCCGAGGGCCTTGGCCCGCGCCACCGCCTGGGTGCGTCGTTCCACCCCGAGCTTGCCGTTGATGTGGCGTGCGTGGGTCTTGACCGTGTGCAGGGAGATGAACAGCCGCTCGCTGATCTCCTGGTTGGAACAGCCCTGGGCGATCAGTTGCAGCACCGCCAGCTCGCGGGTGCTCAACGCATCACCGCCGGCCAGTGGCGCCTCGCTGGCAGCCGGCGCTTGCGCTTCCGGCAACAACGCCAGCAATGCCGCAGCCTCAGGGGCCGAGCGCACCAGCAGTTGCTCGCGCAGCCAGGGGCCCTGGTGCGACAACAGCTCATGGAAGGGCAGCAAGGCGCCGCCGGGCAGCGACTCCAGGGCACTGCCCAGCAATGCGAGGGCGTCCTTGTCGCGCCCTCCGACACGCAGCAAGTGCGCCAGGTGCAGTTGCGCCACCTGGGCCATGAGCGCGCCGCCACTTTCCTTGGCCCGCTGCACCAGCGCACGCAGACGCCGTTCGGCCTCGCCGCTGCGCCCTTCGATCCGGGCCAGGGCGGCCTGCTGCAATTCGATGTGCAGCGGCAGCTGCGGATGGAATTCGGGGGCAGCGGCGGCCTGCTCGCCGCTGTAGGTTTCCGCCAGGCGCGAAAGCCAGGCCGAGGCCAGTTCGACCTGCCCCTGCACCAGCCAGAGTTCGCACTTCACCAGGGTGACCATGGCCAGGTAGTACACCGGCGGCACGTCCCAGATGTGCATCAGCCGCTCCGCCTCGGCGAGCAGGGCGAAGGCTGCCGACAGGCGCCCTTCACGGCCCTCCAGGCTGGCCAGCACGCTGTAGCCGATCAGCAGGCTGATGTCGCGGCAGGCACGCGCCTCGGCGATCCCGGCCAGCAGGCGGCTGCGCGCGGCCTGGGGCTGCAGGCGTACGCAGAGCAGGTAGCCCTCGTAGATCATCAGCCGCGCACGGGCGGCGTAGAAGCGCTGGGACGGCAGGCCACTCAGGCGCTCCTGGCCCTGGTGCACTTCCTCCAGCGCGCGAAGGATCTCGCCACGGGCCTGCAACACCCGCGCGCGGTCGTAGTGGGCCAGGGCCTCGAACAGCGGGTTGCCGATGCGCTGCGCCAGCTCCAGCGCCTCGCGATTGAGGCCACGGGCGCGCCACAGGTCACCCCGGGCGACGGCGATGTTGGCAAGGGTGGACAGGCACAGCAGGCGCTGGCCGTAGCGCTCCTGGGACAGGGCGGTGAGCGCCTCGGCGCAATGCCGCTCGGCGAGGACGATGTCGCCACGGCCCCGGGCGATGACGCCGCTCAGGGCCAGCCACTGGGCGATCAGGCCCTGCTGCGTCTGGGCGTTGGGTGCCGGCAGGAAGCGCGCGAGCTGGGCACCCAGCTCCTCGGCGGCGTCCAGCTGGCAGGCCAGGGCCAGGGCCATGCTGTAGAGCATGATCAGGCGCGGCGTGCTCACCAGCAGGCTGTCGGGCAGGTCCATCTTCCAGCGCAGCAGCATGGCGATGTTCTGCTCGGCCAGCAGTTGCTCCTCGGAGAGGTTCTGCACCAGGCTGGCGGCCACGTCCGGCTGGCCCGCGCGCAGGGCCTGCTCGATGGCTTCGTCCAGCAGACCCTGGGCGCTGAACCAGCGGCAGGCACGCAGGTGCAGGCTGGCCAGGGGAATGGTCGCGGCGTGGGCCGGGCGGGCCCGCAGCAGGTCGGAAAACAGGTGGTGGTAGCGGAACCAGTGGCCGTGCTCGTCCAGCGGCACCAGGAACACCTGGTGGGCCTGCAGGTGCTGGAGGATGCCGGCGCTGCCGTGCCCGTCGCGCACCGCGTCGCACAGCTCGGCGCAGAAGCGGTCGAGGCAGGCGGTCTCATAGAGGAAGGCCTGCACCTCGGCACTCTGCCGGTCGATCACCTCTTCCAGCAGGTATTCGCGGATCAGCCCCTCGTCACCGTGGGGGCCGCGCGCCAGGGCATGTGTGTCGCCCTCGTCCTGGCTCGCCAGCAGCCACAGGCGCAGGCCGGCAGCCCAGCCCTCGCTGCGCTGCAACAGGTTCTCCAGGTGCGCGCCATCCAGGCGGGCGCCCTGGGCCTGGAGCAACGCGGTGCTCTCGGCGTCGGTCAGGCGCAGGTCGTGTTCGTTGAGTTCCACCAGCTGCCGCGACAGGCGCAGGCGCGCCAGGTGCCAGTCGGGACGCTGGCGGCTGGTGACCAGCAGCACCAGGCCCTCGGGCAGGTGGTTGAGGAAGAATTGCAGGCAGCGGTCGAGCACCGCGCCCTGGGCCAGGTGGTAGTCGTCGAGCACCAGCAGCAGCGGTTGCCGGCGATCCAGGCGCTGGCCGAGTTCGTCGAGCAGGCCGTCGAGCCACTCCTCGAAGGCGAAGGGCTGGTGGCGCTGGCGCATCTTCAGCAGGCCCATGGCCTCTTCGCCCATGCCCGGGAAGAACTGGCGCAAGCCATCGAGCAGCCGTTCAAGGAAGCGCCCGGGGTCGATGTCGCGTCGCCCCAATCCCAGCCAGAGCGCCTGCCAGCCATCCGGCAGGCCCTCGCAGAACTCGATGGCGAGCGAGCTCTTGCCGAACCCGGCGGGCGCGCTGACCAGCAGCAGGCGTCCCCCCAGGCCTGCGGCCAGGCGGTCGCACAGGCGCGGGCGCGAAAGGTGCCCGGCCGGCAGCGGGGGACGGAAAAAGCGTTCGCCGGCTACCGGGACGGCAGCGGGCGCAAAGGAACGCGAACTGGATAGATCGGTCATCAACCCGGCTTCTAGGAATGGTTATGCCGCGGGGGCGTGAGCGCTGAGGCAGCCTAGCCTTTCGGTCCGCCCATTTGTAGTCCCTTGGGAAAGTACAGACAAGAAAAAGCCGGCCCGAAGGCCGGCTTGTTTACGCGGTATTACAGGATCAACGGACGCCAGCCTGACGCAGGGCCGCCGGGGTGTAATCGCTTTCCGAAGCGCTGTAGTTGAAGTCGTAGGACTGTTTCTCCTCGTTCTTCATGCCCAGGGCTAGGTAGCGACCGGACAGCAGGTCGTACAGGGTTTCCACGGCGTACCAGGGTACTTGCTTGTCGTAGTAGTACTCCGAGTGGGCCTCGGCGACGCGCCACAGGGTGCCACGGCCGTCGTAGTGGTCGATGGCGGCGGCTTGCCAGGTGTCCTCGTCGATGTAGAAGTCACGCTTGGCGTAGATGTGGCGCTCGCCGGCCTTCAGGGTCGCGACAACGTGCCACACGCGGTGCAGCTCGTAGCGGGTCAGGTCCTGGTTGATGTGGCCGGCCTTGATGATGTCGGCGTACTTCAGCTTCGGCGAGTCCAGGCGGTAGCTGTTGTAGGGGATGTAGATCTCCTTCTTGCCTTCCAGCTTCCAGTCGTAGCGGTCCGGCGCACCGTTGTACATGTCGAAGTTGTCGGAGGTGCGCAGGCCGTCGGCGGCGGTACCCGGGCCGTCGTAGGACACCTGCGGGGCGCGGCGGACGCGACGCTGGCCGGCGTTGTACAGCCACGCCAGGCGCGGCTCCTTCACCTGGTTGAGGGTCTCGTGCACCAGCAGCACGTTACCGGCCAGGCGCGACGGAGCGGTCACGCGCTGCTTGAAGTAGAACAGCACGTTGCTCGGCTTGCTCGGGTCGTAGTCCTTCAGCTTGTCGCGGAAGGTGAACTCGTCCTGGAAGTAAACCAGGCTGTAGGAGCCGTTCGGCTGCGGGGTCGCCTGGGTCACCAGGCGACGCACGCTGCCGCCGCGGTAGCGGGTGATGTGGTTCCAGATCGCTTCCAGGCCGTTCTGCGGGATCGGGAAGGGGTTGGCGGTCTTGAAGTTCTCGAGGCCGTTACCACCCTCCACCAGCTTGGTGTTGGCCGCATTCTCCTTGGCCGCCGCGATCACGTCCGCCGGTACGGTGGCCGTCCGGTGGGTGGTGAACACCGGCATCTTGTAGGTTTCCGGGTAGCGCTTGAACATCGCGTACTGGCCGGGGGTCAGCTTGTCCTTGTACTGCTCGACGTTCTGCGCGGTGATGGTGAACAGCGGCTTCTCGCTGGCGAAGGGATCGGAAACGAAGCCCTTGTCGTCCACCGGGCCGGCGTTCTGCGGCAGGCCGCCGGTCCACTCGGGGATGGTGCCATCGGCATTGCCGGCCTTCTCCGCACCCAGCGGGGTCAGGGTGGAGCCGATCTTGGCCACCTGGTCGGCCGGGGCCGCCGCCATGACGGCGGTGGCCAGCAGGGACAGCGCCAGCGCACCGGTTTGCAGAAGAGTTTTTGTTGTTTTCATTGTGATTCCTTGTCTTCCGGAGCCGCTTAGAAGTTCATGCCGAAGCTGAGCGCGAGGAAGTCGCGGTCAGTGTTGGTGTTGTAATCACCGCCAAAGAAATCGGTGTAGGCCAGGCTGGCGGTGTAGGTGTTCTGGTACTCGGCATCCACACCCAGGCTGACCGCCTTGTTGCCTTCGTTGAATACACCGTTGGGGCCGTAGCCATGAACGTCATGGGACCAGGCGATGTTCGGCCTCAGGTTGATACCTGCGAACACATCGTTGTAATCCCATACGGCACGGGCGCGGTAACCCCAAGAGTTGCTGGTAACGAAGCCGTCGTCTTCGCAGTACTTGGTGAGATTCTTGGCAGTTGCGCTACCAAGGGTGCTCAGGTTGAGCGCGCGGCACTGGTTATTCGGCAGCGGGCCAGGGCCATATACCGGGTCACGGCCGTACCGAGCGGTGCTCGTACTTTCAAGACCACCGACGTGAGTGAAGCCGACCTCGCCGATCAGAGTCAGGCGCTCGGCCCCCATTACCTGATCAAAGAAGTGGGTAAAGGTCGTCTGGAGCTGACTGATTTCCTTGCGGCGATAGCCATGCTGAACGGTGTCAGGACGACCGGTAAGAACCGACGCGCTGGGGTTCAGAGGAGACAGGCCAGAATAAAGAATGTCAGTCGTGTTCAGTTGCACCGGAGCGTTCGGACGGTAGCTGAACTCACCGCTCCACGCCGTACCTGTGGGCAACGTGGTAGAGAAGCTCAAGCCATAGAGGCGAATGTCTTCCGGGTACTCCATGAAGTACTTGCCGTTACCCGCGACGACAACGGGGAGCAGCGTAGGAACCAGGCCAGCCGGGATGCCAGCCCCAACCAGAGCAGCGCCGCTGTACGCACCGGCAGGGGCACCGATGCCACTGAAGATCGGCGCACGGCTGTGGTAGTTCATGAAGTAGGCACCGAACTCGGTGTCTAGAGCTTCGGAGAAGTAACGAAGCGCTGCACCCCACTGCCCACTGTCTCGCGCATCCTCGTCCCCTGCTCGACGTACGACAGCACCTTCGTCGGGGCTGCCCCACTGAACGCCACGGGACTGAAGGATATTGATGATGCCGGTCTGCTGAGCCGGAGTCAGACCCGCTCCCGCCAGAGCAGTGCGCAAACCGTTCCTGGTACGCAGAACCGCAAAGTTGCTATCGCAACCATCCGCAACGACATCGGGCTGAGCGAAGAAGGTGCCGCAGTTATCCACAACGGTCTGATCCCACTCCAGTTGATAGAACGCTTCAGCTGAAAGGTTCTCGGTCAGGCTCTGGGACACATAGAACATGTTGACCGGAATCAGACCCTCTTTCACTTCCGCGCCAGGACGGCGGAAGGCGGAGACGTCGATCGGGTTGATGGAGTTGATGCCGTTCTGAATGAAGGTGCTTTCACCCCAGCTCACCACCTGCTTGCCCAGACGTACGGAGCCCGGCAGGTCGGCGATGTTGTAGTTGTGGTAGATGAAGGCGTCGAGGATCTGGCCACCGGAAGACTGCGCAGCCTCTTTGCGGTTGCTGTCGTCGATGTCCTTGAACAGGCGGCTCTCGTCCTTCAGTTCGAAGTCGTACCAGTACTTGCCACGGACGAAGACGCCGGTGTCGCCGTACTTCAGCTCCAGGTCGTGGATGCCCTTGAAGATTTTCGAGAAGGTCTCGCCCTTCTTGAAGTTCAGGTGGGAGTCGTCAGAGGTCTGCGACAGGCCGTCACCGCCGTTGTTCACACCGATCAGGTCCTTGTCCGCACCGCGCATGGACCAGCTTGCACCGACGGACAACGAGGAATCGAACTGCCCCTCGATCTCGCCGATATTGAACGTTACGCCGAATGCCGGGGCGGCGAGAGTGGATGCGAGGCTGACGGCCATTGGCAGTCGGGCCAGGCGCCAGAACGGTTTTCTTGTTGTCATCGACGCTACTCCATGTGTGTTTTTTTGTTATGGATTGGTGCGGACTATAGCCAGGAGGTAGTAGTGCTTGATCCCTCTAAAGTGTGATTTGCAGTCCGGCGAGCACTCTGGCCCGCAGGTTTGCAGACTAGCCCGATCTGGCGATTGGTAAAGCCGGGGGTGAGCTGGCGCGGAGCCAGCAATAAACAAGCCAAGCGTTTGCTTGGTAGACAGGCCGGGCCTTGTAGGACCCGGCCTACAGCGGCTCAAAGAGCGGAGAGGAAGGTGCTACCCGTGGCCTGCCACTGGGCGATATCGACGCGGATGCGTTTCTTGTCCAGTTTGCCGACGCTGGTCTTGGGAATTTCAGTAACAACGGCGATCTGGCTGGGAATGGCCCATTTATTGATGTGACCTTGCTCTACGAAAGGCTTGAGGTGCTCCTTGAGCGCCTTGGCGTCCAGGGCCTGGCCTTCACGCAGCACCAACAGGGCGAAGGGGCGTTCGCCCCACTGCGGATCGGGCACGCCGACCACCGCCACTTCGCGCACCGCCGGGTGCCGGCTGACCAGGTCCTCCAGCTCCAGGGAGGAGATCCACTCGCCGCCGGTCTTGATCACGTCCTTGATGCGGTCGCGGATGTCGATGAAACCCATGCTGTCGAGGGTGGCGACGTCGCCGGTGTGCAGCCAGCCACCTTCCCACAGCTCCAGGCTCTTCTCCGGCTCGCGGAAATAGCCCTGGGTCAGCCAGGGCGCACGCAGCACCAGCTCGCCCTGGGATTCGCCGTCGGCGGGAAGGAAGGCGCCCTCGGCGTCGATGACCGCGGCATCCACCAGCGGCACCGGCACGCCGGCCTTGATGCGGTAGGTGGTGCGCTCATCCTCGCTGCCGGCCAGCAGTTCGTCGTTCATGTGCGCGCAGGAGATCATCGGGCAGGTCTCGGACATGCCGTAGGCGGCCGTCAGGTGGATGCCGCGTGCCTTGGCCGCGTCGTACAGCGAGCGGTTCAGCGAACTGCCGCCGATGATCAGCTTCCAGCCACCGAAGTCCACGCCCTGCGCGGCCTTGGCGTTCATCACCATCTGCAGGATGGTCGGCACGCAGTGGGAGAAGGTGACCTTCTCGCGACGCCACAGCTCCACCAGCAGCTCGGGGTCGTAGCGGCCGGGGTAGACCTGCTTCACCCCCAGCATGGTCGCCACGTAGGGCACGCCCCAGGCGTGCACGTGGAACATCGGGGTGATGGGCATGTAGACGTCATCGTTGGCCATCAGCCGCGGGCTGTGCACCGAGCCCATCATGCTGGCCATGGCCATGGTGTGCAGCACCAGTTGGCGGTGGGTGAAATACACACCCTTCGGGTTGCCGGTGGTGCCGGTGGTGTAGAAGGTGGTGGCCAGGGAGTTCTCGTCGAAATCGGGGAAGTCGTAACGGGTGGAGGCCCCGGCCATCAGCGTCTCGTACTCGCCGACGAGGTTCGGCAGGTCGGCGCTCTTGTCGGCCGCGTCGGTCAGCAGGAGGGTCTTCTCGACCGTGGTCAGCTGGCCCTCGATGGCCTTGTAGATCGGCACGAACTCGCTGTTGACCAGCACGAAGCGGTCCTCGGCGTGGTTCATGGTGTAGAGGATCTGGTCCGGTGAGAGGCGGATGTTGATGGTGTGCAGCACCGCGCCGATCATCGGGATGGCGAACATGCACTCCAGGTAGCGGTGGCTGTCCCAGTCCATCACCGCCACCGTGTCACCCGCCTTCACACCGGCCTCGGTGAGCAGGTTGGCGAGCCGCGCGACGCGCTCGTTGAAGGTCGCATAGCTGTAGCGGACCAGATCGCGGTAGACGATTTCCCGGGTCTTCTCGTAGCGGCTGCCGGAAAGCAGCAGGCCTTTGATCAGCAAGGGATACTGGTAGGCGTTGTCGGCCGGTTTGATGACTCGGGTCTGCACCATGGAAATGCACCTGCGCGCGAGGATGTAGTTATTGATTTCCCAGCACTCTAGGGCGCTGCGTCCAGGCATAAATCAGTCAAAAGAATGATTTGTACGTGACCCTTTGGCCACTTTCGGTCACGAGATAGAATCGACCCCATCGGCCAGTCTCGGCCCATCACCCGAAGAGGTAGGAACAAGATGTCTGAGATCGTAATCGTCAGCGGCGCCCGCACTCCGATGGGCGGCTTCCAGGGCAGCCTCGCCGGCGTATCCGCCGTCGACCTGGGCGCCCTGGCGATCCGTGAAGCCGTGGCCCGCGCCGGTATCGACGCCGCCGACGTGCAGGAAGTGATCATGGGTTGCGTGCTGCCCGCCGGCCTCAAGCAGGGCCCGGCCCGCCAGGCGTCGCTGAACGCCGGCCTGCCCGCCGCCACCGGCTGCACCACCATCAACAAGCTCTGCGGCTCCGGCATGAAGGCCGTGATGCTGGCCCACGACCTGCTCAAGGCCGGCACCAACAGCGTCATGGTCGCCGGCGGCATGGAGAGCATGTCCAATGCTCCCTACGTGCTGGAGAAGGCCCGCACCGGCCTGCGCATGGGCCACGGCGAGATCAAGGACCACATGTTCCTCGACGGCCTGGAAGACGCCCGCACCGGTCGCCTGATGGGCTCCTTCGCCCAGGAGACCGCCGACAAGCACGGCATCATCCGCGAGGAGATGGACGCCTACGCCATCGAGTCCCTCAAGCGTGCCCAGGCCGCCATCGCCGAGGGTGCCCTCGCCGCCGAGATCGTCCCGGTCACCGTCACCACCCGCAAGGGCGAGACCCTGGTGAAGGACGACGAGCAGCCGCTGACCGCCAACCTCGACAAGATCCCGACCCTGCGCCCGGCCTTCCGCAAGGACGGCACCATCACCGCCGCCAACGCCAGCTCCATCTCCGACGGCGCCAGCGCCCTGGTGCTGATGACCGCCGAGGAAGCCCAGCGCCGTGGCCTCAAGCCCCTGGCGAAGATCGTCGGCCACGCCACCCAGAGCCAGGACCCGAGCGAATTCACCCTCGCCCCCATCGGCGCCATGACCAACCTGTTCAGGAAGACCGGCTGGAGCAAGGACGACGTGGACCTGTTCGAGATCAACGAAGCCTTCGCCATGGTCACCATGCTCGCCATGCGCGAACACGGCCTCGACCACGCCAAGGTCAACGTCTACGGCGGCGCCTGCGCCCAGGGCCACCCGGTGGGCTCCACCGGCTCGCGCATCATCCTCACCCTGATCAACGCCCTGCGTAACAAGGGCGGCAAGCGCGGTGTCGCCTCGCTGTGCATCGGCGGCGGCGAAGCCACTGCGGTGGCGGTGGAACTGCTGTAACCCGCCCGCGCAGCCAACCAAAAGGGGCTCCCGGACCAACGTCCGGGAGCCCCTTTTCATTCCGCCCGGACGCGCCTCAGGCGGGCACCGCCTTGGGCGCGTGGGCCGGCGTCCTCGGGAAGGCCAGCGCCGCCGCGAAGGTCAGCGCACCGAACACCGCCAGCACCAGGTACAGCCCCACCAGCCCATGGCGCGGTTCGATGAAGGCGATCATCGGGATGGCCGCCGCACTGGCGCCGAAGGACAAGAAGTAGCGCAGCGCGAAGACCCGCGCCTGCCACTGCGGCGCGACGAAGTTCGCCACCATCGCATCGTTCACCGTCACCTGGCCGAACACCGCGAACATGAAGGCGGCGCCCAGGGCGATCACCGCCCAGCCATCGGCATAGGCCATGGCCACCAGCAACGGCCCCTGGCAGAGGGTCATCACCACGAACGGCAGCTTCAGGCTGTAGCGATCCAGCACGCGGCCCATCAGCAACTGCGCCACGGCACCGAAGGCGTAGGCGATGCTGACCACGATGCCGAGGCTTTCCGGCGAGGCGAACAGGTCCACCAGGCGCTCCTGGAACAGCTTCGGGTAGGTCATGGTCGAGGCATTGAAGATCACCCCGCCGGTGGCCGTCACCAGCGCCAGCACACCGAACACCAGGCGCATCGACACCTGCCCCGCCCCGCCAGCCCGATGGGTGCCGGCCGCTGCGACGGGAGACGCCTCGTCCCGCACGCAGAGGGCGAACCACACGCCAATGGCCACCGACAAAGCGCCCGGCAGGATGAACGCCGCGCGCCAGCCGAAATGCGCGGTGAGAAAGCCCGTGACCAGCGCCGAGAACGCCACGCCCAGGTTGCCCCACATGCCGTTGATGCCGATTTCGCGACCACGGTTCTGCGCATGGGCCACCAGCATCGCCGTGCCCACCGGGTGGTAGATGGCGGCGAACACGCCCATCAGCGTCAGCCCCGCCACCAGCATCGGCGTGCTCTGGCTCAGCCCGGTGAAGATCGCCGCGCCGCCGATGCCGAGGAAGAACGCCAGCATCATGTGCCGGCGGCTCCATTTATCCCCCAGCCAGCCGGCCGGTAGCGAGCAGGCCCCGAAGGCGATGAAGCCGCCGAGGGACAACCCGATCAGTTCGGCGTACGACAGCTCGAAGGTGGCGGTCATGCCCAGCACGGCGGCGGGGAAGATGAGCATGAACATGTGGTCGATGATGTGGGCGGCGTTGACGAAGCGGATGACGGTACGCGGTCGGTTCATGGCAGTTTCGCTGCTGTTTGGTTGTTGTGGACCGCCATGCTAGGTTGGCCGCCCAGCCACGTTCTGCCAAAAAGATCATCGGATCGGCCATGTTCATCGACCATCTGCCCCAGGGCCGGATCGGCGCCGTCGCCCTCGACTACCCCGACGGCGCCCATGTCGACCTGCACCTGCACAGCCAGGCGCAATTCCTCTACGCGGCGCAGGGGCTGATGCGCCTGGTCACCGAGGCCGGCGCCTGGGTCATCCCGCCGACCCGCGCGGTGTGGATCCCACCGGGCATCGAGCACCAGATCTTCATGTCCGGGCAGGTGCAGATGCGCACCCTCTTCATCGCCGCCGAAGCCGCACCACCGAGCCTCGATGCCTGCTGCGTGCTGGCGGTACCGCCGCTGCTGCGCGAGCTGATCCTGCGCCTGGTGGCGCTGGAGGCCGGCGATACCGATGACGAACACCGCAGCCTGGTGCAGCGCCTGATCCTCCACGAGATCGCCGCCCTGGAGCGCATGCCCCTGCACCTGCCGATGCCTCAGGATCGTCGCCTGCAAGCCATCTGCCTGGAGCTGCTGGAAACCCCGGAGAGCACCCGCACCCTCGACGACTGGAGCCTGGAGGTGGGCGCCAGCACCCGCACCCTGAGCCGGCTGTTCGCCCAGGAACTGGGCATGAGCTTCAACGACTGGCGCCAGCAGCTGCGCCTCACCGAAGCCCTGCCGCGCCTGCTCGCCGGGCACGGCGTGCAGCAGGTCGCCCACGACCTGGGCTACGGCAGCGGCCGCGCCTTCAGCGCCATGTTCCGCCGCCTGCTGGGGGAAAACCCGAGGGAATACGTGGCCAGCCTGGGGTTGCTGGCGACGCTGGAGAAGGAGTGAGAAGAGCCCGGATTGAAGTCCGGGCTACGGGGTTGGACGTAGAGCGGTGAAGGGCTTCGCGAGCACAGCTCGCTCCTACGGGGAGCACCCTGCGTTGCGGTGCAGCCCGTTACTTCATCGAGGTGAACGCCAGCTTGACCCCGAGCCCCACCAGCACGGCGCCCATCAGCCGGTCGAACCAATGGCCCATGCGGGCGAAGCCGCTGCGCACGCGCTGCTGGCTGAACAGCAGCGCCACCAGGCAGAACCAGATGGCCGTGGCGCAGGCCAGGTAGAGGCCGTAGCCGGCCTGGATGGCCAGCGGGGTGTGCGGATTGATGACCACGGTGAACAGCGAGAGGAAGAACAGCGTCGCCTTGGGGTTCAGCCCGTTGGTGATGAAGCCGGTGACGAAGGCCCCGCGCGGGCTGCGCTCGGCGGCGGTCGGCTCGGCCTCGGTGGCCATCGGGTCGGCCGGCTTGGCGCGCAGCGCCTTGATGCCGATGTACAGCAGGTAGGCCGCTGCCAGCCATTTCAGGGCATTGAACGCCACGATGGATTGGGAAACGATCAGCCCGATCCCCAGCAGCGAATAGGCCACATGGACGAAAATGCCGGTGCCCACGCCGATCGCCGTCCAGGTGCCGGCACGGCGACCATGGGCGACGCTCTCGCGTACCACGATGGCGAAATCCGGGCCGGGGCTGGCCACGGCCAGCAGGTGGATCAAGGCAACGGTGAGGAATTCCGCCCAGTACATGCGACCTCCTGAGAATGGGTTGAGCTGATAGGCTGGCAACCTTACGCCTACATCTGCCTCGGAAAAAGGTACAGCTGATGACCAACAGCCTCCGCGCGGTCTTCCTCGACCACGCCTCCCTCGATCTCGGCGATCTCGACCTCACGCCATTGCGCCAGCAGTTCGCCGAACTGGAGCTGCACGACCAGACCGGCCACCGCGATGTCGTCGGGCGCCTGCGCGGCGCCCAGGTCGCCATCAGCAACAAGGTGACCATCGATGCCGCCGCCATCGCCGAGCTGCCGGATCTGAAGCTGATCCTGGTCAGCGCCACCGGCACCAACAACATCGACCTCGCCGCCGCCCGCGCCCGTGGCATCACCGTCTGCAACTGCCAGGGCTACGGCACCCCGTCCGTGGCCCAGCACACCCTGATGCTGCTGCTCAACCTGGCCACCCGCTTCGTCGACTACCGCGAAGCCGTACGCCAGGACCACTGGCAGAAGGCGACCCAGTTCTGCCTGCTGGACTTCCCCATCGTCGAACTGGAGGGCAAGACCCTCGGCCTGCTCGGCCACGGCGAACTGGGCAGCGCCGTGGCGCGCCTGGCCGAAGCCTTCGGCATGCGCGTGCTGCTCGGCGCCCTGCCCGGCCGCCCGCCTCGCGCCGACCGCCTGCCCCTGGCGGAACTGCTGCCCCAGGTGGACGCCCTGACCCTGCACTGCCCGCTCAACGAGCACACCCGCAACCTGATCGACGCCGAGCAACTGGCGCTGATGAAGCCGGGCGCTTTCCTGGTCAACACCGCGCGCGGCGGCCTGGTCAACGAGCACGCCCTGGCCGACGCCCTGCGCAGCGGCCACCTGGGCGGTGCCGCCACCGACGTGCTGACCCAGGAGCCCCCGAAAGACGGCAACCCGCTGCTGGCCGTGGACATCCCGCGCCTGATCGTCACCCCGCACAACGCATGGGGCAGCCGGGAGGCGCGCCAGCGCATCGTCGTGCAGATGGCGGAAAACCTCGAGGCCTGGCTGAAGGAAACGCCTCGCCGCACGGTCAGCTAAGGCCTACAAGATTCTGATAAAATTCGCGGCTTTTATCAGGATCTACCCCATGGACCCGCGCAGCGAAGTACTGCTTCGACAGGCCGACCTGTTCCTCGGCCCGCTGCTCCTGGCGGGCCTTCCCGCCGACGACCTGCTGGGCGAACTGCCCCAGGCACGCGGCTGGACCTGGCACGCCGGTGAGCAGGCCGCCCTGGACGCCCGCTTCCCCGGGCGTTGCGAATTCACCGTCAACGCCCCCGACGCCCCCTTCGAAGCCGCCGTGCTGTTCCTGCCCAAGTCCCGCGAGCTGACCGACTACCTGCTCAGCGCCCTGGCCGCGCGCCTGCCCGGCAAGCCGCTGTACCTGGTGGGCGAGAAGCGCGCCGGCATCGAACGCGCCGCCCGCCAGCTGGAACCCTTCGGCAAGCCGCGCAAGCTCGACAGCGCCCGCCACTGCCAGCTGTGGCTGGTGCAGGTGGAGCAGGCACCGGCGACCCCGGACCTGGAGGCCCTGGCCCAGCGCTACAGCCTCGAACTGGCCGACGGCCCGCTGCAGGTGGTGAGCCTGCCCGGCGTGTTCAGCCATGGCCGCCTGGATCGCGGCAGCGCGCTGCTGCTGGACAACCTGGCCAAGCTGCCCACCGGCAAGGTGCTGGATTTCGGCTGTGGTGCCGGGGTGCTCGGCGCTGCGCTCAAGCGACGTTATCCACAGAGCCAGCTGGTGCTGCTGGATGTCGACGCGTTCGCCGTCGCCGCGAGCCGCCTGACCCTGGCCGTCAACGGCCTGGATGCCGAAGTGATCGCCGGCGACGGCATCCACGCGGCGCCCAAGCTGCTTTCGGCCATCGTCAGCAACCCGCCCTTCCACCAGGGCGTGCACACCGACTACCAGGCCAGCGAGACGCTGCTGCGCGAAGCCGGGCGCCACCTGCTGGTGGGGGGTGAACTGCGCCTGGTGGCCAACAGCTTCCTCAAGTACCAACCCCTGATCGAACAGGCGTTCGGCGGCTGCCGCACCCTGGCCGAAGGGGAGGGTTTCCGCATCTACAGCGCCCGCCGCTGACAGGCGGGCACCCGCGCACCCTTCATACTCGAGCGGCACCCGATAGCCGCAACACGCCCGGCGAAGAACCGGGCATCTGGAGTTTTTCTTGACTGACCTCGACACTGCCGCCCCCACTGCCAGCAGCGGCCTGCACCGTTCGCTGAAGCCACGCCACCTGAACATGATCGCCATCGGCGGCTCCATCGGCACGGGCCTGTTCGTCGCCTCGGGCGCCACCGTGGCCAACGCCGGCCCGGGCGGCGCCCTGCTCGCCTACGCGTTGATCGGGGTGATGGTGTACTTCCTCATGACCAGCCTCGGCGAAATGGCCGCGCACATGCCGGTTTCCGGCTCGTTCAGCACCTATGGCAGCCGATTCGTCGACGATGGCTTCGGTTTCGCCCTGGGTTGGAACTACTGGTACAACTGGGCGGTGACCATCGCCGCCGAACTGGTGGCCGCGCAGCTGATCATGAGCTTCTGGTTCCCAGACACCCCGGGCATCTATTGGAGCGCGCTGTTCCTGGCGCTGATGTTCCTGCTCAACGTCATCTCGGTGAAGGGGTTCGGCGAAAGCGAGTTCTGGTTCGCGCTGATCAAGGTGGTCACGGTGGTGATCTTCATCGTCATCGGCCTGGCCACCATCTTCGGCGTGATGAGCGGCATGGAATCCCCAGGCTTCAGCAACTTCACCCAGGGCGATGCGCCCTTCGTCGGCGGCCTGCAGGCCATGGTCGGGGTGGCGATGATCGCAGGCTTCTCGTTCCAGGGCACCGAGCTGATCGGCATCGCCGCCGGCGAATCGGAGAACCCGCGCAAGAACCTCCCCATCGCCATCCGCCAGGTGTTCTGGCGCATCCTGATGTTCTACATCCTGGCGATCTTCGTGATCGGCATGCTGATCCCCTACACCGACCCGAGCCTGCTGCAGAACGACGCCAGCGACATCAGCGTCTCGCCCTTCACCCTGCTGTTCGAGCGCGCCGGCTTCGCCGCGGCCGCCGGGGTGATGAACGCGGTGATCCTCACGGCCATCCTCTCGGCCGGCAACTCCGGGATGTACGCCTCGACGCGGATGCTCTACACCCTCGCCATGCAGGGCAAGGCGCCGCGCCTGTTCGCCCGCGTCTCCGCCAGCGGCGTGCCGCGCAACGCCCTCTACGCCACCACCCTGGTGGGCGCGCTGTGCTTCTTCACCGCCGCCTTCGGCGAGTCGACCCTCTACACCTGGCTGCTCAACACCTCGGGCATGTGCGGCTTCATCGCCTGGCTGGGCATCGCCATCTCCCACTACCGCTTCCGCAAGGGCTACCTCTTGCAGGGCGGCCGCCTCGAAGACCTGCCCTACCGCGCCAAGCTGTTCCCCTTCGGCCCGCTGTTCGCCTTCGCCCTGTGCCTGGTGATCACCCTCGGGCAGAACTACGAGGCCCTGGTGGGCGAGCGCATCGACTGGGCCGGGCTGACCGCCACCTACATCAGCCTGCCGCTGTTCCTCGCCATCTGGTTCGGCTATCGCCTGAAGAACGGCAGCCGCACCGTGCGCTACGCCGAGATGGACGTGCGCGCCACGGACAGCTGACCAACAGCGCAACGGCGGGCTTGCCGGGCACGCCCGCCTTGTGCAAAATGCGCCCCGTCCTAGGGGAGTAGTCTCCCGCGAGCGCCCTGCTCGCCAGGCACGCGTCAACATACTTGGTCCACAGACCATGGCGCGTGCGACCCAAGCCTGCCTAGACAGGCCAGCGGTTTGACAAGACCTATGACACACACAACCTGACCCGGGGCGGGCAGATTGCGTGTGTCATGGTGATTAGTCGACCCGCCCCCCGTAGGAACCCTGATGCTGGAATCCCTGTTCGTCCCCACACTGATCGTCGCCCTGGCGGAAATCGGCGACAAGACGCAGCTGCTCGCCCTGCTGCTGGCCGCGCGCTTCCGCAAGCCCTGGCCGATCATCTGGGGCATCGTCGCCGCCACCCTCGCCAACCATTTCGCCGCCGGCGCCGTGGGCAACTGGGTCGCGAGCTTCTTCTCCGCCGCCACCCTGAGCTGGATCCTCGCCGCCTCCTTCGTCGCCGTGGCCCTGTGGACGCTGGTTCCCGACAAGCTGGACGACGACGAGGAATCCGGCCTGAAGAAATACGGCCCCTTCCTCACCACCCTGATCGCCTTCTTCCTCGCCGAGATGGGCGACAAGACGCAGGTCGCCACGGTGATGCTGGCCGCCCAGTACCCGCACTTCATCCTCGTGGTGGCGGGCACCACCCTGGGCATGCTGCTGGCCAACGTGCCGGTGGTGCTGGCCGGCAACTTCGCCGCCGACAAGCTGCCGCTGACCCTGATCCGGCGCCTGGCGGCCGCCGCCTTCGGTGCCCTGGCCCTCTACGCCGTGTACAAGGCGCTGACCCTCGGCGCGGCCTGAGCCGCGTCACCGGCCTGACGCCAGTTCGCTGGCGTTTCGGCCAATGGCAGCGCCGCGCCAACTGGTAGATTCCTCGCCCTACTGCCGGCCCGGCCAGGGAGGAGGAAAAGCAGATGACGTCGACCGACGACCGCAAGCGCGTGGCGCGCCAGCATATCGACCTGTCCTGGAACAAGGGGCGCGTGGCGCTGGCCGAGCAGCTGCAGAGCAAGGACTTCCTCTACAAGAGTTCGTTCATGCCCGGCCCGCTGGACGGCGAGGGCTACCGCGAGATGGTGCTGAAGATCCGCGATGCCATGCCCGACCTGGAAGTGGTGGTGGAGGAGTGCATCGCCGAGGACAGCCACGTCTTCACCTGGTGCACCCTGATCGGCAGCATCCACAAGCCGGCCCTCGGCTACCCGCCCAGCGACCGCATCCTCAGCATTTCCGCCATGGCCTTCTGGACCTTCAACAGCCGGGGCGAGGTGCAGGAGATCTGCACCATGTTCGACATGGAAAGCTTCCGCGCCCAGCTCGGCCTGAGCAATCGCGCCTACGCGGAAAAAGCCCTGCCCTGATCCGCCCTCCGCCGTAGCCCGGGCTTCAGCCCGGGACGCCCCGCCCGACGCGCTCAGAGATAACCGTTCTCACCGAACCAGCGAATGGTCCGAGGCCGGTGGCGCCAAGGACTGCGATCTTCACGGGAAAGCCTCGATCCAAAGCACGCCGCCTGCGTTATGCAGGCGGCGGCGAGCAGTCTAGGTCGGCCTTTCCAGGCCCGCCAGCGTCACTTGCCCTTGGCTTGCTGGTAGAACGGCATGACCTTGGGAATGGCCGCCTGGAGGGAGGCGATACGCGAGCTGGAGGACGGGTGGGTGCTCATGAACTCCGGCGGTGCGCCTTCGCTGGCCTTGCTCATCTTCTGCCACAGGCTGATGGCGGCGTTGGGGTTGTAGCCGGCGCGGGCGGACAGCTCGAGGCCGATCAGGTCCGCCTCGTTCTCGTTGGCGCGGCTGTTGGGCAGGGTCATCAGGTATTCCACGCCGGTGTTGGCCAGTTGCAGACTCTCGTTGCCTGCCCCCAACAGTGAACCCAACTGGGTCCCCATCTGCACGGCATAGGCCTTGGACATCGCCTCGCGGCCGTGCTCGCGCAGGGCGTGGGCGATCTCGTGGCCCATCACCGCCGCCAGCTCGTCGTCGGTGAGCTTGAGCTGATCGATCAGGCCGCTGTAGACGATGATCTTGCCGCCCGGGCCGCAGTTGGCGTTGAGCTCCTCGCTGTCGATCACGTTGGCTTCCCAGGCCCAGCTGCCGGCATCGGGACGGAACACCGTGGTCTGGGCGATCAGCCGCTTGGCGATGGCCGAGACGCGCTTGGCGTCCGCGCTGTTCTTGTCCAGCACGCCCTGCTGCGAGGCCTCGGAAAGGGTCTGCTGGTAGGACTGCGCGTACATCTGGTTGACCTGCTGCTCGGACAGCATGCTGAACATGTACTGCTTGCGCTCGACGCCGACCGCACCGCCGCTGGTGGTGTTGACCGCCTGGCATCCCGCCAGCAGCAGGGGCAGCGCAAGGCTGCCGATGATGTGAGACTTCGCCACTGTGACTCTCCTTTGAAAACTGCGCCGTACTCTATGCCTGCGCCACGACCCGGAGCAACCGCATCCCTTGCCATCCAGCGACTTGCGTTCTTTTCTTGTGAAGCAGGCTCATGCTTCGGCGACTGTCGGCCGATATGCCATGGACACAGGCTGTACCTGAGACTCCGGGAGTTCCCATGAAATTCAGATCGATCCAGTTTTCGGTCGCGACGCTGGCCGGCGCCAGCGTGCTCGCCGTGGTTGTGGCCCTCGTGCTCTATGCGCTGTTCGCCGGTGCACGCACCCAGGAGCTGGTACAGACACGCACCCAGGCGCTGCTGGAGCAGATCATCAGCGAACGCCTGATCAGCCTGGCCGCCTCCCAGGTCGCGGACATCCAGCGCGAACTGGCCTACCCGATGACCGTGGCCAGCAGCCTGGCGCAGACCAACGCCCTGGCCGGCGAGACCGACGAGAGCGGAGCCGTGGCGATGGACAGCAGCCGCCCGGAGATGATCAACCTGCTGCACCACATCCTCGCCAACAACCCCAAGCTGCTGGACGCCTATATCGGCTGGGAACCCAACGCCTTCGGCGAGGATGCCAACTTCGTCAACCAGAAAGGGCATAACGCTGTCGGCCGCTTCATTCCCTGGTGGTACCGCGACGCCAGCGGCAAGCTGGTGATGGACGTGCTGGGCGATACCCTGGAAAGCGTCAAGCCGCTGCCCACCGGCGTGCGCGAAGGCGAGTACTACCTCTGCCCGCGCGACACCAAGCGCCCCTGTGTGATCGACCCGGCGCCCTACGACATGGGCGGCAAGATGGTGATGCTGGCCTCCTTCAACGCACCGATCCTGGTCAAGGGCCAGTTCCGCGGCATCGCCGGCGCCGACCTCTCCCTCGACTTCATCCAGCAACTGCTCACCAGCGCCAACCAGAAACTCTATGGCGGCGTCGGCGAGATGGCCCTGCTCTCCAGCAACAAGCGCCTAGTGGCCTACACAGCCGACGCCAGCAAGCTCGGCGAGCCGGCGGACCGGGTGCTGGGCAGCGCCGTGGCGGACAACCTGCGCTCCCTCCAGGGCGACCAGCCCGCCTACGAGATCGATCGCGACAGCGGCCGCATCCTGCTGCTGGTGCCGTTCAAGGTGGCCGATACCGATGCCACCTGGTACCTCAGCCTGAACATGCCGCTGGAAACCGTCATGGCGGACCTGCACAAGCTGGAAAGCGACCTCTCCAGCCAGCGTGACGAGGACATCTTCGGCATGACGGTGGTGGGCCTGCTGATCGCCGCCCTCGGCCTGGTGGTGATCTGGTTCGTCGGCTTCGGCATCGCCAGCCCGCTGCGGCAGATGGTGACCATGCTCGACGACATCGCCCAGGGCGAAGGCGACCTCACCCGCCGCCTGCACTCCGATCGCGCCGACGAGCTGGGCTCCATCGCCAGCGGCTTCAACACCTTCCTGGCCAAGCTGCAGTCGATGATCAGCCAGGTAGTGAGCTCGGTGCAGAAGGTCAGCGACTCCTCGGAGCACACCGCCGACATCGCCATCCGCACCAACCAGGGCGTGCAGAAACAGCTGGCGGAGATCGAGCTGGTGGCCACCGCCGTCCACGAGATGACCGCCACCGCACAGGACGTGGCGCGCAACGCCACCCTCGCCGCCGAGGCCGCCAGCCATGCCGACCAGGCCGCCAACCATGGCAAGCGCATCGTGCAGAGCACCACCGAGGCCATCACCGCCCTGGCCGGCGAGATCAGCCGCGCCGTGGGCGTGGTGCAGAACCTGGCCAAGGACAGCGAGAACATCAACGCCATCCTGGTCGCCATCCGGGGCATCGCCGAGCAGACCAACCTGCTGGCGCTCAATGCCGCGATCGAAGCCGCCCGCGCCGGCGAGCAGGGCCGAGGCTTCGCCGTGGTGGCGGACGAGGTGCGCAACCTGGCGCAGAAGACCCAGCAGGCCACCGAAGAGATCCAGACCATGATCCAGCAGCTGCAGCAGGGCACGCGGGACGTGGTCAAGGTGATGCAGGACAGCCAGGACAAGACCGACACCAGCGTGCAGTCCGCCAGCGAGGCGGCCCATGCGCTGGAATCCATCACCCAGGCGGTGTCGGTGATCAACGACATGAACACCCAGATCGCCAGCGCCGCCGAGGAACAGAGCGCGGTGGCCGAGGACATCAACCGCAACGTCACCAACATCGGCCAGGTGGCCAACGAAGTGGCCGGCGGCGCCGACGAGGCCTCCCAGGCCAGCGCCGAGCTGACCAAGCTGGCCGAGCAGCAGCGCCGGTTGATCAATCAGTTCAGGGTGTAGCGCTTCAACCCGTGCATGGGGCGGGTTCATTCGCGAATGAATTCGCTCCCACCGGCTCTTCCCCGCCACCACGCCTGTAGGGGCGACTTCAGTCGCCAAGGGCAACGCAGTTGCCCCCTTCCCTTCGCCTGTCCCGCATGAGTCCGATGAGCAGCCCTGCGGGCTGCCGGGCGAATGAATTCGCCCCTACAAGGCACGCCCTGTAGCCCGGGCTTCAGCCCGGGAAGATTCGATCACGCGGGCGTCAGGCACTCCGGCCCATCCAGCTTGGGGTCGTTGACCAGGGTGGCCAGCGCCCGCTCACGCAGGGGGGGCGAGGCCGCGGTGAGCATCGCGCGCAAGTCGTCGGGGGCCGTGTCAGCGGCCAGCCAGGCCTGCTGGCCGGCCTCGTCCAGTACCAGCGGGCGGCGCAGGTCGGCGGCGGGGCGGGTGATCATCGCCAGGCTCAGGTACTCGGCATCGCCCACCGGAAAGGGCTCCCAGAGCGCGGCGAAATGCAGCAGCGAGGTCTCGCCGCTGACCCAGTACGGCCGCTTGCGCACGCCACGCCATTCATAGAAGCCGTTGGCAGGGATCAGGCAGCGGCGCTGCCGGAAGGCATCGCGGAACATCGGCTGCTCGACCAGGGTTTCGGCGCGGGCGTGGGCGGGGGTCTTCGAAAGGTCGGTGAGCCAGGCCGGGGTCAGGCCCCAGCGGGCCAGGTCCAGGCGGCGCTCGCCGGCCTGCTCGCGCAGCATCAGCACCCGTGCGCCGGGCGCCAGGTTCCAGTGCGGCTGCTGCTCGGCGGGGAAGCCGGGCAGCGCGGCGAAAGCGGGCGACCAGCGAAACAGGGCGAAGCGTCCGGACATGGGGCGAGGGGCTCGGGCAGGTTCAGCACAGCAGGGCGCCGGGGTAGCTGTCGGGCTCGTCGCCCGGCACGGGTTGCGCGGCATTGTACGCGGCGATCAGCAGCCGTGCCCGGTCGGCGTCCTCGTCCTCCACCAGCAGGCCCAGCAGCCCCATCAGCGGCAGTTCGCCGATACCGCCCAGCAGGTGCCCGCCCGCCAGGTGGGCCTCGACGCCCTCGCTGGCGAGCATGCCCAGGAGCAACTGCGCCTCGATCAGATCACCCGGCTCGTAGATGCGCTGCATCAGTCGTCCTCCCGGCCTACGTCCAGGCTCCAGTCCTCGCCATCGGTGGCCAGCGCGAAGACGATGGGCCGGCAGCACACCGGGCAATCCTCGATGTACTGCTGGTCGCCTGCGGAAAGGTCGAGGACCGCTTCCACCGGTTCGCCGCAATAGGGGCATTCATAGGCCTGGGTTTCCAGCATGCGAAACTCCCGTGTGACTTGGGCGTATAATCGCCGGTCTATTTCAGGCCCCGTGATTCGGGGCTCCACCCTTATCTCCAGCCGCAGCACAACAAGAGAACACGATGGGCGAATTCGAAGCCATCCGACCCTACGACGATGCCGAGGTGGCCGAGGTGCTCGCGCGCCTCTCCGCCGACCCGGCCTTTCTCGGCGCCCTCACCCGTTTTCGTTTCCCCCGCCTGGCAGGCCCGCTCGGCTGGCTGCTCAAGCCTGTTATAGCTCATCGCCTGCGCCGCGAGTTCCATGGCATCGCCTCGGTCACTGCCCTGCAGGACAAGATCGAACCCTATGTCGACCGCACCATCGAGCGCGCCACCGACGGCGTGACCTACTCGGGCGTGGACAAGCTCACGCCCGGCAGCCCTTACCTGTTCGTCGCCAACCACCGCGACATCGTCATGGACCCGGCCTTCGTCAACTACGCCGTGTACCACGCCGGGGTGCCCACACCGCGCATCGCCATCGGTGACAACCTGCTGCAGAAGCCCTTCGTCAGCGACCTCATGCGCCTGAACAAGAGCTTCATCGTGCACCGCAACCTGGCGGGCCGGCGCGAGAAACTGGCGGCCTTCCAGCTGCTGTCCGCCTACATCAACCACTCGATCCGGGTGGACGGCCAGTCGATCTGGATCGCCCAGGCCGAGGGCCGCGCGAAGGACGGCGACGACCGCACCGATTCGGCGATCCTCAAGATGTTCCACATGAGCCGCAAGGACGAGCCCTTCGCTTCGGTGATCCACGACCTGCACGTGGTGCCGGTGTCGATCAGCTACGAATACGACCCCTGCGACCTGGCCAAGGCTCGCGAGCTCTACATCCGCGCCACCACCGGCAGCTACGAGAAGGCGCCGGGCGAGGACGACACCAGCATCGCCCTGGGCATCACCGGCTACAAGGGCCGGGTACACATCGCCTTCAACGACGAGATCCGCGAGGACATCGGCGACGCCAAGCTGCTGGCCGCGGAGATGGATCGCCGCATCCTCGGCGGCTACCGCCTGTTCCCCGTGCACTACCTGGCCTACGCCCTGTGGAGCGAGCGCGACCCGGCGCTGGCGGTGCCGAAACTGGAAAGCCTGTTCGGCAACGACGAGATCGCCCGCGCCCGCGCCGAATGGCAGAAGCGCCTCGATGCGTGCCCCGAGGAACAGCGCCCCTGGCTGGTGTTGCAGTACGCGACGCCCGTGCGCAACCAGTACCGCATCAAGGCCGGCCTGCCGCTCTGATCGTTGCGCGCAATGCAAAACGGCGACCCCAGGGTCGCCGTTTTCATGTGCATCGGGGCGCTGCCCGCGATGGCCTCAAAGCTGGGTGCTGGCCCAGGAAACGCCCAGCGCCACCGCCAGGCTGAAATAGCCGAAGGCATAGAAGAAGCGGTTGAGCCGCAGGGTGGACTCGTCCGGCATCAGCGCTGGCTGCGCCACGCCCTCCAGTTCGCTGTCGGCGGCCAGGCGGCCGGCGACACGCTGTTCGCGCAGGCGGGTGGCGACCAGCAGCCAGGCGCCGACCAGGGCGAAGAACAGCGCCAGGGCGTTGACCACCTGATGGGGATGGGCGAGGTAGGCAGACCAGAGGTCCTGCAGGGACATCTTCAACTCCGAGCAGGCGCGGCCTGCGAGGTGGAAATGCGGCCGCGCGGGGAGCGGGCCATCCGGATTCGGCGGCGAGTCTACCCGAGCACCCCGCCTCCCTGCTGCGTTTCCGACGAATCGCGCGGGCAAGAAAAAGCCCGGCGCGAGGGCCGGGCTCCTTCACAGCGGGTAGTGCCTCACTGCGCCAGCATCTGCCCGATGGTCGGGTCCTTGAAGGCGCGGGTCAGGGCATCGCTGAGCACACCGGAAACCAGCTTGGTGTTGGTTTCCTGGTTCGGCGCGGTGCCGAACTGCTGGGCCAGCGACGCGCTGTAGCGGCCGCTGTAGCGACGGCTGGCGTTCTGCACGTCGACGCGGAAGGTGGCGCTGATATCGGCCTTGGTCACGTAGACGCCTTCCTTGGGCGACTGGTACTTCAGGTCGGCCAGGGTCAGGGTCAGCTGCGGCGCATTGAAGGCATTGGGCGAAGGCGTGAAGCCCAGCAGGCGCACGGCGGCCTCGGCCTCGGTCTGCAGGCGCGGCAGGATGTCCTGGCCCTGGACGGTGATGTTGCTGGTGTCCGCATAGAGGCCACCACGGGTGCCGAGCACCGGGGAAGAACGGCCGTCGGCGACGCGAACCACCACCGGCTGGCCTTGGCCGACGGGGGTCAGCGGGCCGGTGAGCTTGGGTTGCGGGCTGAGTTGTTGCGGGCTGAGGGCACAGCCGACCAGGGTCAGGCTGAGGCCGGCCAGCAGGCCGAGCAACGCGCGATTCAGCATGCTTGTTTCTCCAGGTTGGACGCGGAAGGCCGGGAGTATAACCAGCCGGCACGCCTACTGACAGAGCGCTGGCAGTGGCCTGGAATCAGACCGCCGGGAAGCTTGCCGGGTTCCTGTAATGCCCTTGTCACGCGGGGGTGGGATAAAGCGGCGTACCCAAGGAGAAAGCCATGATGATGTTGCTCTGGTCCCTGTTCGCCCCCCGCGCCAAGATCCGCTGCTTCGCCCTGCTCGACGACAAGGGCGCCTGCCTTGGCTTCCATCAGAGCGCCGAAGCCCCCGCCCGTGGCAACTGGGTCGAGGTCCGCGAGCCGCGCCTGTCCTGGATCGGCCAGCCTCTTCCGACCGCCGCCCCGCTCAAGCGGGTCGTCCGGCAGGCACGCGGAGCGCGAGCGTTGGCGGCCTGACCGATGGATGAATAAAAGTCACGTACAAACGCTCATTTCCCCCGATTTCTTCGCTACAATCGCCCCCCGATTATAAGGTCGTCTCCTGATCGGGCCTCGCAACACCGGCCGATGCACTCGCTCGGCACCCGCACAGCCCCACAGAGAGCCGTCCACTTTCGCGCTGCCATTGCTGGCCTGCCGCACCTTCCGCCCGAAATGCAGATTCTTTTGCATGGACGCAGCGCAACTCCGCGCTGATGGAAGCGGCCTGCCCCCGGTAGGCGATTCTTTTGAGGTTCACGTCTCCAAAAGAGCGTGAGATGACGGTTTTTCACTACTTCACGAGAGAGTGGCGAGCAAATGGCGCAAGACGATTACCAAGCAGTGGACGTGTTGCTGGTCGGGGCCGGCATCATGAGCGCCACACTGGCGGTCCTGCTGAAGGAACTCGATCCGGGCATCAAGCTGGAAATCGCGGAACTCCGCGAATCCGGTGCCATCGAGAGCTCCAACCCCTGGAACAACGCGGGTACCGGCCACGCCGGCCTGTGCGAGCTGAACTACACCCCCCAGGCCGCCGATGGCTCCATCGACATCAAGAAAGCGGTCCTGATCAACACCCAGTTCGAAGTCTCCAAGCAGTTCTGGTCCTACCTGAGCGGCAAGCAAGGCTTCGGTTCGCCGCGTGACTTCATCAACTCCGTGCCGCACCTGTCCTTCGTGCGCGGCAAGGACATCCCCTTCCTCAAGACGCGCTTCGAGGCCATCACCAAGCACCACGCCTTCGCCCATATGGAGTACTCGGAAGACCGAGCCACCCTGGCCGAATGGATGCCGCTGATGATGCCCGGCCGCCCCGCGGACGAAGCGGTCGCCGCCACCCGCGCGGCCAATGGCACCGACGTCAACTTCGGCGCCCTGACCAACCAGCTGCTGCAGTACCTCGCCACCCAGGCCGATACCCGCGTCAGCTACTTCCAGAAGGTCACCGACCTCAAGCGCACCGACGAGGGCTGGAAGGTCAGCATCAAGAACACCCAGAGCGGCGCCAGCCGTGAAGTCTCCGCGCGCTTCGTGTTCCTCGGCGCCGGCGGCGGCGCGCTGCCGCTGCTGCAGCTGTCGGGCATCCCGGAAGGCAAGGGCTTCGGCGGCTTCCCGGTGAGCGGCCAGTGGCTGCGCTGCGACAACCCCGAAGTGGTCAAGCACCACCAGGCCAAGGTCTACAGCCAGGCCGAAGTGGGCGCCCCGCCGATGTCCGTGCCGCACCTGGACACCCGCGTGGTCGACGGCAAGAAGTCCCTGCTGTTCGGGCCCTACGCCGGCTTCACCACCAAGTTCCTCAAGCACGGCTCCTTCCTCGACCTGCCGCTGTCGGTCCGCCCGAGCAACCTCGGCCCGATGCTGGCCGTGGCGCGCGACAACATGGACCTGACCCGCTACCTGATCAAGGAAGTGATGCAGTCCCAGGAACAGCGCCTCGATGCCCTGCGCAAGTTCTACCCGGAGCTCGATCCGGCCGACTGGCGCCTGGAAGTGGCCGGCCAGCGCGTGCAGATCATCAAGAAGGACGCCAAGAAAGGCGGCATCCTGCAGTTCGGCACCGAGCTGGTGGCCGCCGAGGACGGCAGCATCGCCGCCCTGCTCGGCGCATCGCCGGGTGCCTCGGTGACCGTCTCGATCATGCTCAACCTGATCGAACGCTGCTTCGCCGAGCAGGCCCGCTCGGCCGAGTGGAGCGCCAAGCTGAAGGAAATCTTCCCCGCCCGGGAGAAGGAACTGGAAGCCGACGCCGAGCTCTACCACCGCGTCAGCCAGGAGTCGGACGCCCGCCTGGGCATCGCGACCGCCAAGCCGGCCGAAGCCAGCGCCGCCACCGCGGGCTGAGCTTCAGCGCCATGAAAGAACCGCCCCTCGGGGCGGTTTTTTCGTTCCGGGCCGGACCTCCAGGCCATGTGGGAGCGGTTTCAACCGCAAAGGTCCGGGCACGGACCCGATCGCGAATGAATTCGCTCCCACAAGGACCGGCTGACAATGATCACCAGGCCAGCGGTGTTTCCTCGCCCTTCCAGAACAGCCAGCGCCGGCGTTCGTGGTGTTCGCCGGTGCCGATCTGCCACTCCGGACGGCCGACATCCAGGTCGATGATGGCGATGATCCCGGCGTAGCTGGAGGCCACCAGGGTGCGGCCATCGGCGGAGAGGTCGATGGCGCAGAGGGTCGAGCCGAGGAAGTGCTGCCAGACGGGGTTACCCGCCGCGTCGACGCAGCGCAGGTAGCCGTAGGCATCGCCGAGGATGAAGCGATCGCCCCGGGAGGCGCCGGCGTAGACCCGTGCGCCCGCCTCCACCAGCGTCACCCCGTCCACCTCCTCGTAGTAGTCCGAATCCAGCCCTGGCGCGCGGGCCAGGTCCACGGCGATGGTGCCGCCGTTGTAGAAATGACAGGCGTTGAAGGCGACGCTGCGGCCATCGCCGCTGAACAGCGCGAAGTGCGGGTACTCGCCATGGGGGCCGATGGCCGCGACCGGCTGCAGGTCGGCATCGAACAGGTGGTGACGTCCGTCCTGGGCGCCCACCGCGATCCACCGGCCATCGGCCGATACCGCGCCGTGCTCCATGCTCAGCCCCGTGGAATAGGGCGGGTCGTAGTCGGTGGCCTCGGCGTATTCCCGGAGCGATGCGTTGTCCGGGTACAGGCGGCGCGCGCCTTCCTGTTCCAGCACGAAGATGCCGGAGCCGCTCACCAGCAGCACCCGGCGGCCGTCCGGGAAGGGCTGCAGCCGCGTGGGGCGCGGCGTCTCGGCAAAGGCTTCCAGCTCCACGCCCTCGGGCGCGTCCTCATCGCCTCGCGGCCAGGGGCATCGCAGCACCACCGGGCCGTCCCAGCCATCACGCACTTCCACATCCGTTTCCCGCGCCAGCGCGTAGAAACGGCGGTTGGGGCAGGCCCCGAAGAAGGCCAGCCCCGGTACATCCTCGACCCGATCACCGACGATGCGCACCACCCGCCCCGGCTCCCAGGTGGCGCCGATGCGCGCGACGATGGAGCCATCATCGAGCAGCGCCAGCAGGGGGATCGCCTGGCCCTTCTCGTCGAGCACCTCGTTCAGCGGCGCATGGGCCGGCGGCCAGGTCGCCTGCAGCCCGTCCAGGCGGCCGCTGCGGTTGGCCTCGCGCAGCGCCTCCAGCAGCGCCGGGACCAGCTTCTCGCGCCCGGCGGAGCTGGGTTCGTCGCCCACGTTGTCCCAGCCCTCGCGCAGGCCCTTCTCGATATAGGCATTGATCGCGCGGGCATAGGCGATGGTCTGCCGCTGCCAGTGTTGCGATGCGTCTTCCTTGCTCATGTGCACCTCCTCGTGCGTGCGCTGGGTCACTGTTTTCGCCAGGCCCAGAAAAGCAGAAACCCGCTCGAAGGCGGGTTCCTGTGGATGGGTTCTTGCCGGATCAGCCCCGGGCGGCCTGGACCGCCTCGATGTAGGGCTCGGCCAGGCGCTGGTCCTTGATCAGGGCGATGAAGTCGTTGCCCTGGGCGTCCTTGGCCGCGAGGTCGTAGCCGGCCTCGAGGAAGAACTGCAGGAAACGCTCGAAGTCGTCGATGCGCAGGCCGCGGTAGGCCTTGACCAGCTTGTGCAGGGACGGCGGCGTGTCGTCGGCCGGCTCCACCTCGAGGAACAGCTTGATCGAGTCCTCGGTGATTTCTTCGCCGATCACCTGCTTCTTGTCTTTGCGCATCGCTCACTACTCTCTGGCCGGAACACACGGGGCCCGAAGTTTACCCCCGCAGGCCGACGCGGCTCAACGCAGGCGTACGGGCCCCTGGTGCAGGTCGGCCCAGACATGGCCATTGGGGTAGGCGGCGAACTGGCAGAACACCGCGCCGTTGCGCAGCAGGTCGAGCACCGCGCGGTACTGGGACTGTGGATAGTGCAGCGTCAGCTTGCGGGCGACCTCGTCGTAGGTCGCCTTCTTCAGGCTCTTGCCATCGACCTCGAAATCGATCTGCACGTCGACCGCCTCCGAGCCCTTGCCGACCGTCTTGCCTACGGGCGTGGCACGCAGCTGGATCAGCATCGGCGTGGTGATCGGGATCGGCTGCTGGTTGGACTGGCGCTGGTTGCCCAGGGTGACGCGGTAGCTGACCACCTTCAGCAGCAGCACCTGTTCGGGCTGCTCCTGGCGCAGGCCCTGCTCGTCCGGCGGCAGGAACTCGGCGTGCAATTGCGTGGCTGCGCCCTTGGGCGCCTCGCCCGGGGCGGCGGCCAGGGGCAGGCTGGCAGCGAGCAGGAGGACGGCGGCGAAACGGCTACGGCGAGACATCGGCAACTCCCGGTACGAACGAGCGCAGCACTCTAGCACGGGCTCCCGGCCCAAAGTCATTGGACTCAGGTCAAGGTGCCTGGCGCCGTGCAGCCCTTATACTCGGTGCCTTCCGCCGAGGAGCCCGCCATGTCATTGCCCCTGCCGCCCTTGTTCGCCGCCCTGCGCCAGAGCCTGCGCAGCGGTTATTCCTGGAGATCCCTGCGCAACGACCTCGGGGCCGGGCTGACGGTGGGCATAGTCGCCATCCCGCTGGCCATGGCCCTGGCCATCGCCGTTGGGGTCGCCCCGCAGCACGGCCTCTACACGGTGCTGGTGGCCGCCCCGCTGATCGCCCTCACCGGCGGCTCGCGCTTCAACGTCTCCGGCCCCACCGCCGCCTTCGTGGTCATCCTCCTGCCGATCACCCAGCAGTTCGGCCTCGGCGGCCTGCTGCTGTGCACCATGATGGCCGGGACGATCCTCATCGCCATGGGCCTGGCGCGCTTCGGCCGGTTGATCCAGTTCATCCCCTACCCGGTGACCCTGGGCTTCACCGCCGGCATCGGCATCGTCATCGCCACCCTGCAGGTCAAGGACCTGCTGGGCCTGCAGCTGGCGCACCCGCCGCAGAACTACGTCGAGCAGATCGGCCTGCTGGCCCGGGCGCTGCCCGGTGCGCACCTGGGCGATGCGCTGGTGGCCCTGGCCTGCCTGGGCGTCCTGCTGGCGTGGCCGCGCCTGGTGCCCAAGGTGCCGGGGCACCTGGTAGCCCTGGCGGTCGGCGCCCTGCTGGGCCTCGCCCTCGAACGCATGGGCCTGCCGGTGGCCACCCTGGGCGAACGCTTCACCTACGAACTGGACGGCGTGGTGCACCCGGGCATCCCGCCGTTGCTGCCGAGCTTCGCCTGGCCCTGGCAACTGCCAGGGGCCAGCGGCGCACCGCTGGTGCTGTCCTTCGAACTGGTGCGTCAGCTGCTCGCGCCGGCTTTCGCCATCGCCATGCTCGGTGCCATCGAATCGCTGCTCTGCGCCGTGGTTTCAGACGGCATGGCCGGCACCCGCCACGACCCCAACGCCGAGCTGCTGGGCCAGGGCCTGGGCAACCTGGTCGCCCCGCTGTTCGGCGGCATCACCGCCACCGCCGCCATCGCCCGCAGCGCCGCCAACGTGCGCGCCGGCGCAGTCTCGCCCATCGCGTCGGTGATCCACGCCGGCGTGGTGCTGCTGGCGATGCTCCTGCTCGCGCCGCTGTTCAGCTACCTGCCGATGGCGGCCCTCGCGGCATTGCTGCTGATGGTGGCGTGGAACATGAGCGAGGCGCGCCACGTCGCCCACACGCTGCGCATCGCCCCCCGCAACGACGTGCTGGTGCTGCTCACCTGCCTGGTGCTGACGGTGCTCTTCGACATGGTGCTGGCGGTCGGCGTCGGCCTGTTGCTGGCCGCCGGGCTGTTCATCAAGCGCATGAGCGACCTGACCGATGCCCTGCCGCTGCCGCCGCGCTTCCACCAGGCGCTGGACGGCCTGCCGGAACAGGTGATGCCCTACGTGATCCGGGGCCCGCTGTTCTTCGGCGTGGCGGAGAAGGCATTGAGCGTGCTGCGCCGGCTCAACCCGCAGGTGAAGGTGGTGATCGTCGAGATCAGCGCGGTGCCGCTGCTGGACATGACCGCCCTGGCAGCCATCGAGAATCTGTTGGCCGACTACCGCAGGCAGGGGATCGGCCTGGTCCTGGTGGGCACCACCTCGCGGGTGCGGCTGAAGCTGCGCCGCGCCGGCATCCTCCGCGAGGAAGGGCGCCTGGCCTATGTGCGCGACCTGGAGCAGGCGCGCGCCAAGGCCCTGCGCTGGCTGGAGCCTCAGTCGAACTGAGCGCGCATCCAGGCCAGGTAGTCGGGGGCGGCGGGCTCGCCTTCGCGTGGCGCCCAGGGTGCGAACTCAGCCTCGACGAGCGCGCGATAGGGGCCGGCCTTGCATTCGAAGAGCAGGCTGTCGGCCTCCAGCACCACCAGGGCGTGGAACTGCCCGGGCGGGAGATCGACACCGACGCATTCGCCGCCGGCAACCAGTTCACGGGTCGCCTCCAGGGTGCCGTCGTCGGCGAACAGCAGCAGGCCCAGGCGGCCCTTCAGCACCAGCAAGGTCTCGGCCTTGTCGGCAGAAAGATGGCGATGGGGCGCCAGGTAGGTGCCGGGCTGCAGTCCCACCGCCATTCGGTGGCAGGGCTCTTCCATCGCGTGGAAGTTGTGGTGCAGCCGCTGGCGCGGGCTGGCCGCGGCCCCTGCGGCCAGTTCGGCGAACAGCGACTGGTCGAGGAAGCGCGCGGCCACGGGTTCAGAGCCCCTTGACGGCGAAGATGCCGGCGGCGTTGCGCCAGTAGCCCTTGTAGTCCATGCCGTAGCCGAAGATGTAGCGATCCACGCAGGGCAGGCCCACGTAGTCGGCCTTCAGGTCCGGGCGGGCCTTGCGGTCGTGGGTCTTGTCGATCAGCACGGCGGTGTGCACGTGGGCGGCGCCGGCGTGCTTGCAGAAGTCGATGATGGCGGCGAGGGTGTGCCCTTCGTCGAGGATGTCGTCGATGATCAGCACGTCGCGGTCGATGAAGGAGATCTCCGGCTTGGCCTTCCAGAACAGCTCGCCGCCGCTGGTTTCGTTGCGGTAGCGGGTGGCGTGCAGGTAGGACAGCTCCAGCGGGAAGTTCAGCTTCGGCAGCAGCTTGCCGGCGAAGATCAGGCCGCCGTTCATCACGCAGAAGACCACGGGGTTGCGCTCGGCCAGCTCGCCATTGATGGCGCCGGCGATCTGGTCGATGGCGGCTTCGACCTGGGCATCAGTGTACAGGCAGTCGGCTTCGGCCATTACCTGGCGGATGTGGGCGAGATCGGCGGGCATGGCTTTTCCTCTGTTTTTGAGCGGCGTTGGCCCTGGCTTCCCGTGGGAAGTTGATCGGGGCGTCAAGATAAAAGTCGGCAAAGGTACTCATCCGCCTGTCCGGGAGCAAGTCCCGCCGGACGAGTGTCGAGGATAGTTTGTCGCAGCCCCGCAGGCCTCGTCACTCAACGCCCTGAAGGTCGCGCGACCGGCCAGTCAGTCACGACATGGCACGGGCAATGCTTTAATCTAACGCAATTTTTTTGCCAGCCCGCCGGAGTAACACCCCATGCCTATCCGAGAGATCCGCCACCCGCTGATCCGCCACAAAATCGGCCTGATGCGCCGCGCCGACATCAGCACGAAGAACTTCCGCGAACTGGCCCAGGAAGTGGGCGCCCTGCTCACCTATGAAGCGACCAACGACCTGCCCCTGGAAAACTACGAGATCCAGGGCTGGGCGGGCCCGGTGCAGGTCGAGAAGATCGCCGGCAAGAAGATCACCGTGGTGCCGATCCTGCGCGCCGGCATCGGCATGCTCGACGGCGTGCTCAGCCTGATCCCCGGCGCCAAGGTCAGCGCGGTGGGCGTGGCCCGCAACGAGGAAACGCTCGAGGCGCACACCTACCTGGAGAAGCTGGCCCCCGAGATCGACGAGCGCCTGGCGCTGATCATCGACCCGATGCTGGCCACCGGCGGTTCCCTGGTCGCCACCATCGAGCTGCTCAAGCGCGCCGGTTGCAAGGAGATCCGCGCCATGGTGCTGGTGGCGGCACCCGAAGGCATCAAGGTGGTCAACGACGCCCACCCCGACGTGATGATCTTCACCGCCTCGATCGACGAGAAGCTCAACGAACACGGCTACATCATCCCGGGCCTGGGCGATGCCGGTGACAAGATCTTCGGCACCAAGCAGAAGGACACCTGATCCATGAGCGACGACTACAACGATCCGCTCTGGCGCCAGGTGCTGTCCGGCGCGCAGATGCTCTTCGTGGCCTTCGGCGCCCTGGTGCTGATGCCGCTGATCACCGGCCTGGACCCGAACGTGGCGCTGTTCACCGCCGGTGTCGGCACCCTGCTGTTCCAGCTGGTGACCGGGCGCCAGGTGCCGGTGTTCCTGGCATCGAGCTTCGCCTTCATCACCCCCATCATCCTCGCCAAGGGCCAGTTCGGCCTGGCGGCGACCATGGGCGGCGTGGTGGCGGCGGGCTTCGTCTATACCTTCCTGGGCCTCGCGGTGAAGATCAAAGGCACCGGCTTCATCGACCGCCTGCTGCCCCCGGTGGTGATCGGCCCGGTGATCATCTCCATCGGCCTGGCCATGGCCCCCATCGCCGCCAACATGGCCATGGGCAAGGCCGGTGACGGCACCGAGCTGATCCCCTACGCCACCGCCATGTGGATCTCCATGCCCGCGCTGCTGACCACCCTGGTGGTGGCGGTGTTCGGCAAGGGCATCTTCCGCCTGGTGCCGATCATCTCCGGCGTGCTGGTGGGCTTCGCCCTGTCGTTCTGGTTCGGCGTGGTCGACACCACCCGGATCGTCGCCGCGCCCTGGCTGGAGCTGCCGGCCTTCACCGCCCCCGAGTTCAACTGGCAGGCCATCCTGTTCATCGTCCCCGTGGCCCTGGCTCCGGCCATCGAGCACATCGGCGGCGTGATCGCCGTGGGCAGCGTCACCGGCAAGAACTACCTGAAGACCCCGGGCCTGCACCGCACCCTCCTGGGCGACGGCCTGGCCACCTCGGCCGCCGGCCTGTTCGGCGGCCCGCCCAACACCACCTACGCCGAAGTCACGGGCGCGGTGATGCTGACCAAGAACTACAACCCGAAGATCATGACCTGGGCGGCGGTGTTCGCCATCGGCCTGGCCTTCATCGGCAAGTTCGGCGCCATCCTGCAGAGCATCCCGGTACCGGTGATGGGCGGCATCCTCTGCCTGCTGTTCGGCTCCATCGCCGCCGTGGGCATGAACACCATGATCCGCCACAAGGTCGACCTGGCCGAGGCGCGCAACCTGGTGATCGTCTCGGTGACCCTGGTGTTCGGCATCGGCGGCGTGCTGATCGGCACCGGCACCGGCCCGGACGACTTCGGCCTCAAGGGCATCGCCCTCTGCGCCATCGTCGCCATCGCCCTCAACCTGATCCTTCCCGGCCACGATGCCTGGAAGCACAAGGCGGCGGACGACGCGCCGGACATCTGAGTTCCACGCCAATAAAAAGCCCCGCAATCGCGGGGCTTTTTCATGGGAGCCGATCAGGCATCCGCCAGCTTGGCTGCCGGCACCGGGCTCGGCGCCACCCAGTGCTTCAGGCGCTCGACGCTCTCGCGGTACGGCTTGAGGCCCACCCACAGCAGCACCACCGAACTGAACACCGCCAGCGAGGTGACGATCAGCAGCGAATAGCGCAGCGCCTTGTCGTCGGCGAACACATAGTCGGTGACCAGCGCCACGGCGGTGGGGCCGAGGCCCAGGCCGATCAGGGTGATGACGAACAGGTAGATGGCCGAGGCCTGGCCGCGCATGGAGTTGGGCATGATTTCCTGGATCGCCGCCGGCGCCACGCCGAAGGGCATGCTGAGGAAGAACACGGTCGGCGCCATCAGCACGGTCACCCAGTTGTCGTTGTCCAGCAGCGGGAACACCAGCACCAGCGGCAGCGCGCCGAGAGCGGCGATGAGCCCGACCCGCATATTGGCGTCGCAGCGCCCGCGCTTGGCCATGCGGTCCGCCAGGCGACCGCCGAAGACGATGCCGAGGCAGCCGAACACCGCGACGATGCTGCCGTAGACCACGCCCACATGGCCGGCATCCCAGCCGTAGGTGCGGATGAAGAAGGTGGGGATCCACGCCGCGCTGCCGTAGCCGGCGAAGGCCAGCCCGGCGAAGCCGAAGTTGTGGCAGAGCACGGTGCGGCGGTTGGCGCGGATGTAGCGCCCCACTTCCGCGAAGGGCACCGCGACACCGGCCCCGACGCCGCGCCGCGCCGGCTCGCGCACCGCCAGCATGAGCAGGGTGAAGAGCACGCCGGCACCGCCGAGGATGAGGAAGATCAGCTGCCAGGGGCGCACATCCCCCAGCAGCGGCAAGTGCACCTCGCCCTGGGCGGAGGCGAACTTGATCACCAGCCCGCCCAGCAGGAAGGCCAGGCCCGAGCCGAGGTAGACGCCCATGGAATAGACGCTGATGGCGGTGGCGCGGCGCTCCTGGGGGAAGCTGTCGGCGATCAGCGAATAGGCCGCCGGCGACAGCGCCGCCTCGCCCACGCCCACGCCGATGCGGCAGACGAGGAACTGCCAGTACAGCTTGGCCATGCCGCAGGCGGCGGTGGCGGCGCTCCAGAACAGCACGCCGATGGCGATCAGACCGCGGCGACTGCGGGTATCGGCCAGGCGCCCGAGGGGGATGCCGCAGACGGTGTAGAACAGCGCGAAGGACAGGCCCATCAACAGGCTCATCTGCGTGTCGCTGATGACCAGGTCGCGACGGATGGGCTCGACCAGCAGGTTGAGGATCTGCCGATCGATGAATGACAGCACGTAGGCCACCATCAGGATGGCGACGGTGGTCCAGGCTCGCAGGCCCGAGGGATAGCCATTGTTGTTGTTCTGCATGGGCTCTCCTCGGCGCCGCCGGTGCGGCGCACGACGGTGGAAGGAGCGCCCAGCTTAGGTGCAGACGAGATGGGGCAGCGGCCTTATAGGCCAGGCGAATGCCCGGGCTGTCCCCGGGCTGATGCTCAGAGCAGGCGCTGGGCCTTGCCGGAAAGGCTGGCCAGGGCCTCGGCCCATTGCGGGTGGTCGTTCATGCAGGGCACCAGCACCAGGTCCTCGCCGCCAGCGGCGATGAACTGCTCGCGACCGCGATCGCCGATCTCCTCCAGGGTCTCGATGCAGTCGGCGACGAAGGCCGGGCACATCACCAGCAGTTTCTTCACCCCCTGGGCCGCCAGTTCGTCGAGGCGGGTTTCGGTGTAGGGTTCGATCCACTTGGCGCGCCCCAGGCGCGACTGGAAGGACACCGACCACTGCCCCGGCTGCAACCCCAGGCGCGCGGCGAAGCCTTCGCTGGTGCGGTAGCACTGGGCGCGGTAGCAGCGGGCGAGCACCTGGCCCTCGGCACGCTGGCAGCAGTCCGCGCCCTTCAGGCAGTGGCTGCCACTGGTGTCGGCCTTGTGCAGGTGGCGCTCGGGCAGCCCGTGGTAGCTCATCAAGAGGTGATCGAAGCCCTGCTCCAGGTGCGGGCGGGCGCTGGCCGCCAGGGCATCGAGGTACTCGGGCTGGTCGTAGAAGGGGTCGAGCACCTGCACCTGAAGCTTGAGGCCGTGGGCGGCGATGACCCGGCGCGTCTCCTGCTCGACGGTGGTGGTGGTGCTGTCGGCGAACTGCGGGTACAGCGGTGCCAGCGTCACGCGCCTGACACCCTGGCGCACAAGTTCCTGCAGGGTGTTCTCGATGGAGGGCTCGCCGTAGCGCATCGCCAGGGCCACCGGCCCGTGGGGCCAGAACGGCTGGGTGGCGGCCTGCAGGCGGCGGCTGAGAGCGACCAGCGGCGAGCCTTCGGGCCACCAGATGGAGGCGTAGGCATGGGCCGACTGCGCCGGGCGCTTGATCAGGATCAGCGAGACCAGCAGGCGACGCAGCGGCCACGGCAGGTCGATGACGTAGGGGTCCATGAGGAACTGGTTGAGGTAGCGACGCACGTCCTCCACCGAGGTGGACGACGGAGAACCCAGGTTGGCGAGCAGCAGCGCGTGATCAGTCATGCAACGTCCTTAGGCCTCAGCACATCGGCGAGCGCCGTATCCAGATCGGTGAAACGAAAGGTGAATCCCGCCTCCAGCAAACGCGTCGGCAAGGCGCGCTGGCCACCCAGCAGGAGGATCGACATCTCCCCCAGCAACAGGCGCAGGGCGAAAGCCGGGGCCGGCAGAAAGGCCGGCCGACCGAGCGCGCGGCCCAGGCTGCGGGTGAAGTCACGATTGCGCGCGGGGTGCGGAGCGCACGCATTATAGGGACCGCTGGCCCCCTCCTGATGCAAAAGAAAATCCATCGCGGCGATTTGATCCTGCAGGTGGATCCACGGCATCCACTGGCGGCCACTGCCCAGGCGCCCGCCCAGGCCGAGGCGGAAGGGCCGGAGCATGTCCCGCAGGAAGCCATCGCGCTCGGCGAGCACCAGGCCGGTGCGCAGCAGCACCACGCGGATGCCCAATGCCTCGGCACGTTGCGCCGTCTCCTCCCAGGCGATGCACAGGGCGCTGGCGAAATCGCCGTTGCCGGGAGCCGAATCCTCGCGCACCTCGCGCTCGCCGGCATCGCCATACCAGCCCACCGCCGAGCCGGACAACAGCAGCGCCGGGCGTTGCTCGCGGGTCTCGAGCCAGGCCAGCAGGCGCTCGGTGAAGGCGACCCGGCTGTCGAGGATCTTCGCCTTGCGGGCGCGGGTCCAGAGCCCTCCGGCCACCGGCTCGCCGGCCATGTTGACCAGGGCGTCCAACGGGCCGTCACCATAGTCATGGACACTGCCGATGGCTCGCACCGCGGGCCCGCACAGCCCGGCCACCCGCTGCGGCGTGCGGCTGAGCACGGTGACCTGGTGGCCCCGCCCGCTCCACAGCCGGCAGAGCTCGCGACCGATCAGGCCAGTACCGCCGGTCAGCAATATGTGCATGGCATCCTCCTCGCATAGTGCTAAGTGGAGATATCGCCCTAGTCTGAATCAAGACAGGGCACGGGTTGAGTCCGCCATGGTCACACCTTTATGAGCGGCACTCGAATTGGAACCGATAGCCCTGTACAACGCAACAAAAGTGTATAGGTTTATCGAACACCTGATCAGCAGTCGCCACAGCACAAGGTAAAGAGGTAACCATGAGCACTCCCATCGCCATCATCGGAACCGGCCTCGCGGGCCTTTCCGCCGCCCAGGCGCTGCATGCCGCCGGGCACGCCGTGCAGCTCTTCGACAAGAGCCGCGGCAGTGGCGGTCGTATGGCCAGCAAGCGCAGCGACGCCGGTTCGCTCGACCTCGGCGCGCAGTATTTCACCGCCCGCGACCGCCGCTTCACCGAAGTCGTCCAGCAATGGCGCGACCGCGGCTGGGTCGCCGAATGGACGCCCACCCTGTACAACTTCCGCAACGGCGGCCTCACGCCCTCGCCGGACGAGCAGGTGCGCTGGGTCGGCACGCCGCGCATGAGCGCCATCACCCGCGCCCTGCTCGGCGCCTTGCCGGTCAACTTCGCCTGCCGCATCACCGAGGTCTTCCGTGGCGAGCAGCACTGGGGCCTGCAGGATGCCGAGGGGCAGAGCCACGGGCCCTTCAGCCACGTCATCATCGCCACCCCCGCGCCCCAGGCCACGGCCCTGCTGGCAGCGGCCCCCAAGCTCGCCGGCGCCGCCGCCAGCGTCGCCATGGAGCCCACCTGGGCCGTCGCGCTGGCCTTCGAGCGGCCGCTGGATACCCCGGTGGAAGGCTGCTTCGTCCAGGACAGCCCGCTGGACTGGCTGGCCCGCAACCGCACCAAGCCCGGTCGCGAGACCACTCTCGACACCTGGGTGCTGCACGCCAGCAGCGCGTGGAGCAAGCAGCACCTGGACCTGCCCAAGGAGGCGGTGATCGAGGAACTGCATGGCGCCTTCGCCGAACTCATCGGCTGCGCGGTGCCGGCCCCCGTGTTCAGCCTGGCCCACCGCTGGCTCTATGCACGGCCGGCCCAAGGCCACGAATGGGGCGCACTGGCCGATGCCGACTTGGGCCTCTACGCCTGCGGCGACTGGTGCAGTTCCGGCCGTGTGGAAGGTGCCTGGCTGAGCGGGCAGGAAGCCGCGCGGCGCCTGATCGAACACCTCGGTAGATAGCCCCCCGCGCCAGGCCGAACACCCCGGGGCCTGGCGCACATCCCCCCTTCCCAACCCCTCCCCTGGCCCTGGCCGACTCCGATCCCTCGCAAAAACCTGTACACGGCATTTGACTTGTACAACTACATGCCTAAGATGGAATTACCTGTACAGAAATATCGCTTTGTACAAGAAAAAATCCGAGGCCCTCTTCATGTCACAGGACGCCCCTGCACACCCCAAGCCCCGGCTCGGCATCAGCGCCTGCCTTCTCGGCGAGCCGGTGCGGTTCAATGGCGGTCACAAGGAGTCCCGCCTGTGCAGCCGCACCCTGGCCCGCTATTTCGACTTCGTGCCGGTCTGCCCGGAAGTCGCCATCGGCCTGGGCACGCCGCGCGAGGCCATTCGCCTGGTCGGTGATCCGGCGATGCCGCGCGCCGTCAACCGCGACGGCTCGCGTGACCTGAGCGAGCCGCTGACCGCCTACGGCGAGCGCATGGCCGGGGAACTGGACGACCTGTGCGGCTACATCTTCATGCAGAAGTCCCCCTCCTGCGGGCTGCACCGCGTGAAGGTCTACCAGGCCAATGGCATCCCTGCCGAGGAAGGCGGGCGCGGCCTGTTCACCGAGGCGTTCTGCAAGCGCCACCCGGAGCTGCCGGTGGAAGAGGAAGGCCGCCTCTGCGACCCGGTGCTGCGGGAGAACTTCCTCACCCGCGTATTCGCCTGCGCGCGCTGGCGGGCGCTCTGCGCCAGCGGCCTGACCCGTCGCGGCATCCTCGAATTCCATGCCCGCTACAAGTACCAGCTGATGGCCCACGACCCGCAGCAGTACCACGCCCTCGGCCGCCTGCTGGGCGATATCGGCAAGCACGCGCCGGAGAAATTCGGCCCGCCCTACTTCCGCCAGCTCATGGCCGCCCTGGCCCGCTGCGCCACCCGGGGCACCCACAGCAACGTGCTGCAGCACATCAGCGGCTACCTGAAGGGCAGCCTGGGCCGGGACGAGAAGGCCGAAATGCAGCGCCTGATCGAGCAGTACCGCAACGGCATCGTGCCGCTGGTGGTGCCGCTGACCCTGCTCAAGCATCACTTCGCCCGCCATCCGGATCCCTACATCGCGCAGCAGGCCTACCTGCAGCCGCACCCCGAAGACCTCAGCCTGCGCAACGCCATCTAGCCATGGACGAACACGACGACACCCCACTCGACGGCGATTTCCAGGAAGCCCTGGCCCGCGGCCTGCTGCCCATCCGCGACGTATCGCGACTCACCGGCGTCAACCCGGTGACCCTGCGCGCCTGGGAGCGCCGCTACGGCCTGGTGCTGCCCCAGCGCACCGCCAAGGGCCACCGCCTCTATGCGCCCGAGCACGTGGCGCGCATCCGCGCGGTGCTCACCTGGCTCGACCGCGGCGTCCCCGTGGGCCAGGTGAAAGGCCTGCTGCGTGGTGGCCAGCATGCCGCCCTGGCCCCCTCGTCGCTGTGGGACGAGCAGCGCCACCAGTTGCTGGAAGCCATCGCCGCCCTGGCCGAACGGCGCCTCGACGAACGCTTCAACGCAGCGCTATCGATCTACCCGCCGCTCACCCTCTGCCTGCAGTTGCTGCTGCCCTTGCTCGAGACGCTGGAAGAGCGCTGGCGCGATGCCTACGGCGCGCGCCTGGAGCGGGTGTTCTTCAACGCCTGGCTGCGCAGCAAGCTGGGGGCCCGCATCTACCACAACAACCGCCAGCATGGCGGTGCCCCGCTGCTGCTGCTGAACCCCTGCGAGCACCCCATGGCGCCCGGCCTGTGGCTGAGCGCCTGGCTGGCGAGCAACGCCGGTTGCGCCGTGGAGGTACTGGAATGGCCGATACCACCGGCCGAGCTGCCCCTGGCCGTCGCCCGCCTCGAACCCCGCGCCCTGCTGCTCTATGCCGAGCAGGCCCTGAACGGCACCAGCCTGGCCCGCCTGCTGGCCGACCCCGGTTGCCCGCTGGTGCTGGCCGGGCCCGCCGTGCACATCCATCAGCGCGAGCTGGAGGAGCTGGCCAGCCAGGGCATCCGCCCCCATCTCGCCGACGACCCGGTCGCGGCCCTGCAAACCCTGACCAGCCTCGGACTGCTGGGCAGGCATGAGGATCTTCCATGCGCCAATTGATGTGGTTCCGTTGCGACCTTCGCGTTCAGGACAACACCGCCTTGTCCGCCGCGATGGCAGCCGGGCCGACCCTCGCTCTCTACCTGATCACGCCCGGGCAGTGGCTGGAACACGACGACGCCCCCGCCAAGGTGGACTTCTGGTTGCGCAACCTCGTCGCGCTCCAGGCCGAGCTGGCACGCCTGAACGTGCCGTTGCTGGTGCGCCACGCCGAGCACTGGGACCAGGCCGCGGAAGCCGTCGCCCGCCTCTGTCATGAACACCAGGTCGGCGCCGTCCACGTCAACGAGGAGTACGGCATCCACGAGAGCGCCCGCGACGCGGCGGTGAAGGCGCGGCTGCAGGCGGACGACGTGCGCCTGCGCAGCCACCTCGACCAGCTGCTGTTCAAGCCCGGCAGCGTGCTGACCAAGAGCGACGGCTACTTCCAGGTCTTCAGCCAGTTCCGCAAGGTCTGCTATGCACGGCTGCACGCCGCCCTGCCCGCCTGTGCGCCGGCGCCCGCCGTGCAGGCCCCGCTGGAGATCGAGGGCGACGCGATCCCCGCATCGGTCCAGGGCTTCGCCACCCCCGCCACCCCACTGCTGGCACTCTGGCCGGCCGGCGAGGCACATGCCCTCCAGCGCCTCGAAGCCTTCACCGACCAGCAGATCGAGCACTACCAGGACCAACGCGACTTCCCCGCCCGCCCCGGCACCAGCCAGCTGTCGCCCTACCTCGCCGCAGGCGTGCTGTCGCCGCGCCAATGCCTGCATGCCGCGCTGCGCAGCAACCAGGGCGAGTTCGAATCGGGCAACGCCGGCGCCGTCACCTGGATCAACGAGCTGCTCTGGCGCGAGTTCTACAAGCACATCCTGGTGGGCTACCCGCGCGTCAGCCGGCATCGCGCCTTCCGCCCCGAAACCGAGGCGCTGCGCTGGCGCGACGCACCGGAGGAGCTGCACGCCTGGCAGCAGGGGCGTACCGGCATCCCCATCGTCGACGCGGCGATGCGCCAGTTGCTGGCCACCGGCTGGATGCACAACCGCCTGCGCATGGTGGTGGCCATGTTCCTCACCAAGAACCTGCTGATCGACTGGCGCGAGGGCGAGCGCTGGTTCATGCGTCACCTGATCGACGGCGACCTGGCCGCCAACAATGGCGGCTGGCAGTGGAGCGCCTCCACCGGCACCGACGCAGCGCCCTACTTCCGCATCTTCAACCCGGTCAGCCAGTCCCAGCGCTTCGACCCGCAAGGCGTGTTCATCCGCCAATGGGTGCCGGAGCTGGCCGGCCTGGACGCCAGGGACATCCACGACCCGGCCGCCCGTGGCGGGCTGTTCCTGCCGGCAGGTTATCCACAGCCCATGGTCGACCTCTCCTCCAGCCGCGACCGTGCCATCGCCGCCTTCCGCAACCTGCCCAAGGTGGCCGCATGAGCGCCTTCCTGCACCGCTTCGCCGAGGACTTCGCCCGCCTGGATCGCGACAACCTCGCGCTGCTCGACACGCTGTACAGCGAGGACGCGCAGTTCACCGACCCGCTGCACCATGTCGAAGGCCTGCCCGCCATCCGCCAGTACTTCGCCGGGCTCTACGAGAACGTCAGCGACCTGAGTTTCCGCTTCCATGGCCACGACCCGGTCGGCGAGGGCGAAGGCTACCTGCGCTGGACCATGACCTACCGCCACCCGCGCCTGGACGGTGGCCGCCCCATCGCGGTCGAGGGCTGCTCGCACCTGCGCTGGGGCGAGCGGGTGCATTACCACCGCGACTACTTCGATGCCGGCGCGCTGCTCTACGAGCATGTGCCACTGCTGCGCGGCGCCATCGCGCTGCTCAAGAGGCGACTGGGATGAACACGACCCGACGTATCTGGCTGACCGGCGCCAGCAGCGGGATCGGCGCCGAACTGGCCGAACTGCTGCTCCGGGACGGGCACCGGCTCGCCCTCAGCGCCCGCCGCAGTGGCCCCCTGGAAACCCTGCAGCAACGCTTCCCCGAGCAGGTGCTGCTGGTGCCGGGCGACCTGACCGACGCCGCCCAGGTCACCGCCATGGGCGAACGCATCGCCCGGCACTGGGGCGCGCTGGACTGCGCGATCCTCAACGCCGGTACCTGCGAATACCTGGAGGCCGGGCAGTTCGACGCCGACCTGGTCGAGCGCGTGGTAGCGGCCAACCTGCTCGCCCCGGCGCGCTGCATCGAGGCCGCCCTGCCCCTGCTGCGCAAGGGCGAACGGCCGCACCTGGTCGGCGTGGTCAGCGCCGTCACCCACTTCGCCCTGCCGCGCGCCGAAGCCTATGGTGCCTCCAAGGCCGGCTTGCGCTACCTGCTGGAATCCCTGCGCGTGGACCTGGCCCACGAAGGCCTCGACGTCACGCTGGTCAGCCCAGGCTTCGTCGACACGCCGCTGACCCAGCGCAATGACTTCCCCATGCCCATGCGCTGGTCGACGCAACGCGCCGCGCACCACATCGTCCGGCGGCTCGAGCAGCGGCCGCTGGAAATCGCCTTCCCGGGCCCCTTCATCCTCGCCCTGCGCCTGCTCGCCCGGCTGCCGGCGCGGATGCGCCTGGCCCTGGGCCGACGCCTGGCCCGTAACGGAGCTCCCCAATGAAAGTCGCCATCATCGGCAGCGGCATTTCCGGTCTCACCTGCGCCTGGTTGCTGGCCCGCCAGCACGACATCCAGCTGTTCGAAGCCAGTGACTGGATCGGCGGCCACACCCACACGGTGGACGTGCACCTGCACGGGCGTGACTACGCCGTGGACACCGGCTTCATCGTCTTCAACGACTGGACCTACCCCAACTTCATCCGCCTGATGGAGCGCCTGGGCGTGGCCAGCCAACCCACCGAGATGAGCTTCTCGGTGCACGACCCGGCCAGCGGCCTGGAGTACAACGGCAACAACCTCAACAGCCTCTTCGCCCAGCGGCGCAACCTGCTCTCGCCGGGCTTCTGGGGCATGCTGCGGGAGATCCTGCGCTTCAACCACGACGCCCAGGCGGACCTCGACGCGGGCCGCATCAACCCCGCCATCACCCTCGGCGACTACCTGCGCCTGGGCGGTTATGGCGAGCGCTTCCGCGATCACTACCTGGTGCCGATGGGGGCGGCGATCTGGTCCATGCCGCTGGAAGACATGCTGGCCTTCCCGCTGCAGTTCTTCGTGCGCTTCTTCAAGAACCACGGCCTGCTCTCGGTCAACGACCGCCCGCAATGGCGGGTGATCAGCGGGGGCTCGCGCAGCTACGTGGCGCCACTGACGGCCAGCTTCGCCGACCGCATCCGCCTGTCCTGCCCGGTGACCCGGGTCGAGCGCGACGCCGAGGGCGTGACCCTGCACAGCGCCGCCGGCAGCGAGCGCTTCGACAAGGTGGTATTCGCCTGCCACAGCGACCAGGCACTGGCCCTGCTGGCCCAGCCGAGCGCGACCGAGGCCGAGGTGCTGGGCGCCCTGCCCTATGCCGACAACGAGGTGGTGCTGCACACCGACACGCGCCTGCTGCCGAGCCGGCCACTGGCCTGGGCCAGCTGGAACTACCGCCTGGGCGGCCCCCGCCAGCGCCCGGCGGCCGTGACCTACAACATGAACATCCTCCAGGGCATCCAGGCGCCGGAGACCTTCTGCGTCAGCCTCAACCAAGGCGAGGCCATCGACCCCGCGCGCGTCCTCGCCCGCTTCAGCTACGCCCATCCACAGTTCAGCCTCGAGGGCGTCCGCGCCCAGGCGCGCTGGGAGGAGATCAACGCCAAGCAGCACAGCTACTTCTGCGGTGCCTACTGGGGCAACGGCTTCCACGAGGATGGCGTGGTCAGCGCCCTGCGCGTGGCCCGCGAGTTCGGGGAGTCCCTGTGAACAGCGCCCTCTACAGCGGCTGGGTCAGGCACCGGCGGCACGAGCCCCGGGCCCACGCCTTCCGCTACCGCATCGGCCTGCTGTACCTGGACCTGGACGAACAGGAGCAGGTGCTCGGCCTCTCTCCGCTCGCCGGAACGGGGCGTTTCGCGCCCTTCGCCTTTCGCGAGCGCGACTTCCTGCCGCAGTTCACCCGCTCCGGCATGCGCCTCGCCGAGGCCGTGCGCCAGCGCGTCGGCGAGGCCCTGGGGCGGCGCCCCGAAGGCGCAATCCGCCTGCTGGCCCAGGCGCGCAGCTGGGGGCTGGCCTTCAACCCGGCGACCTTTTTCTACTGCCATGACGCCGAGGGACGGCTGATGGCGATCCTCTGCGAGGTCACCAATACGCCCTGGCGCGAGCGTTACCACTACGTGGTGCCGGCGCAGGGCGAGGGGCACCAGCGGGTGCGGGTCGACAAGGCCTTCCATGTCTCGCCCTTCCTGCCCCGCGAGCTGGAGTACCGCATGGCTTTCAGCCCGGTGGGCCAGCGCCTGGCGGTGCACATGGAGGACTGGCAGGGCGAGACGCGACTGTTCGACGCGACCCTCGACCTGGAGCGCTGCGAGCTCGACCGCGCCAGCCTGCACCGCTACCTCGCCACCTTTCCCTGGATGACGGCCAAGACCGTCCTGGGCATCTATTGGCAGGCCCTGCGCCTGCTGCTCAAACGCCTGCCACTGTTCTCCCACCAGGCGGCAGACGGCGCCTACCGCGTCGCCACCACGCATTCGAAGGAGCGTATCCATGAAGAGCCATAGCCTCGGCGTCAAGCCGGGCCTGTTCAGCAATACCGGCCTGGCCGGCGGTCTGTTGCGCCGACTGGTGCTGGCCCAGCTGGAGCGCCTGCGCCACGGCCAGCTGACGATCCTGGAAGATGGCGAGGAGCGGGTCTACGGCGACGCACAGGCCGAGCTCCGGGCGCGTATCGAGGTGCAGGACCCGGCTGTCTGGCCGCTGGTGGCGGCCAACGGCTCCATCGGCTCGGGCGAGGCGTACATCCATGGCTACTGGACGACGCCGGACCTCACCGCAGTGATCCGCGTGTTCGTCGCCAACCTCGATGTGCTCGACGGCATGGAGCGCGGCCTGGCATCGCTGGGGCGCCCGCTGGTGCAGGGCCTGCACTGGCTCAACCGCAACACCCGGGCCGGCTCGCGGCGCAACATCGCCGCCCACTACGACCTGGGCAACGACCTGTTCGAGCAGATGCTCGACCCGACCATGATGTATTCCGCCGCGCAGTTCGCCAGCCCCGACCAGGGCCTGGAGCAGGCCCAGCTGAACAAGCTCGCGCGCATCTGCCGCAAGCTCGAACTCAAGCCCGACGACCACCTGCTGGAGATCGGCACCGGCTGGGGCAGCATGGCGCTCTACGCCGCCACCCACCATGGCTGCCGGGTGACCACCACCACGCTGTCCCGCGAGCAGTACGAATACACCTGCCGGCGCATTGAGGAACAGGGCCTGCAGTCGCGGGTCACCGTCCTGCTGCAGGACTACCGCGACCTCGATGGGCGCTTCGACAAGCTGGTCTCGATCGAGATGGTCGAGGCCGTCGGCCATCGCTTCCTGCCCACCTACTTCAGCCAGTGCGCGCGCCTGCTGAAAGACGACGGGCTGATGCTGCTGCAGGCCATCACCATGCGCGACCAGCGCTACGAGCAAGCCCGGCGCAGCGTCGACTTCATCCAGCGCTACATCTTCCCCGGCGGCGCCCTGCCCTCGGTGCAGAAGATGCTGGAGGTGATCACCCGCGACAGCGACATGAACCTGCTGCACATGGAGGACTTCGGCCTGCACTACGCGCGCACCCTGCGCCACTGGCACGACAACCTGCGCGCGGCGCGGGGCCGCCTGGAACAGCTGGGCTACGACGAGACCTTCTACCGGCTCTGGGAGTTCTACCTGTGCTACTGCGAGGGCGGTTTCCTGGAGCGCGCCATCGGCACCGCCCAGTTGCTGCTCGCCAAGCCGGGCGCCCGTCCCTCCCCGCTGCTCGGCCAATTGGATGCCTAGGCGCCTGGCCAATGCGGTGCTGTTCCAGGCGGGCTGGTTCGCCTGCCTGTTCGCCGCCGACCAGCCACTCCTGCTGCTGGTGGCGCCGGCGATCCTGGCGCTGCATTTCCTCTGCATCGGCAGCTGGGCCGAGGACGGGCGCGTGGTGATCGCGGTGGCGTTGCTCGGCAGCCTGCTGGACTGCCTGCTGCTCAACCTGGGGCTCTTCGACTTCGGCCATGGCGGGCGCCTGATCCCGCCCTGGCTGGCGCTGCTCTGGGCGCTGCTGGGCACCACGCTGAACCACTGCCTGGCCTGGACCGCGCGCCCCGTGTGGCTCGCCGCCCTGCTGGGCGCCATCGCCGGGCCCTTGTCGTACCTGGCTGGCGCTCGCCTGGCGGGGGTCGGCCTGCCGTTCGGCACCCTGCCCAGCCTGCTGGTGCTGGCCCTGATCTGGGCGGCGCTGCTGCCGTCGTTGCACCAGCTGGCCAGGCGACTGAGACGCCCCGCGCCGGGCAACTGATCGGCCGGCCCCCCGTGCCGGGCGCCTTTGCCGTAGACTGCGCGCCCATGAATTCCTCGCACATCCCCCTCAGGCAATTGCCTGCCACCCCCGCTGTCACCTGCTCCACCTGCGCCGCCTGCTGCTGCCAGCTGGAGGTGATGCTGATCACCGACACCGGCGTGCCCGAACGCTTCATCGAGACGGATGAGTGGGGCGGCGACGTCATGGCGCGCCTGGACGACGGCTGGTGCGCCGCGCTGGACCGCGACACCATGCTTTGCAGCATCTACGAGAACCGCCCGCTGATCTGCCGCGAATTCGAGATGGGCGAGGCCGATTGCCTGGAAGAACGCCGGGGCATCGACAGCGCCTATGGGCGCGCGGTCTGACCGGCACCTGGCACCTGGGATGGCTCCGGGCTGAAGCCCGGGCTACGCAAATGACGCGAAAGCGACAGGTCGTCGAGACCGCATCGCGAATGAATTCGCCCCCACAAACATCGCTCCTGGCACCGCTGGGCGAATGAATTCGCCCCTACGGAAATGCCACCCGGCGATTTATCCACAAGCATAAAAAAACCGGGCGCCAGGCCCGGTTCTTCGTGTCGCTCGCGCTTAGAAGGAAACGCGGTAGTGCAGGCTGTAGGCCTCTACCCCATCGTTCGGCTGCTTGATGCCGGCGTTGGAGTAGTGGATGGCACGGATGCCGACTTCCTGGTTGCTGAAGCGCAGGCCGGCGCCGATGCGGTCTTCGAACTGGAAGGAGGAGCCCAGCTCGTTGTTCTCCAGTTCGGTGTTGGCGAACAGGGCGACGCCGATACCGGCTTCGACATAGGGCTTCACGGTTTCGCCGGCGAATTCGTAGACGAATACCGGGGCGAAGGAAATGCTGTGGTTGCTGGAGGTCTCGTCGCCATCCCAGTAGGTGTAGCCCGCATCCCAGTAGCCGGTCAGTCGACCCACGTCGGTCTGGAACCAGCTGCTGGAGAAATCGAACTGGGTAGCGAGGCGGTAGACCATGGTCGATTCGCCAGTCTGACCAACATCGAGAGAAACATCCGCAGCCTGCGCCGCGACACTCTGCCCTACGCAAACGGCCGCAATCGCGACCATAGAGAACAGTTTCTTCATGGAAACTTCCTTATTCAGACTTAATCGACAGTTTAAAACGTACGAATTGGAGCGATTATAGATACGTTTGGACTAAGAGAAAGACGGCTACCAGCAAGTTCAAGGTTTTTTTAAAAGCCGAGATCCGCCACGCAAACAGCCTCGTCACCCCAGAGTTTCGGCAGCACATTCTGCAGTGCCGAAGGCTCTCCACTGCTCCAGAAACGACAGCCTTGCGCCGGCCCGCGCGCCAGCAGTCCGCGCGCCTCGAGCAGCCGTTGCAGCTGCCGCGCCACGGCCGCGCCGGTGTCCACCAGGCGCACCGACTCGGGCACCATGCCGGCCAGCAACGGGCGCAGGAAGGGGTAATGGGTACAGCCGAGGATCAGCGTGTCGCAGCCCTCGGCCAGCAGCGGCTGCACGTAGCTCCAGAGCAGCGCACGGGTCGCCTCGCCATCCAGCTCACCCGCCTCGATGCGTTCCACCAGGCCCGGGCAGGGCTGGGTGACCACGCGCACGTCATTGGCGAAGCGATCGAGCAGGGCGGCGAACTTGGCGCTCTTGAGGGTGCCGGTGGTGGCCAGCACGCCTACCACGCCGGAACGGGTGGCGGCGGCGGCGGGCTTCACCGCCGGCTCCATGCCGACGATGGGCAGCTGTGGATAACGCTCCCGCAGGTCCGCGACCGCGGCCACGGTGGCGGTGTTGCACGCCAGCACCAGGGCCTTGGCGCCCTGCTCCAGCAGGAAGCGGGTGATCGCCAAGCTGCGCTCGCGAATGAACTCCTGGCTCTTCTCGCCGTAGGGGATATGGCCACTGTCGGCCACGTACATCAGGGATTCACTCGGCAGCAACGCGCGGATTTCGCGCAGCACCGACAGGCCGCCGACGCCGGAGTCGAAGACGCCGACGGGAGCCTGGTCAGGCATGCGCGTTCCCGCAGACGCTACAGCCCGGGTCGCGCTTGACCCGCAGTTCGCGGAAGCGGCCGCCGAGGGCGTCCACCAGCAGCAGGCGGCCGACCAGGGGCTCGCCGAAACCGGCCAGCAGCTTGAGCGCTTCGAGGGCCTGCAGGCTGCCGACCAGCCCCACCAGCGGGCCGACCACACCGGCTTCGCTGCAGGTCAGCTCGGCTTCGCTGCCATGGCCGTAGAGGCAGTGGTAGCAGGGGCTGTCGTCGCGGCGCGGGTCGAACACCGAGAGCTGGCCTTCGAGGCGGATCGCAGCGCCGGACACCAGCGGCTTGCGCGCGGCCACGCAGGCGGCGTTGACCGCCTCGCGAGTGCCGAAGTTGTCGGTGCAGTCGAGCACCAGGTCCACGGCTGCGACGGCCTCGGCCAGGGAGTCGACGTCCAGCGCGGCTCGGTGCGGCACCAGGCGCACCTCGGGGTTGAGCGCGGCGAGGCGGGCCATGGCCGAGTCGACCTTGAGCTGCCCGACGCCGTGGCTGTCGTGGATGATCTGGCGCTGCAGGTTAGTCAGGTCGACGCTGTCGAAATCCGCCAGGTGCAGTTCGCCGACGCCAGCGGCAGCCAGGTAGAGAGCGACGGGCGAACCGAGGCCGCCGACGCCGACTATCAGTACGCGAGCCGCCTTCAGGCGCAGTTGGCCGTCGACGTCGATCTGCGGCAGGAGGATCTGCCGGCTGTAACGCAGGAGTTCTTCGTCGCTCAGCATGGCAGCCGCCCCAGGCTGATGCGATCGTGGCCGCCGAGGTCGCGGCGGCTTTCCACCGCCTCGAAGCCCTGGCGGGCCAGCAGTTCGCGCACGGCGGCGGCCTGGTCGTAGCCGTGCTCCAGCAGCAGCCAGCCACCGGCATTCAGGTGAGCGGGTGCCGCGCTGACGATCAGGCGGATGTCGTCCAGCCCGTCGGCGCCGGAGACCAGGGCGCTGGAGGGTTCGAAGCGCACATCGCCCTCGTCCAGGTGCGGGTCGCGGGCGGCGATGTAGGGCGGGTTGCTGACGATGAGGTCGAAGCGCTCGGCGCCCAGGGTGGAGAACCAGTGGCTCTCGCGGAATTCGACGTTGTCCAGCTGGAGCCGCACGCGGTTGCGTTCGGCCAGGGCCACGGCGTCGTCGATACGGTCGACGCCGATCAGGCGCCAGAGCGGGCGCTCGCAGGCCAGCGCCAGGACGATGGCACCGCTGCCGGTGCCGAGGTCGAGCACGCGGGCGGGGGCCGCCGGCACCAAGGCCAGGGCGGTTTCCACCAGCAGCTCGGTATCGGGACGGGGGATCAGGGTGTGCGGAGCGACTTCCAGGTCCAGGCTCCAGAAGCCCTGGCGACCGAGGATATAGGCGACCGGCTCGCCGTTGCGGCGGCGCGCAAGGTAGCTCGCGTAGAGCTCGGCAGCCTCACCGCTGACCACGCGCTCGGGCCAGGTGTGGAGGAAGCTGCGCGGCTTGCCCAGGGCGGCGGCGAGCAGCAGCTCGGCGTCCAGGCGGGCGCTTGGCGAGTCCGGCAGGCGGGCCTCGCTGAGCAGGCTGGCGATGATGGTCACGTCAGTCCCCCAGGGCGGCCAACTGGTCGGCCTGGTATTCGGCGAGCAGCGGTTCGATGACCGACTCGACACTGCCGGCGAGTACGTCGTCCAGCGCGTAGAGGGTCAGGTTGATGCGGTGATCGGTGACCCGGCCCTGTGGATAGTTGTAGGTGCGGATGCGCTCGGAACGATCCCCGGAGCCCACCAGCAGCTTGCGGGTCTCGGAGATTTCCTTGTGGGCGGCGGCTTCCTGCTGGTCGTTCAGCTTGGCCGCGAGCCAGGCCATGGCCTTGGCGCGGTTCTTGTGCTGGGAGCGCTCTTCCTGGCACTCGACCACGATCCCGCTGGGGATGTGGGTGATGCGCACGGCGGAGTCGGTCTTGTTCACGTGCTGGCCGCCGGCGCCGGAGGAGCGGTAGGTGTCGATGCGCAGGTCCGCCGGGTTGATCTCGATGGCGGCCTGTTCGTCCGGCTCGGGGAGCACGGCGACGGTGCAGGCGGAGGTGTGGATGCGGCCCTGGGATTCGGTTTCCGGCACCCGCTGCACGCGGTGCGCGCCGGACTCGAACTTGAGCTTGGCGTAGACGTTGTCACCCTCGACACGGGCGATCACCTCTTTATAGCCGCCGTGTTCGCCCTCGTTCTCGGAGAGGATCTCGACTCGCCAGCCCTGGCGCTCGGCGTAGCGCGAGTACATGCGGAACAGGTCGCCGGAGAAGATCGCCGCCTCGTCGCCACCGGTGCCGGCGCGGATCTCGAGGAACACGTTGCGGCCGTCGTTGGGGTCCTTGGGCAGCAGCATGCGCTGCAGGCGGGCCTCCAGCTCGACCAGTTGCTCGCGGGCCTGGGCGACCTCTTCCTCGGCCATCTCGCGCAGGTCCGGGTCGCTGTCCTTGAGCAGCGCCTGGGCGCCCTCGAGATCGGACTGCACCTTGCGGAACTCGCGGAAGGCGAGGATGACCGGCTCGACCTCGGCGTATTCCTTGGAATAGGCGCGGAACTTGGCCTGGTCGCTGATGACTTCGCCATCGCCGAGCAGGGCCGTGAGTTCCTCGAAACGGTCCTGGAGGATGTCGAGCTTCTTGAGCAGTGACGCTTTCATTGGGCTTGCTTGTCCGTGCCCTCGTCGAGGGCGAAGAGTTCCTGGGCCACGGCGAGCGCGTCGAAGCGGCCGTCGGCGGAGAGTTTTTTCAGCTGCACGCTGGGCGCGTGCAGCAGCTTGTTGGTGAGGCCACGGGCGAGCTGGGCCATGACGTCCTCGGCGGAGCTGCCGTTGGCCAGCATGCGCTGCGCCTTGGCCAGCTCCTCGTCGCGGGTGCGCTCGGCCTGCTGGCGGTAGGCGCGCAGCACGTCCACCGCAGCCAGCTCGCGCAGGCGCTGCATGAACTCCTGCACGCCGCTGCCGACCAGCTCCTCGGCGGCCTGGGCGGCGCCCTGGCGGCTCTTGAGGTTCTCGGCGACCACTTCGTGGAGGTCGTCGACGGTATAGAGGTAGACGTCGTCCAGCTCGCCGACCTCGGGCTCGATGTCGCGGGGAACGGCGATGTCGACCATGAAGATCGGCTTGTGCTTGCGCTGCTTCAGTGCGCGCTCGACCGCCCCCTTGCCGAGGATCGGCAACTGGCTGGCGGTGGAGCTGATGACGATGTCGCTGTTGACCAGCTCGTCGGGGATATCGGCCAGCAACACCGCGTGGGCACCGAACTGCTCGGCGAGCATGCTGGCGCGCTCCAGGGTGCGGTTGGCGACGACGATGCGCTTCACGCCCTGCTCGTGCAGGTGGCGGGCGACCAGGGTGATGGTCTCGCCGGCGCCGATCAGCAGCGCCTGGCTGCGGTGCATGTCGGTGAAGATCTGCTTGGCCAGGCTGACCGCGGCGAACGCCACGGAGACCGGGTTCTCGCCGATCGCGGTATCGGTGCGCACGGTCTTGGCGGTGCTGAAGGTGGCCTGGAACAGGCGCCCCAGCAGCGGGCCGACGGTGCCGGCCTCACGCGCCACGGCGTAGGCGGACTTCATCTGGCCGAGGATCTGCGGCTCGCCGAGGACCATGGAATCGAGCCCCGAGGCGACGCGCATCATGTGGCGGACGGCGGAGTCGTCCTGGTGCACATAGGCGCAGGCGCGCAGTTCTTCGAGGCTGAGGTTGTGGTAGCCGGCGAGCCAGGCGAGGACCTCGTCGGCGGAAACCTGGTCCTGCTCCAGATACAGCTCGCTGCGGTTGCAGGTGGAGAGGATCGCCGCCTCGCGACTGGGGGTGAGGCGACACAGCTGCTGCAGGGCCTCGACCAGTTGCTCGGGGGTAAAAGCCACGCGCTCACGCACATCCACGGACGCGGTTTTGTGGTTGATACCGAGGGCAAGAAAGGCCATGCAGGGTCGCTAACGAAATCAGGAGGCGCGCAATTGTCCTCCTTCGACAGATTGAGAACAACCACCGCTCGCTATTGTCACAATCACCATGAACCCGCCCGACAATGTATCGGCCCTTGCCCCATGGGCTTGCCCAGCCGCTTGTGTCATGATGCTCCGACCGCAGGTTAGTCGCCTTTTCCCCTATGAATAAATCCTTCGCGTTGCTGACCGCCCTCCTGCTCGTCGGCGGTTGCCAGACCCTGGCCCCTTCCTCCCCGGACGGTACGCCGCCGGTGGAAGACACCAGCCAGGCGCCCGAATCCAAGCCGGAAGTCTATGGCTCCTTCAGCCGCGACACCCTGTTCGCCCTGCTCTCGGCCGAAGTGGCCGGGCAGCGCAATCGCTTCGATATCGCCCTCGGCAACTATGTACAGCAGGCCAATGCGACCCAGGACGCCGGCGTAGCCGAACGCGCCTTCCGCATCGCCGAGTACCTGGGTGCCGACCAGGCCGCGCTGGACACCGCGCTGATCTGGGCGAAGAACGCCCCGGACAACCTCGACGCCCAGCGCGCCGCCGCCGTACAGCTGGCCCGAGGCGGCCGCTACGACGAATCCATGACCTACATGGAGAAGGTGCTGCAGGGCCAGGGCGACACCCATTTCGACTTCCTCGCCCTCTCCGCCGCCGAGACCGACCCGGACACCCGCGCCGGCCTGCTGCAGAGCTTCGACCGCCTGCTCGCCAAGTACCCGGACAACAGCCAGCTGGTGTTCGGCAAGGCCGTGCTGCTGCAACAGGACGGCCGCACCGAAGAAGCCCTCGCACTGCTGGAGGACATCCCTTCCGACGACCAGCAGATCCCGCCGATCCTGCTGCGCGCGCGCCTGCTGCAGAGCCTCGACCGCACCGACGAAGCCCTGCCCCTGCTGCAGAAGGGCATCAAGCAGCACCCGGACGACAAGCGCCTGCGCCTGACCTACGCCCGCCTGCTGGTGGAAGAGAACCGCCTGGACGAGGCCAAGTCCGAGTTCGCCGGCCTGGTGCAGCAGTTCCCCGATGACGACGACCTGCGCTTCTCCCTGGCGCTGGTGTGCATGGAGGGCGAGGCCTGGGACGAAGCCCAGGTCTACCTCGAGGAACTGGTCGACCGCGGCAGCCATGTGGATTCCGCCCACTTCAACCTCGGCCAGGTCTACGAGAAGCGTGGCGACAAGGAAAGTGCGCTGATCGAGTACGGCCTGGTCGGTGCCGGCAACGACTACCTGCCGGCCCAGTTGCGCCAGACCGAGATCCTGCTCGACGCCAACCGTCCGGACGAGGCCGCCGCGCACCTGGACAAGGCTCGCGAGGCGCAGCCCGACTACGCCATCCAGCTGTACCTGATCGAGGCCGAAAGCTTCGCCGAACGCCAGCAGCCTGACCGCTCCTGGAAGGTCATCCACCAGGGCCTGCAACAATTCCCGGACGACCTCAACCTTCTCTATACGCGCGCGATGCTCGCGGAGAAGCGCGGCGACCTGGCGCAACTGGAGCGCGACCTGCGCTTCATCCTCGAGCGCGAACCGGAAAACGCCATGGCGCTCAATGCCCTCGGCTACACCCTCGCCGATCGCACCACGCGCTACGAGGAAGCACGCCAGTTGGTGGAGCAGGCTCACCAACTCAAGCCGGACGACCCCGCCATCCTCGACAGCCTCGGCTGGATCAACTTCCGCCTGGGCAACATGGACGAGGCCGAGCGCCTGCTGCGCCAGGCCCTCAAGGAATTCCCCGATCACGAAGTGGCGGCCCACCTGGGCGAAGTGCTCTGGACCCGCGGCAAGCAGAGCGAAGCGCGCGAAGTCTGGTCCGAAGCCCTCAAGACCCAACCCGACAGCCCGATCCTGCGCGGCACCCTGCAGCGCCTGACCGGCTCCGAGACCCTCTGATCCATGCGTCTACGTTCACTGTTAGCCGCCGGCGCGCTGCTCCTGCTCACGGGCTGCGCCGGCCTCACCTCCCACGAGACCGTTGAAGGCCAGGGCGACCCGGCCCAGTGGAAAGCCCACAAGGAACAGGTCGCCGCCCTCGACGGCTGGCAGATCGCCGGCAAGGTCGGCATCCGCGCACCGAAGGATTCCGGCAGCGGCACGCTGTTCTGGCTGCAACGCCGCGACTACTACGACATCCGCCTCTCCGGCCCGCTGGGTCGTGGCGCCGCCCGCCTCACCGGGCACCCGGGCGCCATCACCCTCGAAGTGGCCAACCAGGGCCGCTACGAGGCCGAGTCTCCCGAGGCCCTGCTGGAAGAACAGCTGGGCTGGCGCCTGCCGGTTTCCCACCTGCAATGGTGGGTGCGCGGCCTGCCCGCCCCGGACAGCAAGAGCCGGCTGACCCTGGACGGCAAGAGCCACCTGGCGCGCCTGGAGCAGGACGGCTGGCAGGTCCAGTACCTCAGCTACGTAGAGCAGAACGGCTTCACCCTGCCCGAGCGCATCAAGCTCAAGGGCGCCGATCTCGACGTCACCCTGGTGATCAAGGACTGGCAACCGCGCCAGCTCGGCCAGTAGGCACGCCATGCAGGACGCACAGCTGATCCTCCCGGCTCCGGCCAAGCTCAACCTCATGCTCCATATCCTCGGCCGCCGCGCCGATGGCTATCACGAGCTGCAGACCCTGTTCCAGTTCCTCGAACACGGCGACGAACTCGGCTTCGCCCTGCGCCAGGATGGTGAGATCCACCTGCGCACCGACGTGCCCGGCGTGCCCCATGACAGCAACCTGATCGTCCGCGCCGCCAGGCGCCTGCAGCAGGAATCCGGCACGTCTCTCGGTGCCGACATCTGGCTCGACAAGCGCCTCCCCATGGGCGGCGGCATCGGTGGCGGCAGCTCGGACGCAGCGACTACCCTCCTCGGCCTCGACCACCTGTGGCAGACCCACCTGGGCGAGGATCGCCTCGCCGAACTGGGCCTGGCCCTGGGCGCCGATGTACCGGTATTCGTACGCGGGCGCGCCGCCTTCGCCGAGGGCGTCGGCGAGCGCCTGCAGCCGGTCACCCTGCCCGAACCCTGGTTCCTCGTCGCCGTACCGCAAGTCTTTGTCAGCACAGCAGAAGTTTTCACCGATCCCGAGTTGACACGGAATACGCCGCCCATTAATCTTCGCAGCCTTCTTGAGGGGGGCGGTCGTAATGACTGTCAGCCGGTGGTCGAGAAGCGTTACCCGGATGTTCGTAACGCGCTGATCCTGTTGAATAATTTCACAGCAGCTAGACTGACCGGCACTGGAGCTTGTGTGTTTGGGAGCTTCCCAAACAAGGACGATGCTGATAAAGTCGCCCGCCAACTTCCAGCCACTCTGCCGAATTTCGTCGCGCGAGGAAGCAACGTCTCGATGTTGCACCGCAAGCTCGGAATCCTGGCTTGAAAGAAGTGTTGCAAGTCCTCCGGTTATACCGATACAGGGGCGTCGCCAAGCGGTAAGGCAGCAGGTTTTGATCCTGCCATGCGTTGGTTCGAATCCAGCCGCCCCTGCCATAACCCTCCAAGGGTTCGGTACAACAAGGTCTTGCAAAGAAAGTTGAAACAGATAGGGGCGTCGCCAAGCGGTAAGGCAGCAGGTTTTGATCCTGCCATGCGTTGGTTCGAATCCAGCCGCCCCTGCCATACACGAGAAAGCTGTTCAAAAAGCACCCGTGCATTTTGAACAGCTTTTTATTCATCAGGTCCACCCTCAGCCGGCAGGTACTGCGCGTGTCCAAGATGATGGTCTTCACGGGGAACGCCAACCCCGATCTGGCGCGTCGCGTCGTACGTCAATTGCACATCCCCCTCGGTGATGCCTCCGTAGGCAAGTTCTCCGACGGCGAGATCAGCGCTGAAATCAACGAGAACGTTCGCGGTAAGGACGTCTTCCTGATTCAGCCCACGTGCGCGCCCACCAACGACAACCTGATGGAACTGGTAGTGATGGCTGACGCCTTCCGCCGTTCCTCGGCGTCCCGTATCACTGCAGTGATCCCCTACTTCGGCTATGCCCGCCAGGACCGCCGCCCGCGTTCCGCTCGCGTGGCGATCAGCGCGAAGGTAGTGGCCGACATGCTCACCGTGGTCGGCGTCGACCGCGTGCTGACCGTCGACCTGCACGCCGATCAGATCCAGGGCTTCTTCGATATCCCGGTAGATAACATCTACGGCTCCCCCGTTCTGGTGGATGACATCGAAGACCAACGCTTCGACAACCTCATGATCGTCTCCCCGGACATCGGTGGCGTGGTGCGTGCTCGCGCCGTTGCCAAGTCCCTGGGCGTCGACCTGGCGATCATCGACAAGCGTCGTCCCAAGGCCAACCAGTCCGAAGTCATGCACATCATCGGTGATGTGGATGGCCGTACCTGCGTTCTGGTCGACGACATGGTCGATACCGCCGGCACCCTCGGCCATGCCGCCAAGGCCCTGAAGGACCACGGCGCCGCCAAGGTCTACGCCTACTGCACCCACCCGGTGCTGTCCGGCCGTGCCATCGAGAACATTGAAAACTCCGTGCTGGACGAGCTGGTGGTGACCAACACCATCCCCCTGTCCGCCGCGGCACAGGCCTGCTCGCGTATCCGCCAACTGGATATCGCGCCGGTCGTGGCTGAAGCGGTCCGCCGCATCAGCAATGAGGAATCGATCAGCGCGATGTTCCGCTAAGGACATCCCTGACGAAAACGCCCCGCTCCGGCGGGGCTTTTTTGCCTAACCGCCCAAGATGCTGGTCGCAAGCACTCGGGGCGGTTTGGCTATTTTGGAGAAACGTAATGACTGATTTTGCCCTGAATGCCGAAGCGCGTTCCGACCTGGGGAAAGGTGCGAGCCGCCGCCTGCGTCGTAATGCCAACCTGGTTCCCGCCGTGATCTACGGTGGCGAGAAAGCCCCGGAATCCGTAAGCCTGCTGGCCAAAGACCTGGCCAAGCTGCTGGAAAACGAAGCTGCCTTCAGCCACGTGCTGTCCCTGAACGTTTCCGGCAAGACCGAAACCGTTCTGATCAAGGCCCTGCAGCGTCACCCGGCCAAAGGCTTCGTACTGCACGCTGACTTCCAGCGCGTCGTCGCCGGCCAGAAACTGACCGCCCACGTGCCCCTGCACTTCCTGAACGAATCGACCGCCGTTGGCGTGAAGACCGGTGGTGGCGAGATCTCCCACACCATCTCCGAAGTCGAAGTCTCCTGCCTGCCGAAAGACCTGCCGGAGTTCATCGAAGTCGACCTGGCCAAAGTCGAACTGGGCCAGATCGTTCACCTGTCCGACCTCAAACTGCCGAAAGGCGTTGAGCTGGTCGCACTGGCGCACGGCAACGACCTGGCAGTGGCCAACATCCACGCCTCCCGCGTTGTGAAAGACGAAGAAGAAGGCAAAGCCGAGTAATCACTACTCGCCAGCCTGAGGAAGGGCCCCTGTCGTGACTGCCGTACAACTGATCGTCGGCCTGGGTAATCCAGGCCCTGAATACGACCAGACCCGGCATAACGCAGGGGCCCTTTTCGTTGAGCGCGTGGCGGACAGCCAGCGCGTCAACCTATCCCTCGACAAGAAGTACTTCGGCCTCGTTGGCAAGTTCAGCCACCAGGGCCGCGACGTTCGCCTGCTCATCCCCACCACCTACATGAACCGCAGCGGCCAGTCCGTGGCGGCGCTCGCCGGCTTCTTCCGCATCCCGGTCGACGCGATCCTGGTGGCCCACGACGAACTCGACATGCCTCCCGGCGTCGCCAAGCTCAAGCAAGGTGGCGGGCACGGCGGGCACAACGGGCTGCGCGACATCATCGCCCAGCTTGGCAACCAGAACGGTTTCCACCGCCTCCGGCTCGGCATCGGCCACCCGGGGCACAGCAGCCTGGTCTCCGGCTTCGTCCTCGGCCGCGCACCGCGCAGCGAACAGGAAAAGCTCGACTCCAGCATCGACTTCGCCCTCGGCGTGCTGCCGGAAATGCTCGCAGGTGACTGGACCCGCGCGATGCAGAAGCTGCACAGCCAGAAGGCCTGATCACACCTCTTTCATCGCCAATCGGCCCGAGGGACATAGCATGGGATTCAACTGCGGCATCGTCGGCCTGCCCAACGTCGGCAAGTCCACCCTGTTCAACGCCCTGACCAAATCCGGCATCGCGGCGGAAAACTTCCCCTTCTGCACCATCGAGCCGAACAGCGGCATCGTGCCGATGCCCGACCTGCGCCTCAACGCGCTGGCCGAGATCGTCAAGCCCGAGCGCGTGATCCCCACCACCATGGAATTCGTCGACATCGCCGGCCTGGTTGCGGGCGCCTCCAAGGGTGAAGGCCTAGGCAACAAATTCCTCGCCAACATCCGCGAGACCGACGCCATCGCCCACGTCGTGCGCTGCTTCGAAGACGAGAACGTCATCCACGTCTCCAACAGCGTCGACCCCAAGCGCGACATCGAGATCATCGACCTCGAACTGATCTTCGCCGACCTCGACAGCTGCGAGAAGCAACTGCAGAAGGTCGCGCGCAACGCCAAGGGCGGCGACAAGGACGCCCTGGCGCAGAAAGCCCTGCTGGAAAAACTCATCCCCCACTTCAGCGAAGGCAAGCCCGCGCGCTCCCTGCTGAAAAACCTGGGTGACGACGAGAAGCGCCTCGTCCGCGGCTTCCACCTGCTCACCAGCAAGCCGGTGATGTACATCGCCAACGTCGCCGAGGACGGCTTCGAGAACAACCCGCACCTCGACGTGGTCCGCGCCATTGCCGAAGAAGAAGGCGCCATCGTGGTACCGGTCTGCAACAAGATCGAAGCCGAGATCGCCGAACTCGACGACGGCGAAGAGAAGGACATGTTCCTCGAAGCCCTGGGCCTCGAAGAACCAGGCCTGAACCGCGTGATCCGCGCCGGCTACGACCTGCTCAACCTGCAGACCTACTTCACCGCCGGCGTGAAGGAAGTACGCGCCTGGACCGTGCGCATCGGCGCCACCGCCCCGCAGGCCGCTGCCGTGATCCACACCGACTTCGAGAAAGGCTTCATCCGCGCCGAAGTGGTCGCCTATGACGACTTCATCCAGTTCAAGGGCGAAGCCGGTGCCAAGGAAGCCGGCAAATGGCGCCTGGAAGGCAAGGAATACATCGTCAAGGACGGCGACGTGATGCACTTCCGCTTCAACGTCTAAGCCCTCCCCCGCTTCACCCGAAGCCCCCTGCGGACCTGCTCCGCCGGGGGCTTCGTGCTTCAGGCCGCCTCGCCCCGCTGCTCGAACACCTCCCGCGCCACCGCCAGGCCGTTCAGCGCGGCCGGGAAGCCGGCGTAGACGGCCATCTGCATGATGGTCTCGATGATCTCCGTGCGGCTGGCGCCGACGTTCAGCGCGCCGTGCACGTGGACCTTCAGTTGCGGGGCGGCGTTGCCCAGGGCAGTCAGGGCCGCCACCACGGCGATCTCCCGGCTCTTCAGGTCCAGCCCCGGGCGGGAATAGATGTCGCCGAAGGGGAACTCCACCAGGTAGCGCGCAAAGTCCGGGGCGATGCCCGCCAGGCTCTCCACCACCCGCTCACCGGCCTCGCCGTCGATCTCCTTCAGTTTCGCCAGCCCACGCTGGTAGCGGCTCTCGTCATTCATGTGCGTTGCCCTTCTCGGTTGATGGCTCCAGTGCCAGGGCCTGCTCGCACGCGCGGTAATGCTCGATCTTCGCGTGCAGCGCATCGGCGGCCTGGCGCATCGCCTCGATCTCGGCCAGGACCTCCGCAAGGTGGCCCTCCAGCATCTGGCGACGCGCCGGCACCGTCGGGTCCCCGGCGCTCCTCAGCGCTGCGAACGCCTCCATCTTGCCGATGGGCATGCGGGTCGTGCGCAAGCGCAGCAGGAACTCGATCCAGGCCATGTCCGAAGCCGCGTAGCGCCGCTGCCCACCCGGCGCCCGGCCCACCGGGGCGATGAGCCCGATGCGCTCGTAATAACGCAGGGTGTGAGCCGTGAGCCCGGTACGCCGGGCGACTTCGTCGATGCTGAGATGAGGTTCCATGAGGCGATCCTAGAAGTTCGAGCGCGCTCTAAGTCAACCCTTTGCCGGCACTGCGTCAAGCACTGCCCCTCAGCGCCTTCGAAAACGCAGGGGCAGCCCCTGGCAATCCTCCCCGAAGCGCCCCTGGTGCCAACCCAGTTGGCCCGACACCAGCGTGGTGCGCACCGCGTGACGGAAGGTGCGGCCCTGGAACGGCGTCCAGCCGCATTGCGCGTGGATCGGGTCCGCCTCCACCGGCCGGGGCTCGGCCAGGCGCTCCACCAGCACCAGGTCGGCCCAGTAGCCCTCGCGCAGGTAGCCGCGCCGCTCGACGGAGAAGCGCTCCGCCACCGCGTGGCTGGTCTTGTGCACCAGCTGCGTCAGCGGCAGCAGCCCGTCGGCCACCAGCTCCAGCAGCGCCGGCAGGCTGTGCTGCACCAGCGGCAACCCAGCGGGCGCCTGGGCGTAGGGCCGGGTCTTCTCCTCCCGGGTGTGGGGCGCGTGGTCGCTGCCGATCACGTCCAGCCGCCCGTCCAGCAAGGCCTGGCGCAGGGCATCGCGGTCGGAGGGCGCCTTGATCGCCGGGTTGCACTTGATCAGGTGGCCCAGGCGCGGGTAGTCGCGGTCATCGAACAGCAGGTGGTGCACGCACACCTCGGCGGTGATGCGCTTGCCCGGCAGCGGCCCGGGGCTGAACAGCTCCAGCTCCCGCGCCGTGGTGATGTGCAGCACGTGCAGGTCGGTGCCGAAGCGACGGGCCAGCGCCACCGCCCGGCTGGAGGAGCGGTAGCAGGCCTCCGCATCGCGGATCAGGGATGCGCGTCGGGCGGGATGGCGTCGCCGTAGCCGGCTGCCCATTGCGCCTCGCGCTCGCGGATGCGCGGCGTGTCTTCGCAGTGGGCCAGCAGCAGCGTCGGGCAATCGCGGAACAGCCGCTCCAGGGACGCCTCGTCGTCCACCAGCAGGTTGCCGGTGGAGGCGCCCATGAACACCTTCACCCCCGCCACCCGCTCCGGGTCGAGCCGGGCCACGGTGTCGAGGTTGTCCCGGCTCACACCGAAGTGAAAACCGTAGTTCACCGACGAACAGGCCGCCGCGCGGCGCTCCTTCGCCGCCAGCGCCTCCAGGCCCAGGGTCGGCGGCTGGGTGTTGGGCATGTCCATCACGCTGGTCACGCCCCCGGCCAGCGCCGCGCGGGACTCGCTGAGGAAGGTGCCCTTGTGGGGCGCGCCGGGGTCACGGAAGTGCACCTGGTCATCGATCATCCCCGGCAGCAGGTACTGGCCGTTGGTGTCGATCACCCGCACATCCGGCCGGGCGCTGATGCTGCAGTCGATGCGCTCGATACGGCCGTTGTGCACCAGCAGGTCGGCCTCCCACTCGCAGCCTTCGTTGACCAGGCGGGCATTGCGGATCAGCAGGTGGTGCATGGCTGGAACTCGTTCTGCAGGGCCTGGTAGCCGGGCCCCAGGTCGATGGGGACAAGGGCCACCTGTTCGGACGGGTGGGCCGGCGCGCCAGGCTCGGGCGACGCGCACGTCACCCGCAACCCCGCGCCGGAGAGCTGGTTGTAGAAGCACGAGCGGCGCCCGGTGTGACAGGCCGGGCCGGCCTGGTCCACCTGCAGCAGCAGCGCATCGCCGTCGCAATCCAGGTGGGCGCTGACCAGGTGCTGCACATGCCCGGAGGTGTCCCCCTTGCGCCACAGGCAGCGGCGCGAGCGCGACCAGTAGCATGCCCGCCCCTCCTCCAGCGTGGCCCGCAGGGACTCGGGGTTCATCCACGCCAGCATCAGCACCTCGCCGCTGTCGTACTGCTGGGCCACGGCGGGGATCAGCCCATCGGCACGCCAGGGAATGGCCGCCATCACCGCCTCCAGATCCCGCCCGGTGCCGGCCGGGCTCCGCTCCAGTTGCAGCCAGAAGCTCATGGCGCCAGCGCCTGCAGCAGCCGCTCCACGTTCTGCCGGTACATGCCCAGGTAAGTGCTGGCCGGGCCCTCGGCCGCCAGCGCATCGGAATACAGCGTGCCGCCCACCCGCGCGCCGGCCTCCTCGGCGATCTGCTTCACCAGCCGCGCATCGCGGATGTTCTCCACGAAGATGGCCCGCACGCCCTCCGCCCGCAGCTGGCGGATCAACCCCGCCACCTCGGCGGCGGAAGGCTCGGCCGCATCGCTCACGCCCTGGGCCGCGAGGAACTGCAGGCGCCACTCCTGGGCGAAGTAACCGAAGGCATCGTGGCTGGTCAGCACCCGGCGCCGCTCCGGCGGCAGCGCCATCAGGCGCGGGGCGATGCTCTGGCGCAGCGCCCCCAGGCGGCCCAGCCAGGAGTCCCGCCGCGCCTCGAAGGCCGCCGCGCGGGCCGGCACCAGTTGCACCAGCGCCTGGGTGATGTTGCGCGCGTAGATCTCCGCATTGCCCAGGCTCTGCCAGGCATGAGGGTCCACCAGACGCTGGTCGTCCTCCAGCACCGTCATCGGCACCACGCCCTTGCTCGCGTCGATGCGCGTGCCGCGCGCCTCGCCGTTGGCCAGCAGGCGCTCCAGCCAGGGCTCGAAGCCCAGCCCGTTGGCGATCACCAGGTCCGCCTCCAGCACCGCCCGCACCTGGGTCGGAGCGGGCTCGAAGACATGGGCATCGGCATCCGCCCCCACCAGGTTGGTGAGCTGGATGTCGTCCCCGCCGATCTCGCGGGTGATGTCCGCCAGGATGCTGAAGGTGGTCACCACCCTCGCCTTCTCCGCAGCGGACAGTGAAACGGGCAGGCACAGCAACAGCACAACGCACAGGCGCATGAACATGCGGGGGCTCCTCAACAGGGCACGGGAAGGGGCGCGCGTCGCAGCAAGCCGTGGACCGGCCCGACGAACACCGAAATCAGGTAAGCGAGCCCCGCCAGCAACACAATGCAGGGCCCGCTGGGCAGGTTGGCGTGGAACGACAGCAACAGCCCCAGCCACACGCAGCTCGCGCCGATGCCCGCCGCCGTCAGCAGCAGCACCGGCAGGCGCCGGCTCCAGAAGCGCGCGGCAGCGGCCGGCAGCATCATCAGCCCCACCACCATCAACGCACCGATGGCGTGGAAGCCGGTCACCAGATTGAGCACCACCAGCGCCAGGAACAGCGCATAGGCCGGCGCCCCGAAGCGGCTCACCCCACGCAGGAACACCGGGTCGAAGCTGTCCCACAGCAGCGGGCGGTAGATCAGCGCCAACAGCGCCAGGCTCGTGCCGGCCACTGTCAGCATGCTGCGCAGCGTCTCGCCGTCCACCGCCAAGGCCGAGCCGAACAGCAGGTGCAGCAGGTCGATCCGGCGCCCGGCCAGCCCCAGCAACAGCACACCGCCCGCCAGGGAAATGGGGTAGATGGCCGCCAGGCTCGCATCCTCCCGCAGGCCGGTGCGGCGGGTGATCCACGCCGCCAGCCCGGCCATGCCCAGCCCCGCCACCAGCCCGCCGAAGGTCAGCGCCGGCAGGCTCAGGCCGAAGAACCAGAACGCCAGCGCCGCACCGGGCAACACCCCATGGGAAATGGCATCGCCGATCAGGCTCATGCGCCGCAGCATCAGGAACACCCCGAGCGGCCCCGCGCTGCACGCCAGCGCCACCCCGCCCAGCAGCGCCCGCTGCAAAAAGGCGAACTCCGCAAAGGGTTGCCAGAGCGCCGCGAGCATCAGGCCACCTGCTGGCGGGCCGACGCCGGCAGCAGCACCCGGCTGGCGCCATGACGGCAGCCGTCGGCGCGGATCAGCAGGCAGCGCGGCAGGCGCTCGCGCACCGCCTCCAGGTCATGGCAGACCACCACTTGCGTGCGTCCCTCCCGCTGCCAGCGGGCGATGCGCTGCCAGAGAATCGCCTGGCCCTCCACGTCCAGCGCCGCGTCGGGTTCGTCCAGCAACAGCAGCGGCGCGTCCATCAGCTCCAGCCGCGCCAGCAAGGCCCGCTGCAACTCCCCGCCGGAAAGCGCCAGCAGCGGCTGGTCGGCCAGCGCCTCCAGCTGCCAATCCGCCAGGGCCGCCTCGCAGCGCCGGCGCCGCTCCACCCGGCTCAAGCGACTGCGCCACAACCCCGCCATCGCCAGCTCCCCCAGGCTGAGGGGGAACTGCCGGTCCAACGCCTGTTGCTGCTGCAAAAAGCCCACCGCCCCCAGGCCCGCCGCCCCGACGCTCACCCGCCCCGCCAAGGGGCGCTGTAAACCGGCGATCACCCGCAGCAGGCTGCTCTTGCCGCACCCATTGCGCCCCACCACTGCCGTGAGGCTGCCGGCCGGCAACGCCAGGGAAAGCGGCGGCGCCAACGGCCGCGCAGGCGGCCCCCATTGCAAGGCATCGAACTGAAGCATCGTCAGGTCCAGGGCGTGGGAGAAAGGGCTGTAGGAAACCGCAAATGTTATAAAGTAACAAATCGCGCTTCACAACCCATTTCCCCGCGCACGCCCCCTCCCCTTTTCCAACCCGAACGCCAACCGCCACCCACCGCTAAGCGGTTGATCGCCCTTTGAAAAATTCTGAAAAGTGGGGTTGACAGAGGCAGGAAGCGAGAGAATAATGCGCGCCACGTTGGCTACGTAGCTCAGCTGGTTAGAGCATAGCATTCATAATGCTGGGGTCCGGGGTTCAAGTCCCTGCGTAGCCACCATACAAAACAAAGGGTTAGCTTCGGCTAACCCTTTGTGCTTTCTGGGGTGTTCATTTCTTGACGCTCCCCTGCCCGCCTCCCTGCACCACGCCCTCCCTCTGATTGCTCTCACCGCAGCGGCCCTCATGCTGCGCCGCCCTTCCCTGGCTCCCCGCTCTGGCACACGCCCCCGTCAACAGCACCGATTGTTGGATCCCGTGACCACAAGGCCTGAATCGTGCGGATGGTGGAAAGGAAGACCTCGCTGGGAAAACGCTCACGGCATTGACCATCGATGGTCATGAAGAACGCTTCCTCATACACCCCCGCCATGGGCAGAACTACGCCGACGATGTGCTTGCAGCACCAGATCGGCGCCTCGCTGTCGTCCCACACCAGTTCGACGAGCACCGTCTTGCCGATGTAGCCGATAGCCGTGTCCGAATCGATTCCACCTGACCGGTGGATCAGCCCGCCCCTTACCGAAGCAGACCTGAAATCGGAAGTACACGAATCGGGTAGCAGGTAAGGGCAGCAATGGTGTGCCGAAGATTTAGGCGAGCGGGATGACCTAAAGCAAGTGAGCATCATTGGCATGGATCGCTTGGCCCGTGAGACGCCCATTGGCTCCAATAGATGGCACATCGTGCTTTACAACAAAGACATACGGATCAGCACCGTTGAGGTAGAAGAACTCAGCAGGCTCTTCCCTGCCTACCGTTGGTGGTTGATCAGTGGAGAGGTAGCGCCAGAGATAGGGCAGACCAGCCCTGGATACGATGAGGCATAACGAAACTTGACCACTCCAGACGCAGGATAGCGATCACTGAAGCAGCAGCAATGCGTTGGCTCGCCCGCAGGAAGTGAGTCAGGTACGAGACAGGCACTGGAGATGCGACTTTCTGGTTACTTGGTTTTTGGTCGAAGGGCATTGATGATGGCGCTTTGAGAACACAGAATAGTCCGGGCGGCCGAGGCCTCGTCCCAGTGTTTCAACAACGAGCTGACTGCTTCATTAGTCAGTCAGCAGTACCAAGGAAGGTGCCGTGATGGCTCTGTTTTTCCCTACTCGCTCGACTTGTCGCTTCGATAGCCCAGGCGAACGTCGCCTAGCTGAGCGCTTAGATAAGAAGCTAAACGACGATTTCCTATGCTGGTTTAACGTCCCTGTTGGCCCGAAGGCACTCCAGCCAGATTTCGTAATTCTGCATCCGCAGTGGGGCCTTTTAGTCCTAGAAGTCAAAGATTGGAGGCTCGATACCATCCAATCGATGGACAAAGGGACCGCACAGATTATCGACAATGGTTCTCTCAAAAAAGTAAAGAACCCCCTCACCCAGGCTCGGGTATATGCGCTTGAAGTAGTGATGGCGCTTCAAAAAGACCCAGAATTGAGACAGCCACTCGACACTCCTTATGCTGGAAACCTCGCAATACCATGGGGTTTTGGAGTGGTGCTGACATCCATTACCCGCAAGCAGTTCGAACAAACCGAACTTGCAGCAGTAATGGACCCAAAGAAAGTTCTGTTTCAGGACGAAATGACCGAATCGGTTGAGCCCAATGAGCTGCATAAAAAGCTTACTGGAATGCTTCCCCCGGTGTTCAGGTGTAACTTGTCGAAGTCTCAGATCGACAGAATTCGGTACCACCTATTCCCTGAAGTCAGAGTTAATAGCGAACCCGGTCAGTTTGGGCTTTTCGCTGAAACTGAAGCTCCTCTACCCGATCTCATTAAAGTAATGGATCTACAGCAAGAGCTATTGGCTCGATCCATGGGAGAAGGACATCGAGTAATTCATGGAGTAGCTGGTAGCGGAAAGACAATGATTTTAGGCTACCGCTGCGCTTATCTAGCCTCCGCAACTAGCAAACCCATATTAGTACTTTGCTTTAATCGTTCGTTGGCCGGCCGACTTAATCAAGTCATGAGCAACAAGGGGTTGAAAGAAAAAGTAGTGGTGCGTAGTTTTCACGCTTGGTGCCGAGAGCAACTAACTGCTTCTGGCATTCCCCTTCCAGAAAAATGCGCAATTAACGAAAAAATGAACAAATTTGTTCAGCTCACTATTAGCGCTGTTGAGGAAGGCATAATATCGAAGGAACAGTACTCAGCCGTATTAATTGATGAGGGACATGACTTCGAACCCGACTGGCTAAGGCTAGCCGTAAAAATGGTAGATAGTAGAACAAACTCGTTACTGCTTCTATTTGATGACGCCCAGTCGATTTACCGAAGCAAAAACAGCAAAGAGCGTCTCGGCTTTACATTTGCAAGCGTTGGAATTCAAGCACCAGGAAGAACCACTGTCTTAAAGCTCAACTACAGAAATACAGCTGAGACTCTAGCCGTTGCGAAAGCATTATCTACAGATCTACTAGCAGAGAAAAGTGGATCCGAAGAGTCAATTCCAACAATCGCCCCCGAAAGTGCAGGCCGTCGTGGAAAGGTCCCAGAGCTGCTGAGATTCCAATCTGAAGAAGCTGAATGGAACTGTATTACTGAACGAATAAAAGATGCACAAGGACAAGGCAGACAACTTAGCGACATAGCGATTATTTACCGATCTCAGTCGCATGGCGTGAGAGCTGAAGAAGTGCTCCGACGTGAAGGGATTCCATTCTCCTCCGGCCTCTCGCAAAAAGGCAAGGGAACTTTATACACAGACAGAGACACCGTAAAAATCATAAGTATGCACTCGAGCAAAGGCCTTGAATTCGGGGTAGTTTTTATTCCATCAATGCAAAGCATGCCCCAGAACGATACTGATGAAATAGATGAGGCACGCTTAGCTTACGTAGCCATGACACGAGCCACAGAATATTTAGTGATGACGCACAGTAAAGACTCAATATTTACAACGCGCATTCAAGAGGCTATAGAACGTGCATCAAGGCAAAAACAATGAACTTTATCTTCTTAAATTCATTAGTGCCAAACAATGAAAAATAAAACCAATTCTAGCAGCTCAACCTAAGGATCCCATGCCAGTCTACGTAGATAATGTGAGAATTAAATGGCGGGGCAAGGAATGGTGCCACTTAGTAGCCGATACTCTTGATGAGCTACATGAGTTTGCGAGCTCGCTAGGACTAAAAAGGAGCTGGTTTCAGCACTCAGCGTCCTATCCTCACTATGACATTACAATATCAGCAAGAAAAAAGGCCTTACAGCTGGGAGCACACCAAGGAAGTCGCGAAGTGATTATTCAATGCGCTAAGAGCCTGAAAAGCCAGTATGAATTTTCTTTGCCCAAAGAAAAAATAACAAGCCCTCAACTTAGTTTACTGTAATACACACTGACAGCACCACACCAAGGCAGGTATAAGGGGCAAGCCGTGTATGTAAAAGAAGAAACTCTAGACGACCTACTAAACAACATATACACAAAGCTTCTGAAAAAGAAAGAAAAAATCACTGCAACAAAAGGCAGCTTCAAAGAAATAACAGGTGCCCTTCTTCATATAAAACGCCCACGCGCACGACTAAGCCGAGCCGAGGGAAAAGGAAAATTATTCAGCTGCCTTGGTGAGCTTGCTTGGTACCTGTCAGGGTCCAAAGATCTTAAATTTATAACTCATTATATTCCTCTATACAAAAAAAGCTCTGACGACAGAAAAACAGTATATGGGGGATATGGCCCAAGACTGATGGGAGCTGGCAAGAATAACCAGCTAAAAACAATAATAAAAATTCTATCTGAAAAAAATACGTCACGACAAGCTGTAGTACAGCTCTTTGATGCAAAGGATATATTAAAACCTCGAAAAGACATACCTTGCACCTGCACTCTTCAGTTCTTAGTGAGAAAAGAGAGGCTACATATGTTTACCTCAATGAGGTCAAACGATGTGTATCTCGGGCTTCCGCACGATGTATTTGCATTTACCATGATACAAGAATTACTTGCCCGCTCATTAGGATGTGAGATCGGAGAATATAAGCATTACGTCAGCAGCCTCCATCTTTACGAAAAAAATTTTGAAGAGGCAAAATCCTACATTAACAGTGGCTTTCAACAAACAATTGAAATGCCGGAGATGCCCAAAGGAGATCCTTGGTCAAGCATTGAAGCCCTCCTAGATGCTGAGCAAAGAATAAGAGCAGGCGAAGATATAGACGCTGAAAGCTTAAGCCTGGATCATTACTGGCTAGACCTCATAAGGATTTTACAATTTTTCCGATATACAAAGCATGAAGATGAAAGCAGTAAAATCGAGCCTATCCTTCATGCGATGAAAAGTAATGTATATACGGCTTACCTTGAAAAAAGAATGTTGGAAAAGTCTCCAACCACTATCATAGCTCCCGCACAACTAGAAATTTTGCTTTCCCCAAAGGCAGAAAATGAAGTCTATAATTCGAGAATTAATTAACCTCCTTAACAACGACAGAGTTATTTCTTCTGATGCGATGACATGGGGGGCTCCAATACCTTCATTTGGCGCCCCATCTATTGCGCATATAGCAACGCTAGGATTGAACCCCAGCGATAAAGAATTCCTCGACAACTCCGGAAAGGAAATAAACGGTGAGCTACGGAGATTTCACACACTGAAGTCACTTGGAATTGTTAACTGGGAGCAGTTAACAGACCATCATATAGAGCTTATCGAGAGCTCATGCACTGATTACTTTCTAAGAAATCCATATAACAATTGGTTCAGATCACTAGATAGCATCATAAGCGGTACATCAGCTTCGTACTACAACAAGCTATTCCATGCAGTGCACTTAGATTTAGTTCCTTTCGCTACAAACTCCAAGTGGGCCAATTTAAAAAACAGCCAAAAAAACACGCTCTTGGAACTATCGGGAAATTCTCTCGGAAAGATAATAACAGGCACTCCTATCAAAATAATAATTCTCAACGGAAGTACCGTAGTTGAAAACTTCGAAAAGATATCCAAAACAAAATTAGTTCCAGAGTACATTCCAGACTGGGACCTCACACGCGCCGGAGCCCCAAGTGTTAAAGGAATATCATATAGCGGCGTTGTTACAAATATCTCTAACATAGGGCTAGATCATCCAATTCTAGCACTTGGATTTAATCACAATATTCAAAGCAGCTTCGGCGTCACTCTAAAAGTAAGAAACTCCATAAGAGATTGGATTACCGCACAGTCAATGAGGGGACTCTAAATGCGAGAAAGAGACAAAGAAAAAGCAAGAGAACTAGAAGAAAGATTAGAAAATTTTTCTAAGAACATCAGACCGCTACCTGGAATTGAGCCCCAAGAGAATAGACAGGTACTAATAGACCAGCTAATAGATAGCATTAGAAGAATAAAATATGTTGAAGCCATACGACAAAGGCGTCTAAGCCCACTTAGGAGTGATGCCAATAGCGAAATATTTGACCCAATAAAAGCAGCTGTATTACATGCGCAAAGTGGAAATATTGAGGAGGCAAGTTGGCTGATATTCCTAGCAACCCACTTTGGAAAAAGCAGCCAAGACGGCTGGGCGCTGACTCAAGCATTTTACAATGCTCTAGGTCAAGGCTTCGTCTGGAGCTGGGAGAGGGTCGCATATAATCCTGAAGCAGTACTTGAATGGCTAGCAAGGAACTACCCAGAATTCGCTCTAAGAGGCTATCGCTTCGGCAACCACAGAAAGTACGAAACGATGAACCCCGCAAAGAATGGCTTCACCGGATTAGCTCTGAGAAGCTACGTAAACTGGATTCTCAGCAATAAGTCCCACGCCGAGACATTTAATCAAGCTATCGAGAAAAGCCAAGGAAACTCGAAAAATGCATTTCGCCAACTATATAAATCAATGAGCTCTGTTTCTCGCTTTGGAAGAATGGGGAAATTTGACTATCTAACGATGATAGCAAAAATTGGGATTGCGAACATTGAGGCCGACTCCACTTATATGGGAAATGCTACCGGCCCATATGATGGAGGCAACCTGCTATTTTCAGGAAAGGCAAACGCCAGCATACCAAGAAAAACACTTGACAACTGGCTGATTGAATTAGACGAAGAGCTTGGCGTCGGAATGCAAGTATTAGAAGACGCACTTTGTAACTGGCAAAAATCCCCCGGAAAATACACTAGATTCCGAGGTTAGTCAGTCCCCTGCCAGCGATACCTAATTTTCAAATTTTGCATATGATTTGGCTTTATAATCCCTTGGTGCTGTAACTGTCCGACCACAATACCAGGGGATACTCCCAGTTTTCGCGAAAACCGTATAATCGCTCTTAAGTTATTTTTAAGTGACGGTAGCTCAGCAGCATATTCAGGCGGAATTAGAAAATTCTGAGAGAAGGTATTTGCTTCATTTTCACGATCATCACTGACAACATCAGCCCCCTCAACGAAGACTGAATCCTCACCATGCAATATCAAGTGACCGGCTTCATGGAAGAATGTAAACCAAAAGTGATCGTCTGATAGATATCTGAAGCTCAACATTAGAAGTGCTTTATCAGCAGATAGAAATTTTGTAGCCCCACTTGCCTGACATCCACTTGGGGTTCTAGCTATAACAACGGCGACACCGCACTGAGCACAAATTCTCTGTAACTCAGGAAGAAAGACAGAAGGATCATCTTCTAATGTTAGGCGGCGAATCTCCGAAAGCGATGACAAAAATCTCTCTCGATCCCACTGCGCACAATCTAAAAACTCTGCCTCAGTTTCGCATTGTTTAATCCAAGCGGCTACTGCTCCGAGTTGAGGACTAAAAGCTTGCGAGGTTCGAAATTTAGCCAAGTCAGGAGTACTTCGATATATTTCTCGCCATGCAGCCACATTATTAACATCAAAAAAGCTGAGGCAATTAATTAGATTCCTAGCGGGCGACCGAGTTTTAGGAATCCAACCATATTTCTGCATACTCGAAACTGGCAGCTCAGCTAACCACTGACTATCATCTTCAGAAAGCGGCTGATTCATTACCTCTAAAAAATCGACGTACTGCTGCTCTCTTCTTAACCAAAACCCCGGAGAGGCTCCTAGGACTTCAGAAAGCCGCGAAGCTAACTGCTCAGTTATTCGCACATCTCCCTTAATTAAAGAGTCTACATATCCTTGACTCCCACCTAACATCTCTGCAAAATCAGAAAAGCCAATCCCCTTCTCTAATAAAACGTCTGAGATAGTGTCACCAGGTGGATATATGGCTCCATGCCTAAACTTTGAGACTTCAAGCATCTCTAGATATCTCCACAAGCTTAATCCTACGCACCATCTGCCAGTTTACATTACCATGCACGTCTGTGGGCATTTTTTGATCAACGGCACAAAATAATGCTGAATACCCTTCAGAGAGCGCGATAGAGAAGGACCCTGGAGGAATTCTTGACAGAAAATCTAATGTAACGGGAAGATCGAACAGGTCGTCGGCTGCACAAATATCGTCAATTCTCCGGTGGAGTGTCCGGACTACTGCGAGAGGAAAGTGTCGCTTTGCAACAGACTCTTTCTCGCAAATATTTCTGAGCTTTTTATCTGAATAAGAAATATCTAGCGACATGCAAATATCGCCCTATCAGATACTTTCTCAACGTGATGAAATGGCACACTCACTCCTTCGAGAAGCCACATAGCAAGAGGCCACTACCGTAACGCATGTAAAGCCCGAGGTAAAGCTCAGTTGTCACTTAGAGTGCGACGTCACCGACCCAGCTACCTTACGTGCGGCACCTACACATACATCCGCTAGTTTGGGTGATTCCCCTCTATCAGCAAGATCATTCAGCCCCTGAAGTGCAACAGACTAGGCCTCCTTTCAACGTTGCCCTCAGCCTTAAGTAAAAGGTAGGTATTTGGCTTCGTTACACACCTGCTTCTGTGATATCCAAACGGTTTCGAAAATCTAAGTGCCCCGTAAACGGTATGGGTATAGACCAAAACTGAGCCTTACTTGTTTCGGCAAGCGCTCAAGATACCTCCCCATTAGGCAGATTGCGCTTTGCCTCGCAAGCTCTGAAACTTCCCGAATGAAGGCTAGCGACGTAGTTGGACTAACCAATTTGTGCTGCTAGGCTAGAGCTGGCCATGGCATGCGCTTTTCATCAGGTACCGCCCGCCTTGGCCGTTCATCCGGATCCTTTGAGGGGCGTGACGAGATAGGAAATCCAAGATCGGGGTGACTACATTGGAGGATTTTCCCGAAAATCTGTGGTCCTGTGAGGTTGGCATTAGGCTAGAAGCCCCGAGTCATGCGTCTTTAGGTAGCAATAGGTCGCCCCTCACATAATTCATAATGCTGGGGTCCGGGGTTCAAGTCCCTGCGTAGCCACCATACAAAACAAAGGGTTTAGCGAAAGCTAAGCCCTTTTTTATTTGCCTCGAAAATTTAATGGTTCGATGCCCCTCATCACTCGCGATGGCGCGTGAGTGGACGGCCTGGATGCAGGCGCATCAGGGAGATGCCAGAAGTCTGGATCAGTTTTCTGACTTGGTAGCGCACGTCCTGCAGTGACGAGGCGGTAACTCCAGATCCGCGCCGCATGAGGAGAAGCGTCGGTTCATCTCACTCCCCAACTGTCGGCCCCCTTCCCTGCCCGGCCACCCTTGCGGCTTCCGAGCGAAGGTCTCGCGCAGGTAGAGGCCGGCAGGTAACGCCAAGCCCCAGCGCCCCCGAACATCGACCCAGGGTGCGCGTGCCCTCAGCGTCACGACAGGTACCGCATGCAGTGCTCCCGTGGACGACGACACAAGCAGGCAAAGCAGGCGCAACTCCCTGCGCCCGCGAAGCTTCCGAACATTGCCTTTCATGAGTCTCCATCACCCCCGGCCCTGTCGCTGGGCAAATGCATTCAGGCCCAATTGGTCGATTCGTCGCAGCGCCGCGGCTTCGTAGGCACCCGTGTCATGCAGCGCATCCACGTAACCGGTAAAGCGCATGAACTGTGCGAACGCACGATCCGGGTCCGCGTAGCGGATGATCCGCAACAGAATCAGCAACTGGTGGACGGTGGTCTTATTCATTCGCGTAGTCCCCTGCGCTGAAGACCGTCTTGCCCTGTTCCAGGTCGCTGCGAATGCGATGGAGATTGATCACCCGACGACGCCCGATCTTCACGGTGGGGATCGTTCGGGTCTCGACCCAGCCGCGCACCACGTCCTCGGTGATCTCCTCGATGCCGCACATTTCAGCCAGCACCTGCTGCGTGCAAAACGGCGCACAGCGGAAATCGTTCATTCGCTCGGGCCTTGCGCCCTTGCTGAACCTCACTACTCCAGACTGTTCCATACAGACACCCTATAATCGGCCACTCTAAGCCATCACGAGTAATAGATACTCAAAGCAATCTAGGGCACTGTTACTTTCGAGTAAAGGTTACTCAAGCCGAGAAAACTCAATGGATGCTGTAAGAAACAGAGCACTTCAACTGATTCGGGCTGTAGGACCGAAGCACTTGAGCGAGCTTGGTGGGAAGAACTACGAGCGCTGGCGCAATATCAGCGGCGGCAAAATCAGGATCAGCACAGAAGAAGTGGGCATCCTGGCCGAGGCTTATCCACAGTTCGCGCTCTGGCTGATCTCCGGGCGCACGGAGCCCGAGAACGGGCACATCAGCCCGGATAGCGCGCCCTCTGCGTGACCCGCATGAGCGAAGGCATCACCCAAAGGGCGCTCCAGTTGCTTGAGATGGCTAGCATCAAGGCCCTGACCGAGGCAGGGAGCACGGAATACGTGCGCTGGTAGAACATCAAGCGCGGCCGCGCGCGGATGGGTGCCAATGAAATCGAGATTCTCGGACGCGTTTATCCCCAATACCGCTGGTGGCTGATCACCGGCGAGGTGAAGCCGGACCAGGGGCAGACCAGCCCCGAACACGACGGCCTAATCGCCCCGCCCTCCTAGGCCTAGCGCCGCGTTTCACCTTCCCCGCTCGGTGCCAACCTCATGCGGCGCCGGGTCCTTCTCTCTCCTGATCCCCCGGCTTCACTCCTGCCCTCCCCCGCTGCGCGCGGCCAACTGCTCATGCAGGGACCACGCGACGGCGTAGGGCTGCTCGCGCCGGCTGAGGGCGTCCCCTGCCTGTTGCCAGCGCGCTTCATCCAACCCGCTGCGGGCGATTTCGTGGGCGAGTGCATCGATCTGCCGTCCGAGCGTGCTGCCCAGGCCGGCGGTGACGGACAGGGGCAGGCCGAACAGCGGCCGCCCGATGAAGGCGGGGTAGCGCTCCTCCGGCACGTCCAGAGCGGTGGCCTGGATGCCCAGCAGGACGACACGGCCCTCGGCATCCACCACCTCCGGAGCGTACGAGCCGCCATCGCTCAGGGCCCAGCCGTCGAGGCGCTGGAGGGGGTAGGCCAGGCGGGGAACCTGGGTGAGGTAGAGGTAGCCGGCGCCTGCGGCACTGGCGGCGAGCGCCAGGGTGAGTGAGGTGATCCATAACGCGCGTTTCATCGAGGCCTCCCTGCACGTGGACGAAGCCTACAGGGCGCGGGGCATGGCTGGCCAAGGCGGCTCGTCGAGGCGCTGAAAGCGGAACTGGCCGGTCATCCCCCCGGTGGGAAAAAGTTGAACAAGCCTGTTGCGTAAACTTATACGCAGCAGTAGAAAAGCTGTACAAATATATTCAATGTACAGCTTTAGAGGACTCCACCATGCCGGCCTACCGCGCGCCGCTCCGCGACATGCGCTTTGTGTTCGATGAAGTACTCGATGCCTATACGCACCTGCAGGCGTTGCCGTCCCAAGGGGAATTCGGCGCGGACCTGGGCAGCGCGATCCTCGACGAGGCGGCGCGCCTGGCTGAGGGCGTGCTAGCCCCGCTGAACAGCTCGGGCGACAAGGAAGGCTGTCATTACGACCCGGCGACCCGCGCGGTGAAGACGCCCGCCGGGTTCCGCGAGGGTTACCGCCAGTTCGCCGAAGGCGGCTGGACGGCGTTGGCCTGCCCCACCGAGTTCGGCGGCCAGGGCCTGCCCCATGTGCTGAACATGATGGTGGAGGAGATGGTGTGCTCGGCGAACCTGTCGCTGGGCATGTACCCGGGCCTGACCCACGGCGCCATCAATGCCCTCTCCGCCCACGGCACCCGCGAGCAGCAGGAGGCCTACCTGCCGAAACTGATCAGCGGTGAGTGGACCGGCACCATGTGCCTGACCGAGCCGCAGTGCGGCACGGACCTGGGGCTGATCCGCACCCGCGCCGAACCCCAGGCGGACGGCAGCTACGCGCTGAGCGGCACGAAGATCTGGATCACCGGCGGTGAGCACGATCTGGTGGAGAACATCGTCCACCTGGTGCTGGCCCGCCTGCCCGACGCGCCGGCCGGGGTGAAGGGGATTTCGCTGTTCCTGGTGCCCAAGTTCCTCGCCGATGGCAGCCGCAATCCGGCCTTCTGCGGCGGGCTGGAGCACAAGATGGGCATCAAGGGCTCGGCCACCTGCGTGATGAATTTCGAGGGTGCCAAGGGCTGGCTGATCGGCGAGCCCCACAAGGGCCTGCGCTGCATGTTCACGATGATGAACTCGGCACGCCTGATGGTCGGCATGCAGGGCCTGGGCATTGCCGAGAACGCCTACCAGATCAGCCTGGGCTTCGCGCGTGAGCGCCTGCAGAGCCGCTCGCTGAGCGGGCCGAAGGCGCAGGACAAGCCGGCCGACCCGATCCTGGTGCACCCGGACGTGCGGCGCATGCTGCTGCGCCAGAAGGTGATGATCGAGGGCAGCCGCGCGCTGGCCTACTTCACCGGCCTGCATCAGGACATCGCCCACGACCACCCGGACGCCGAGGTGCGCCAGCAGGCGGACGATCTGGTGCAGCTGCTGACGCCGGTGGTGAAGGCCTTTCTCACCGACGAGGGCTTCGCCTGCGCCAACGAGGGCCTGCAGGTGATGGGCGGCTCGGGCTTCACCGAGGACTGGGGCATCGAGCAGCTGGTGCGGGACTGCCGCATCACCCGCATCTACGAAGGCACCAACGGCATCCAGGCGTTGGACCTGGTGGGCCGCAAGCTGGCCCTGGGCGGTGGCCGTGCGGTGCGTGGCTTCTTCCAGTTGGTGGGTGAGTGGCTCAAGGCCAACCCCGAGGCGGCCCACGTGGCCAAGGTGGACAAGGCGCTGCGCCAGTTGCAGCAGGCGACGATGTGGCTGGCCACCGAAGGCATGAAGGACCCGGAACAGGCCGGCGCCGCCGCCACGCCCTACCTGCGTCTGTTCGCGCTGACCGCGCTGGCCTGGCTGTGGGCCCGCATGGCTCAGGTGGCCCAGGCCAAGCTGGACGCCGGCAGTGAGGAGAAGACCTTCTACAGCGCCAAGCTGAAGTCCGCCGACTTCTACATGACCCGAACCCTGACCGAGACCGACGGCCTGCTGGCCGAGGTGATGGCAGGCAAAGCATCCCTGATGGCGTTCAACGAGGACGAGTTCGCCGCATAGCCAACCCTACCCCTCCGTATGCGCACGCCGGCAATCCCTCCCTTTTTGATTGCCGGTTTTTTTTGCCTGGAATTGGGTCGGCCCGCAAGGTAGCGCCAGGCGGGTTGGGCAGTCGTAGGGTGGGCTTCAGCCCACGCCGTCTGCCGCTGGTGGGCTGAAGCCCACCCTACAAGGCTGGCAATCCTCCAGCCAGAAAAAAGCCCCGCGTTCGCGAGGCTCTCTCCTTCCATCTGTTTTCAGCGAATCCCGACGCATTCCCTGTAGCTACTAGCTGTCGAGACAACATCCTCTTTACGGGTGTAGGTCTCCGGGGCACGCCCCAAAATACGTCCCTCACAGATTTCCTTGTAGTTCGAGTACTTGGAGAGGCAATCACTGGAGCTACGAGTCGAATCTCCATTGCAGAGCTGGCGAGAAAGATCATTGACCCCGAAGATCACCTCTGCCTTGGTGACAGGAGCTGACTCGACTTTCTTGAGCAACGCTTGATAGCTATCCACGGCCACCGGAGTCGCAACGGCGTAGTGGTTTGTGTAGTAGTAATATCCGGCACCAGCGATGGCGATGAGGAGGATCAGGTTTTTCATTTGATATCGTCCCTGAGAGCGATGAAAGCGCGCGAGAGTAATAAAGATCGCCACGTATGTACATCTGCTGCCCCCCGCCGTTAGCACCAAATAAAAACCTGGCCTGAGAGTCTTTTCAAGCTACCAGGACAGCGGTTTATCTCGTTACAAGCTGGCACTACTCATCGGGGTGGCGCAGCCTGATGCCATCGATCAAATAGCCCGCCTTCCATCTCCTGATCTGCACATCGTACAAGCCGCGTTTAGGTATCGTTCGGAACTGCTCCTCTCCGATACACAGGTACTGCCTCCCCAACAACTCTGCGTCTCCATAGACTCTGAGCTTGCAAGAGCAGATCGTCCTATGGCGCTCTTTCGTCAACTGAGCGACGATCACACTGTCAGTACCCAACAATCTGGTCGCAAGCCCGAACGAGCCATTGATAATGATGGCGTTGACAACCCCGAAAACTATGAACGGGCCGGCCACCACTATTACGCATTTTTTTAAAGAACCCTCATTGAAAGCCGCCGGCCATCCCCACAGAAACAACAGCGAGTAAAAGAGCAAAGAGACGAGCGTCGCCACGACCACCGATACGATCAATACCACCCGTTTCAAATCGTTATCTGGCACAAATTTTTCGGACAAGCCGTAGTACAGCAGACAAACAAAAAGGATAACGAAGAACATCAACCCCTTTCGCATACAGTGGTCAGCCCCGCTTATTCATCGAACCCACATGCTTGATAGCGGTGTCCAGGCCAAACCACAAAGACAAAGGCCCCGCTACAAACATGGCTGGAAGGACCAAGAACAATCCATGACCAACCAGCGCTGTAATTTCGACTGAACCAGCGTAGCAGCCATGTATGTTCTTGGTATTGCCCTGGCAATCGAAATAACCGTAGGCCCAAGTGCCTAGCCACCAACCCGACACCGTATAGAAAATAGGTAAAAATGACAGGAGATAGCGATGAAACCAGCCCAGCCGACTGCCGCGCCAAAGCAATATGGCCGGACATCCTAGAACCACAGCAGCAAGCAACAGCATAGAGACCCTACTAAACATTTAGCCCCCAAGGGCTCAGAAAGAATTAAGTCCAGTGCTCACTTACTAGGCATGGTATAGCCGATCCAGAAGAATACGTAATGCCATCCACAAAGCCATTGGCACGCTCAGATAGAAAGCCATGGCAAACGCATAGTGAAACAACATATTCACAACAGTCATCCAAAGCCCATCATTGATATGCCTGACCAAGCTGGCAGGCCCTACTGTGGCAAGGGCAGCGACAAGGTAGTAACCGAGCAATCTGGCCTTTGACCTCGCACACAATGAAATAGGCAACAATGCAAGCAAAGCAATATAAGAGCCCGCAAACATAGAATAGGGAAGTGAACCAGCCCAACCTGGCAGATGTACAACCTTATTAAAGAGAAATAGATCGGGATAAGCCAACGCAGAAATAGACAATAAGACACATGAAAGCAGCAGCGCGAAAGTCTCCAACGAATACTCGCTTCCCCAGATACTTATTTTCCTTTCCCGAAAATTCATATAATGTCCCTATCACCAGTTCTAGACTAAAACCCAGTGGCCTCTTGCAACACTTCGCCCTGCAACGGCAAAGCATAAATACCGGCCTTTAAGTTACTTTCCGCTAAGTTCGATTACTACCCTTCCCACTCGCCACTATCCCGCCAAACCCCACCCCCGCCACCATCACCGGCAACGCCGCATACCCCAGCACCTCGATCGCCATCTCCAGGCTCGTGTAGGTGCTCCAGCTCGCTACCCGGTTATCGAAGACGCTGATGTCCACCAGGTACCACGCAAGCATCGCCAGCACGGTGGCCAAGGTCACCCTGAGCAGGCGGTAAGTGATGCGCTTGCCGAGCCAGCGGGCAAGCAGCAGGAACGGGATGAGCACCAGCGCATGCACCAGCAGCTCCTCGGCCAGCGAGTAGTGGCCCATGTCGGAAGGCAGGTTGCTGGCGAAGGGCGCGAGGGCCCAGAGGCCCTGGAGTACCGTGCCGGCGATGAAGAGAAGGCTGGTCGCCAGTAGCCGGCCAGCGCTGCGCAGTCCGTTGCTCAAGAGGTGATCCGTCCTGTGGATAAGGTGCGCATTGTATGCCGTGGACGGAGAAGATGCCGCCAAGGCGTTCGCGAGCAGAGCTCGCTCCTACGGTGCAGAGCCGCCCAAATGAAAACACCCCGAACCAGTCGGGGTGTTTGGGTGCATCAGCGTGACGATCAGGAAGCGAGATCGCCCACCGCGTTGTCCGCTTCGAACTTGGCCTTGAGGTTGAGCACCTTGTACAGCACGGTCAGCAGCACGAGGAATGCCGGGCCGATGTACAGGGCGATGCGGGTTTCCTCGAAGAAGGCCATCAGCACCACCACCAGCACCAGGAAGGCCAGGGCGAGGTAGGAGCTGAGCGGGAACAGCCACATCTTGAACTGCAGCTTGCCCTGCTCGGCCGCGCTCAGGCTGCGGCGGAACTTCATCTGCGCGAGCAGGATCATGGCCCAGGTCCAGATGGCGCCGAAGGTGGCGATGGAGGTGACCCAGACGAACACTTTCTCCGGTACCAGGTAGTTCAGCAGCACGCCCAGCAGCAGGGCGAAGATGGACAGCAGCAGCGCATTGCGCGGTACGCCGTTACCCGAGGTGCGGGCGAAGGGCTTGGGCGCCTGGCCGTGCTGGGCGAGGCTGTAGAGCATGCGGCCGGTGCTGAAGATGCCGCCGTTGCAGGAGCTCAGCGCCGCGGTGATGACCACGAAGTTGATGATGCCGGCGGCGGTCTTGATGCCGAGGCGTTCGAAGGTCATGACGAAGGGGCTGCCCTGGGTGCCGATCTCGTTCCACGGGTAGATGGACATGATCACGAACAGCGCGCCGACGTAGAACAGCAGGATGCGCCAGAACACCGAGTTGATGGCGTTGGGGATGGTCTTCTGCGGGTTGCGCGCTTCACCGGCGGTGAGGCCGATCATCTCCACGCCGAGGTAGGCGAACATGACCATCTGCAGCGACATGAGCACGCCCTGGATGCCGTTGGGCATGAAGCCGCCGTGGCTCCACAGGTTGCTGATGCCGGTGGCGATGCCGCCATTGCCGATGCCGAAGACGATCATCCCGGCGCCGGCCACGACCATGGCGATGATGGTGACGATCTTGATCAGGGCGAACCAGAACTCGAACTCGCCGAAGGCGCGCACGGTGATCAGGTTGATGGTGCCCATGCTCGCCAGGGCCAGCAGGGCCCAGACCCAGCGGTCCACGTCGGGGAACCAGATCTGCATGTAGATGGCGACGGCGGTGATCTCGGCGACGCAGGTCACCAGCCAGAGGAACCAGTAGTTCCAGCCGGTGAGGAAGCCCGCCAGCGGGCCAAGGTAGTCCTGGGCGTAGCGGCTGAAGGAGCCGGCCACGGGGTTGTGCACGGCCATCTCGCCGAGGGCGCGCATGATCACGAGGATGGCGAGGCCACCGATGATGTAGGAGAGCATGATGGCGGGACCGGCCATCTGGATCGCCTTGGCGGAGCCAAGGAACAGGCCGACGCCGATGCAGGCGCCGAGGGCCATGAGGCGGATGTGCCGCTCACCCAGGCCGCGTTGCAGTTCATGTTCGCTGGTGGACATGTGAACCTCTTATTTTTGTAAAAGGGCTGGCGCCCGCCGAGGGATAACCCGGCGGGGCTGACTGTTGTTTCCGGTGACCGGGTCGCGGGACCGGAAAGCAGAAGTCGCCCGTTCGGCAGCAAAGACAAGGCAGGCTTTGTCGGCCGGATACGGACGGTTGGCTGTTGTATAGAGGGGGCACCGAGGGGGCAATGCGACAATCGGCTTCCGGGTTAAAACAGCTGAATCTGCCGCGCGAACTATACAGGGCGAGAAAAATAACTTCGATGCGACCTTCTGACAGGCGGAGTCGTTCTGGTACGGCGGTTCTTGGAGCGGAAGAAGTCGGTGCGGCGGGTTCCTGGCCGTTTCGCCAGGAACGGCCAGCGTGATGGGTTGGCCCAATCTGAATGACCAAGATTGCGGAAGCAACAGGACAAGGTGATCCTGCAAGCCCTCATTCAAGGATGAAGCGAATGACCCGCGCCATTGCCCTGCTAGCCGCTCTACTGAGCTGCTTTCCTGCCTGGTCCAGCAATGACCACCTTGATCCGATCGAGCGAGCAGATCGATCAGTGGCTCTTGAGCAAGCCAGGCGATATGTCTTTCGACAGGCGTTTGAGGAAGGCACGCTGTTCAATACCATCCTCAGTCCCGCCCTATCCCTGGAGTCCGTTGCCGGAGTCGCAAAGCACGGGACTGTCACGGAAGCGTTCGTGCTGATCCCAAGTACGGACGTACGTTTCTCCTTGAGGCTTCAACAATACGAAGCCGAGAAGGATGCATCCCGCCGCGCAATGCTGATCTCGACACCAAAACTCTATGAGCAGGTACGCGCAACCACACCCACTGATTATCGAGAGATCAAGATCACACGCATCGCCCGTCCGTTGACGGAAGCGAGGGCCCTGGCGCTGAGCGAGATCTGGAAGGAAGAACTGGCGGGAACTCGTCCCCGGAGCGATAGCGAACTGACTCTGGACGGCTACAGCATGTATTTCTTCATGCCCTCGCCCAGTGGCGAATGGCTCTCGGGCACGCTCTCGAATCCCGGCGAGGGATCCAGGATGGAAGCCTTGGGCCGGCTTGGCTGGGAGCTGCGGCAGTATGCAGAAGGCAAGATCAACGAGCAGGAGCTGAACCAGGGCATCACCGCATATCAAGAGCGCTAACTGAAGCCCTGAGTCGCGGGCTGGCGCTGAGCCCAGTGGAGCCAGGGCCGAGCCGCAGCGCGCGCTCCCAGCACCAACCAGGGGTCCGGCGAAGGCGCTGCACCGCCCCGCCGGGTTCCCTCGTCCTACTTCAGCAGCATGCAGATGCAGGTCTGCAGTTGCGCGGGCGGGGTGGTGCGGGGGTCGTTCATGTACATCTCGAACATGGGGAAGTTCGCCGGTTCATGGCCGCTGGTTGGCAGCCATTGCGAAAACATCCAGCTGTAGGGCTTGTCCATCTCGTTGTACGGACCGGTGTAGGTCAGTACGGCGCAGCGACCGGCGGGGATTTCGAAGCGCAGCAACTCGTCGCCCAGCACGGCATCGGGGGCCACCGGGACGCCGGCCATCGAGCGCAACTCATGGGCGGGTACCTGGGCGGGGTCGTCCAGGTAGACGCCATAGCCGATCGAATCGGGCAGGGCGATGCCGCGTGTGGCGGCGAGCATGAAGACGCGGGCGAACTGCGGGCCGATTTCCTGGTAGCTGCCGCGATGGGCCAGGGCGGCCAGCGTCACGGCGGGGCGGGTTTCGATCTTGATGGGGTACATGCCGAGCTCCTTGGGGTCGAAGGGACGGGAGCGGGCCGTGCGGTAGCGCCCTGGCGGGATGCCGAAGGCGGTGCCGAATGCCCGGTTGAACGCCGCGTCCGACCCATAGCCGGCACGCTGCGCCACATCACGCAAGGAAGCCTCGGGATTGCCCAGTGCCACTGCCGCGCGGTGCATGCGGATGCGCTGCACCGTGGCGTTCACCGTCTCCCCCATCAGGGCGCGGTACACCCGGTGGAAGTGGTAAGGCGAAAGGCAGGCCAGGTCCGCCAGCCGGTACAGGTCCGGGTCGGCGTCCGGGTTGCGGGCCAGCCAGTGAAGGACGGGTTCCAGGCGCTGGCCATAGTGGTTCAGGGTCTCGGGCTTCATGCGGTCTCCTCGGAGCGCACTGTAGCGACGGCGGTTTTGCAGATTTTGCGCTTTTTATGGGCCAGGGCTGAAGCCGCCTGTGCACGCTCAGCCTGGCCCCGCCGGCGTGCCTACCTGCCGCGTTGGCGCGTGCCCAGCAGCAGGCCGGCGAAGATCATGCCGCCGCCCACCCAGTGATAGCCCTGCAGGGCCTCGCCGAGGATGAGGAAGCCGAGGATCGCGGTGAACACGGGCATCAGGTAGTTGGTCAGCGAGGCCTTGGCCACGCCGAGTACCGCGATGCCGTGGTTCCACAGCAGGTAGGCGATCAGTGAGGCGAAGGTGCCTGTGTAGCCGATGGCGGCCAGGTTGCGCAGGCTCGGCTCGAAATGGGCGCCACTGGCCAGTTCCAGCAGATAGAAGGACAGCAGCAGCGGCACGCCGCAGAGCGCCAGCGCACCGAGGAAGGCCAGCGGCGGAATGCCCTGGAACCAGGCCGCCCAGCGCCGTTGCAGCAAGGTGTAGAGCGCCCAGTCGAGCACCGCCAGCAGCATGATCAGGTCGCCCGGGTTGAAGCTCAGGCTGGCCAGCGAGGCCAGGCTGCCGCGGCCGATCAGCACCAGCAGCCCGAGGATGGCCACGGCCATGCCCAGCCAGGCGCGACGCGTGGGCCATTCGCCCAGCAACAGGCCGGCGCCGATGAAGGTGGCCAGCGGCAGGCAGGTGTTGAGCAAGGTGAGGTTGATCGCCACCGTGGTGCGCGCGGCGCAGTAGAGCAGCACGCTGTAGGTGCTGATGCCCAGCGCCGCCACCAGCACCAGGCGCCAGCCGGCGTGACGCACGGCGGCGCGGTGCTGCCAAAGCGGGCGGGCGACGAAGGGCAGGAGGATGGCCAGGGCCAGGCTCCAGCGCCAGAAGGTCAGGGCGATCGGCGGGATGTCGTCATGGAAGGCCCGCGCCACCAGGGCGTTGCCGGCCCAGCAGGCGCTGGCCAGCAGCAGCCCGGCCCAGGCCAGTGCCGGGGCCCGTGTGTCGCTCATGGCCTCAGGACTCGCCGAGGGGGCGCAGGCGGTATTGCGGGGGAAGTTGCTCGATGCCGCTGACGGTGACGTTGAGGTTCTTCCAGCGGCCGTCCTTGATGCCGTAGATGCAGCCGTGCACGGACAGCTCCTGCCCACGGTGCCAGGCATTCTGGACGATGGTGGTGTGGCTGACGTTGGCCACCTGCTGCATGACGTTGAGCTCGCACATGCGGTCGACGCGCTCTTCCTCGCTGCTGAACTGCGCCAGGTGCTCGCGCTGGTCGTAGTAAAGGTCGCGGATGGTGCGCAGCCAGCCGTCGATCAGGCCGAACTGCACGTCCTGCATGGCCGCGCGCACGCCACCGCAGCCGTAGTGGCCGGTGACCAGGATGTGCTTCACCTTGAGGACGTCCACCGCGTACTGGACCACCGACAGGCAGTTGAGGTCGGTGTGCAGCACCACGTTGGCGACGTTGCGGTGGACGAAGAGGTCGCCCGGCAGCATGCCGACGATCTCGTTGGCCGGCACGCGGGCGTCGGAGCAGCCGATCCACAGGTATTCGGGCACCTGCTGCTTGGCCAGCTTCTCGAAGAACTGAGGGTCGCGCTCCTTGATGTTCTCGGCCCAGCGGGCGTTGTTGTCGAACAGCTGCTGCAGGTCGCTCATCGGTCCAGTCCTCATTCTCGTGGCCGCCGCACCTTACGGAGGGTGCAGGGCTTTGACAAGCGCCCGCCGCGCACCGTCACAGGGGATCAGCCCAGCGCCGCAAAGCCCAGAGGCTGCTGGGCGCCCTTTTCCCCGGCGAACGTTCGAGGTACCAGAAATCGGAAAGTGGCCGTGGATGCCGGGCTTGGCGACGGATCGGGGCAATTCGGGGGAATCTTTCCGTGTGGTGGCCGTCCACTTTTCATAGCCACAGCGTGGAGGCCCCGCCATGAGCCAGCCAGACCCGACCCGCAACAACCCCGCGACGGACGAGGAGCACGACCCCAAGGCCCCGGAAAAATCACTGACGGAGGCGCCTTCCGGCGATGCCCTGGTGGAGGAATTCCCGCCCCGCCAGCTGCGCGAGGCCGGCTTGACGCGGGGCGGCACGCCGCACCCGCCGAAGGATTTCGACCTCTCGCCGGAGGAATTGCTGGAAGACGAGACCGACGAGCCGCTGGGCAAGCCCGGCCCCCGCGGCACGCTGTCGCGGGACTTCGACCTCAGCGTCACCGACGAGGATGAAGAAGAGCCACGCGAGCAAGAGCAGCCGCGCTACGCCCGGCGTGCCCGCTGAGCCTCAGTCCAGCAGGGTGCAGGCCATCACCAGGGCATCTTCACGCCCGGCGACCGCCGGGTAGTAGCCCCGGCGCCGGCCGATCTCGTTGAAACCGTAGCGCTCGTAAAGCCGGTAGGCCGACTCGTTGCTGGCGCGCACTTCGAGGAAGCATTCGCCGGCCTTGAGTTCCCGCGCGCGCTGCATGAGGTGCTCCAGCAGGCGCAGGCCGAGGCCACGGCCCTGGTTCTCGGGCTTGACGGTGATGTTGAGCAAGTGGGCTTCGTCGATGATCACATTGATCACCCCGTGGCCGACCTGCTGGGTGCCTTCGAACATGATCCAGCAATCGTAGGATTTCAGGCCATCGGCGAAGATGCCGCGCGTCCAGGGGTGGCTGAAGGCGGCGTATTCGATCTTGAGCACGGCATCGAGGTCCGCCTCGGTCATCCGGCGGAAGGAAACGGCATCGGTCATTCAGCGGATTTCCAGCGTCGCGTCACCCGGCGCATGGCCTGCCAGAGCTCGGCCTTGCGTTGCGGTTCGTCCATCAGCAGTTCCAGCCCGGGCACGGCCCAGGCGGCGCCCAGGCCTTCGACCTGGAGTTCGCGCCCGTAGGCATCGGCGTCGGCTTCCCCGGCGAAACGGATCGCCGGCAACCCCACCAGCCACAGGCAGCTGCACCCGGCGCCCTCCTCCATGCGCGCCGCGACGAAGCCCTGGAGGAAATCACGGGCGGCGTCGGGCCCCTGGTCCATGTTGCCGCGCACCAGCAACGGCCAGCGCACCGGCTCGCCGATGAGCTGCGGCGCATCCGGCAGGCCGGCGGCGCGCAACAGGTCCTTGAGCAGCAGGTAGGCCGGGTCGCGACTCTGGAAGCCTTCGCCGGTGGGCAACTCGACCAGCAGCAGGCAGCTGCCGGCACGCAGCAGCTGCAGGGAAAAACGCGGCGGCGCCACCGGAGCGGCTTTCACCGGCTCCAGGGTCGCCTCGGCGGTGGGCTCCGCCGCAGGCTCGGGAACGGCCACGCGTGGCGTGGCCCCCGGGCGCGGCACTTCGATCTTCGGCCGACTGGGTGCCTGCACCGGGGCCTCGGCACCAGCCGGCGCGGCCTGGGCAGGGGCGCTGGCCGGGTTCGGCACCCGGGTCGGTTCGGGTTTCGGCGCGGCCTCGGGCTGCACCAGCAACTCGGGGCGCGAAGGCGCGGCGAAGGGCAATACCGTGCGCGGCAGCCAGGTGGCGACCTGCATGGCATCGAGATAAGCGCGGCGACGGAGCTCTTGGATCAAACGTCAGCTACCTGTGGATGGGCTTTGCGTACGCCGGCCTGCATGAGGTTCAGCGCGTTGAGATAGGCCTTGGCGGAGGCGACAACTATATCGGTATCGGCACCGTTGCCGTTGACGATTCGTCCGGCTTTTTCCAGGCGCACCGTCACTTCGCCCTGGGAGTCGGTGCCCTGGGTGATGGCGTTGACCGAATACAGCTGCAGGTTGGCGGCCGAGGCGGCGAGGCTTTCGATGGCCTTGAAGGTGGCATCCACCGGGCCGGAACCCTGGGCGCTGGCCTCGCGCTCGGCGCCATCGATGCTCAGCACCAGCCTGGCATGGGGCACCTCGCCGGTGCGTGAGCTGACGTCGAGGTGGACCAGGCGGAAGTGCTCGGGAGCCTCTTCGCCCAGGCTGTCGGAGACGATGGCCTGGAGGTCTTCGTCGAAGATCTCGTGCTTCTTGTCGGCCAGCACCTTGAAGCGGGCGAAGGCGGCGTTCAGCTCGGCCTCGCCGGGCAGCTGGATGCCCAGCTCCTCCAGGCGGGTGCGGAAGGCGTTGCGCCCGGAGAGCTTGCCGAGGGAGAGCTTGTTGGTGTGCCAGCCCACCGACTGCGCGGACATGATCTCGTAGGTCTCGCGGTGCTTGAGCACGCCGTCCTGGTGGATGCCCGACTCGTGGGCGAAGGCGTTGGCGCCGACGATGGCCTTGTTCGGCTGCACCGGGAAGCCGGTGATGCCGGAAACCATGCGCGAGGTGGCGAGGATGTGCGGCGTGTCGATGGTGGTGTGCACGCCGAGGATGTCGGCGCGGGTCTTGATCGCCATGACGATCTCTTCCAGCGCGGCGTTGCCGGCGCGCTCGCCCAGGCCGTTGATGGTGCATTCCACCTGGCGCGCGCCCACCGCCACCGCCGCCAGGGAGTTGGCCACGGCCAGGCCCAGGTCGTTGTGGCAGTGCACGGAGAACACCGCCTTGTCGGCATTGGGGATGCGCTGCAGCAGCTGGCGGATGGCCTCGGCGTACTGGTGCGGGATGGCGTAGCCGACGGTGTCGGGGATGTTGATGGTGCGTGCGCCGGCGTCGATGGCCGCCTCGATGATGCGGCAGAGGAAGTCGATCTCGGAGCGCCCGGCGTCCTCGCAGGAGAACTCGACGTCCGCGCAGAGATTGCGTGCATGACGCACGGCGCGCACGGCCTGCTCCACCACCTGGTCCGGCTGCATGCGCAGCTTGTACTGCATGTGGATGGGGCTGGTGGCGATGAAGGTGTGGATGCGCCCGGCGTTGGCGCCCTTGAGGGCTTCGGCGGCGCGCTCGATGTCCGCCTCGACCGCACGGGCCAGGCTGCACACGGTGCTGTCCTTGATGCTGTCGGCGATGGCCTTGACCGCCTCGAAGTCCCCCGGGCTGGCGATGGCGAACCCTGCCTCGATCACGTCGACACGCAGCCGCTCCAGGGCCTTGGCGATGCGCAGCTTCTCCTCCCGGGTCATGGAGGCGCCGGGGCTCTGCTCGCCGTCGCGCAGGGTGGTGTCGAAAATGATGACGCGATCGTTGTTATTCATTGTGGTCACTCCTCATGTCCCCACCGGGGGTGCGGCCGGGGCGCTGGCTAAAGACGCCGCGGCTTGTGGCCGCGACGACGGATGACGAATTGTGGCGCGAAATGCGCGAGGCGGGAAGGCGCGGGCGGCGCACGGAAGGCGCCGCCGGGCGGGCGGTTCAGTTGATCGGAGTGGCGGTGAGGTTGGCGCGGATATCGGCGTTCTGCAGCTTCACCCCGTACATGGAGGTGACGGCGCCACCGGTGGGGTGAACGTGCTGGATGCGGTCGATGTTCACTTCCTTGAAGTGGATGCGGCCGTTGACCGCGAAGCCCAGCGGGTCGGGGGTGACGGCGGTGCAGGTGCTGCCGTTCTTGTTGCAGACCTTGGTCGGCGCGACGTCGAGGTTGAGGTCGGCGTTGAGGCCGTAGGTGTTGGCGTTGGGGTCCTTGGGGTTGCCGTCGGAGGTGTAGAAGTTATCCACAACCAGTTGGCTGCCGGTGCCGTTCACGCCGTTCACGCGATCGGTCTCGAGGATCACCTGGTTGCGCTTCTCGTCGGTGGCCACGCCATTGACCGAACTGTCGATGGTGGCGTCACGCACATAGACGTTCTTCAGCTTGACCGAGACGCCCTCGTTGCCACGGTCTTCCCAGCGGCCACCGCTGGCGGAGCAGGCACCCGCGGTGGAACCGCTGCCGCCGACGCAGAGGGCGCCGGCACCGCCGGAGCTGAGCGCCAGGGTGGAGCCCTGCTCGTAGCGCTTGAGCACCAGGCGACCGAGGCTGGTACCGGTGGCGCGGTCGCCCCAGCGCAGGTCGGCGACATCGAGGTTGGACCAATAGGTGCCCTTGCGCAGCTCGACGCCGTTGTTGCTGACATCCACCGAGCCGTCGCGGAAGTGCATGTCGTAGCGGGTGCCCGAAAGCCACAGGCCCTTGCCGGTCTCGTCCACGGTGATGGCGGCGCGGGCATCGGTGATGAAGAAGTCGGCGTTGTAGCTGATGCCCGAGCCGCTGCTGCCGCCCGGCTGCAGGGTGAGCTGGCCGTTGAGGGTGAAGTCGTAGGCGGGGAAGATTTCCATCAGCACCAGCAGCTCGGTGCCGCCCTGCAGCGGCGCGGTGGCGCTGCCCACGCGCAGGCCATCGAAGCTGTAGCTGCCCTTGACGTTGTTCAGGCCCAGGCGCAGGCCGTCGAAGTGGCCGTTGTAGCTGCCCTTGCTCATGTCGGTCTGGGTGCCGGCGTAGCACGAGGTGGACGCGCCGGCCGCGCAGCTCTTTGTGATGTCCAGGGTGACCTGCCCGGTGCCGTTGGTGCGCAGGCCGCTGAACCACATGCTGTTGCCGTTATCGGTGAGCGAGACCGAGCTGTTGGCCATGTTCCAGCTCAGGTCGGCGGTGATGCCCTTGAGGCCGGAGTTGGGGTCGCCGCCGGGGCGAAGCTTGAAGACGTTCTTCTTCGCGCCGTCGTCGACGAAGTTGAGGTCGATGCCCAGGCTGCCGAGCTTCTGGTTGGTCGGATTGCCGATGATCAGGCCGCCCAGGGTGGCGTTGAGCTTGAGGTCGGCGAAGGCGACCTGGACGAAGCTGCCGTTGCCATCCTGCATCAAATCGAGGGTCAGGCCGGCGAGGCTGCGCAGGGTGCCGGAGAAGTTCTCGGCACGCAGGATGCCTTCGTCCTGGTACTGGAACAGGCTGTTGACGATGTTCACGTCCGGCCGGATGCGCAGGCCCGAGCCGCTGGCGCCGCCGCTGGAGAGGCTGACGCTGCCGCCCAGGCGCAGGTCCATGTTCAGCTTGCCGAAGCTCTTGCTGGCGTTGGGGTCGCGCAGGTCCGGCGCATCGGGCGTCGCTGGCAATGCGCCGGGGTCGCCGTGGGCGAGGTCGAGGCCAATGCCGTTGATGGCGGCGACGAAGCGCGAGTTGCCGAGATCGAGCCGCACCGCCTGGCCATCACCACCGCTGACGATGTCGATGTAGGCGTTGTTCAGGTAGGCGTCGAGGCTCATGCCCTTGACGATCAGGTCGAAGCCGTTGTCGCGGTAGTAGAAGGTGACATCGGAAAGCGAGAGCCGGCTGTCGTCCACCGAGATGCCGGTCACGCCGCTGGCACCACCGCCCTTGATCTTCAGGGTCGCGCCCAGGGTGTAGAAGGCGCGCAGGGCACCGAAGCTCTTGCTGCTGCCGCCCATCTCGATGTTGTTGACGCTGAGCGCCTGGGCGCTGCTGGCGTGCTCGATCTGCAGGCGCTGGTTGACCACGTCCACCTTGGTGGTGGAGGTGATGCTGGACCCACTGCGCGGCTGGTTGCTGACGCCACGCAGGTTGAGGCTCTGGCCATCCTCGCTGTAGCTGATGTTGCTGGCCGACCAGCCGGCACTGGTGGTTTCCAGGCTGATGCCGTCCTGCCCGGTGACGTCGGACAGCGCCGTGTCATCCAGCGCCTGCATGGCCTGGGCCAGGGGGCTGAGGAGTACCGCGAACAACGCTACTGCACGCATCGCCTGCTCCTTTTACTTGGGGAAGACCAGCACGCTGCCCTGCATGCGGATGTCGCCATCGATCTTCGCCGAGAAGATGTTGGTCTGCTGGAAGGTGGCGTCACCGCCATTGGCCGTGGTGCCCACCTTGTTGCGCCAGCCGCCCTGGTTGGCGACGGCGAAGGCGAAGCTGCCGTCCTTGAAGCGCACGTTGTTGGGCAGGCCCAGCTCGATCACGTCCTGGTTGAAGCCGGCGGCGCTGTCGTTGATCAGCCGGGTGCGCAGGGTCAGGCCCTCGAAGCTGAACACGCCCTTGAGGTTGTCCAGCACGTACCAGCCGCCGGCCGCCTCGGTGCGGATGGCGATGCGCATCCCGCAGCTTTCCGGCGTGGCGGCGCCGGCGGTGGCGCAGCTGCGCTCGCCGATGGTCCATTGCGCGGCGTTGTTGGTGGCCGGGGTACTCCAGAGCACGCCACCGCCCTTGTTGATGCTGAACTCACCGGAGAGGTAGACCCCGCCCTGCCCGCTCGTGGCGCTGAGGTCGGCGTCGGCCATGGGCTTGAGCTCGGCCTGCGCGCAGCCGGCGGCAAGCAGAAGGGCCAGGGGGAGCACTCTAGAGGTCATGGCTGGTCACCTTCAGGTAGTTGATGCTGAGGCCGCCGATCTCGTTGTAGCCGAAGTTGTAGCCACCGGTACTGAAGTTGCCGGTACCCGTCTTGAGGTTGTTGATGATGATGCTGGTGCGCGGCGCGTTGGCGTAGAAGTCGTCCGCCAACGCCTGCTTCTGGGCGGCAGTGGTGCCGGACGCGGTCGGGTTCTGCAGTTCCAGCACGAACTGGCCGTTGCTGCTGACGTCGAACAGCAGCGGCTGGCTCTTGCCGTAGCCCAAGGCGACAGTGGCGTAGGCGCCGCTCATGAAAAGGGTGCGGTCACGCTGCTGCTCGGCGGTGGTGCAGTTGGTGCTGCCGGCGGCGCAGGACATCAGCTGGATGCTCTTGGCGAACAGGTTGATGCGCATCTCGCCGACCATCTGGCTCTTGGCCTTGTCGCCCCAGATGCGCAGGTAGGAGCCGTCCATGGCCAGCTCGGCGATATCCAGGTTGAGCACGTCGGTGCGCCCGGCGGCGACCTGGAAGTCGAAGCGGATGCCCAGGTCGACCTTCTCCGTGGCGCGGCTGGAGCAGGTGTTGCCGCCGGTGGAGTAACCGCTGATGCAGGCCGAGCCACCGGTGGTGAGGCGCTCGGGGAACATGAACTCCAGCACCGAGACGCCGTTGGGGGTGGTCTGCACCCACTGCCCGGCATCGTTGAGGGTACGCAGGGTTTCGCCACGGGCCAGGTTGAGGGCGAAGGGGTGGTCCAGGCGGCCGATGGTCACGGCATTGAGATTGGCGCCGTTGTTGCTGCCGATGGCGCCTAGATAGAACTCCTTCACCGAGATGGGCACGTTCTGCCCGCTGGCGTTGTTGATGTCGTTGAGGGTGATGGTGGCGTTGCTGGCATCCAGCAGCACCTTGTCCAGCACGAAGCCGATGCCGGCCCCATCGACGCTGGACAGCTCCTCGTCATCCAGCGCCTTGAGCTCGGCCTGGGCGGCGGTTGCCGCCAGGGCGAGCAGGATCGCGATCGAAGTCCGGACCATGATCAGCATCCCTTGGTGGCGGACCCCAGGCAGGTGTCCTGCCGGGGAATACCGTTGAAGGCCTGGTTGAAGTCGATGTTGATCGGGGAGACCAGGTTGCCGTTGGCGTCGCGATACTTGGGCATGTTCATGAAGGCGCCCTTGAGCGCGGTCATGAAGGCGTTGCTGTCCATGTCACGCCAGGCCACGTCCTGGGTCTGCAGGGAGATGAAGAAGCCCTTGGCGGCTCCCTCCATGTTGGCCATGTTGCTTGTGTTGCCCACCGGCAGCGATTGGAACTGAGACAGATTGAAGCAAGTCTGGATACCGAGAATGCTGCAGTTGTTCGAAGCAAAGGCCCCCAGCAATGCGTCAGTCCAACCTCCCGCACACCCCGACGTGCAGTTGAGACCGTCACCGTTCTTGATCCCCGCCATCGTTCCTCGTACCGGATCGAGGTTCCCCCCCGAAGTCACCAGGTTGGCATCCGCCTCTACGACGCTGGACGTGTAGACCCCCGCAAGGAATAGCGCCGTTTGCTGTACGAAGTTCGACTTATCGTAGATTGCCTGCCCTGTCCCCTTGATATGCACAGGAATGTTCCCGGTCAGACTCTGGATATCCCCGGACAGCACGCCCTTGGCCTCGCCGAAACCGATGCGCACGCCAACCACCTTGTTGCCGGAGTAGGCCAGTTCGAGGAAGGGATTGGAGATGCGGAACGGGTTGATCGAGCCGTCGGCGTTGACGGTACCGAGGGCGAAGTTGTTGATCAGGATGTCCGACGAGCCGGCGATCTCGCCGGGGCGAGTCACGCTGTCGTTGTACTGCCCGAGCTGCAGCTTCTTCATGTTCAGCTGGGTATCGACATCGACGCCCAGGTTGATGCGGGTGTAGTTGATCCCGGCGTTGGCATCGGTGGTCAGGTTGATGAACGCCTGGCCGGTGACGTTGGAAAGCTCCGCGTCATCGAGAGCCTCCATGCGAGCCTGGGCCGAGGTGGCCAGCAGGCTGGCGGCGAGCACGAGGAAAAGGCGTTTGGCGGGACTGCGGGTCAGGCGCATGGCGAGTTCCCTCTTATTCTTATAGTGGCGACCGAGCATCAGCGGCTCGATTCCGTGATGCCACTATAGGGAAGCACCTGCCATTGCGGCCCGACCCATAGGCGGGAAAAAGGTGGTTTTTTCGATGTTCGTCCTCGGCTCGCCGTTGCGGTTGTTACCCAAATCCACACCACCGCATGCCCCCCTAGCTTCAGGTTGGTCGGCAAGGCGATCAGACTAGGCGTCCTGCCCGCCAGCCTTTGGATAGCTGGGCGCAAAGCGGGGTAACTGCTCAACTACCGGCTCCAGACAACAAGGAGTCGTTGCAATGTTGAAATTCCGGATTCTCCCCATGGCCCTGGTTTCTTTCGGCCTACCACTAATGGCTGCAGCCGATGGCCAGACTGAGCTTGAGCAACAGCTCAGTTACATGAAGGGCGAATTCACTCCAATCCCCCAGGTAAAAGCCAGGGCCAAGTTATTTGGGCGTCAGGCAACTCTCCTTACAACATCGCTCAGCGGCACACTAATAGTCGGTAAAGCCATTACCTATGACAGCGCCAATCACACGCCCTATAACGAAGAGCCTAGGGATTCCACGACCTTCAACATGGTAGTGGCAGGCTATATGCCGTCCCCTGCAATAGGCTCGGTTAGCTTGAGCGGAGTCAGTACGCTGGCCTTTGCCCGCGTAGTAAAACTGTTCAACACGCCTCCGGTGCCGGAAGCAGACCTGATTTGTAATTTGTTCATGACGTCCAGCGAAGATGTTCAAGGCGTGAACATTGCCGGCACTTACCTTCCTCTGACCAAAGTCGGCTCGTCAGTTAAAAACGGTACAACTCATTACAACTACCAGGCAGTTGCCTTGGATACCGTCACTCCCAACTACCCTCAATACTTCCGCGATGAACACGCCTTCTGCACCACGTTCGAATCCTTCAACAACACCTATCCCAATGGCGCCAACGTGCCGGTGACCCTAACCCCGTAAGCGAACCAGACGCCTATCTTCACAGGTGCGCATGGGCCCATCTCATGCGCACGTGCCCGTGCAATTTCCTTCATCCGTCCGACAAGTGACCATCCTCGTCAGATTGCGACCGCTCTAGAATGTCGAGTGTGAGCTGGAGCACGCTTCCGGCCCCATTCCAAGCCCTTGAATTGACTGGCATGTTTTCTGCCTTGCTACACGGCAGATGCCGTATTGACCGAGTCCATGAACGCCAACTCCAAAGCCGATTCCGATTCACACTGGGACGAATTGCAGAACCAGAGCGACCTCGCCTGGGACCTGGATGCCATCACCGACCGCCAGCAGGCGATCGACTTCCTGCTGCGCTTCGAAAACCGCCTGTGCGTCTATTCCGGCTATGTCGAGAAGCTCTACAGCAACTACAGCTTCGTGGTGCCGGAGGAGGAGCATGGCAGCATCACCATCCTTCCCGACGAGCAGGCCTGGCACGACACCTTCAACGAAATCCCGCCCGAGGCGGTGGAGCCCACCGGCATCCACATCCTGCCCGGCGAGACCATGGGCTATTCGGGGCTGTACCTGAAGATCCCCGGCGAGCACCGCCTGGCCGCCTCCCGCGAGCTGCCGTTCCAGGAGGGCCTGAAGCTGCTGATCCAGCGCTACCAGGCGAAGAACGACCACTTCCTGCCGGTGCTGGTGAAGGGTGACCTGCGCGAGTACGAGGCGCGCATGCCCTCGCTGCACCTGCACCGCATCAATACCGAGCGCCTGGGCCATACCTCGCAGCTCAACGTCAATGCCATCAAGGCCGCCATCGCCGATCACCTGATCGGGCTGTTCCGCCAGAGCTGACCCTTCCCCAGACCCGGGCGCCCAGCGGATTCCCGCATGCGCGGGCATCACCTGGCCGGGCAACCGTTCACCCGGCACGCCGCCATGCGAACCAGCCGTCCTTTGATCAGCTCGGGCTGAGTCGAGCCGGCGGTCATGCAGTACAATCGCGTCTTTTTCCTCAGGCAGGGACCGTCTCCCACGATGATCGAACCCAAACGCGTTTTGCGCGCCCTCGCCGAGCACTGGGCGCTGCTGGAGCCGCTGTGCGAGCGCTTCGACGCCGGCACGCTGAGCCTGGCCGAATTGCGCCTGCAGCTCGGGGCCCAGTTGCCGGAGGGCACGCCCACGGACATCACCGCGTTGCTCGACCAATGGATCCGCCTGGACATCCTGGTGCCGGTGGCCAAGAGCCCCAACCGCTTCGAGCTGAACGCCCAGATCCACGACTTCCTCGCCTACCTGCGCCGTGAACACCGCCTCGGCCTTTGCCTGGAGATCGAGGCCTACCTGCGTCACCTGGAGCGCCTGGCCGGCTACATCCAGGAAGCCTTCGAGATCCGCGACGGCAACGACCTGGCGCGCCAGCTGCGCCTGCTCGACATGCGCGTGCGCGATGTCTTGAAGAAGCTCGACAACGACGAGCAGGCCCTGGTGGCCGTGGCCGAACGGGCCAAGACCAGCGACCGGCAGATCCCGCTGCGCCAGCGTTATGCCGAGGTCCTGGCGACCTGGGATGAATACGTCGAGCCGATGATCCAGCTGGTTTCCGCCGATGGCGCGTTCGAACAGGGCGTGCGCCGGGTCGAGCAGGTGCTGCTCAAGCTGCTCGGCGAACAGCAGCGCCTGGGCCAGCTGGTCGACGACGACCTGCTGCTGCGTACCCATGCGCGCATCCTGGAGATGCAGACCACCGCCCAGCTGACGCTGCGCAAGGCCCGTGAACTGCTGCTGCCGTTGCGCGAAGAAGCGCGCCGGCACAACGCGGTGACCCGTGGCGCCGCCCTGGCGCTCTCGGTGATCCGCAAGAAGGGCCTGGACGCCGTTCCGCAGTCCGCCCTGCCGCTGTTCACCCGGCCGCAGAGCACCTTCCTCGGCAGCGCCTCGCAGGTGGAAGCCTACGTCTACGCCCTGGCGCGTTTCGAGCCCAAGCCCGCGCACTTCCCCAAGGCCTCCGGGGGCCGTCGTGGCGAAGCACCGCGCGCGCCGCGCACCGCCCGGGAAATGATCGACCGCTGCGAACAGGCCCTGCCGCTGCCGGACCTCATGGCCTGGCTGCTGGAGCAGGAGCCGGAAGGCGCCACCGACGAGCTGCTGTACTGGTTCTCCCGCCTCTCCCGCGAAAGCCGCTTCCAGCGCGACCGCCTGGAACGCCGCGACTACCTCACCGCGGAGCATCAGGTCAGCCTGAGCTCCTTCGCCCTCATCAAGAGCGAAAAACATGCATCTTAATCTCACCGAAATGACCCAGCTCTCGGCCATCTTCCGCGAGCTGTTCAAGGGCTATCACCTCTCGCGCAGCGAGCCGGAATGCTACGCCCAGCTGTCCACCATGCAGGACCAGTACCGCGCCCTGTTCAAGGCGCTTGGCTTCGAGCTGGTGTGCGACCCGCGCGGCTTCTACTACTTCGTGCCCGAGCAGATGGGCGCCCAGGTGAACAAGACCGCCCAGCGCCTGGCGCTGTTCACCTTCATCCTCGTGGAGCACCTGGCCGACCAGGGCCGCGACCCGCTTTCCGTGCTCGATGGCGGCTCTATCGGCCGCGACGAGCTGCCCGCGCTGCTGGAGAAGTACCGCGACCTGTTCCTGCAGGCCGAGGTGACCACCCATGAAGAGCTGGAGGAGAAGGTCATCCGCCGCCTGACGCAGCTCGGCTTCGCCGAGGACAGCAACGGCGTGTACCGCTTCCTGCCGCCCATGCACCGCTTCCTCGACGTGTGCCTGGCCGTGCAGCACGACCGCGACCTGGCCGCCAACCTGCACAGCAGCGACCTGGCCCTGCCGGCGCCGGTGCTGATGGATGACGACGGCGAGGAGCCGATCGTCTCGCTGGAGGTCGAGGAGCCGGCCGCCGCTGAATCCGAAGAAGACGCCCTGGCACGAGCCATGGCCGAAGAGCGCGCCGCGCAGGAGATGGACGCATGAGCCAGGAACGCTACGGCATCCGCCGCTTCGCCCTGCTGAACACCGCCGGCTACAGCCTCGGCCTGTTCCCGCTGGAAACCCCGCTGTCGGTCTACGGCGCCAACAACCTGGGTAAATCCGCGTCGATCAACGCGCTGCAGTTCCCCATCCTGGCGCGCATGTCGGACATGAGCTTCGGCAAGTACAGCCTGGAGCAGTCACGCAAGTTCTACTTCGCCACCGACACCAGCTACATCCTGGTCGAAGTCTCCCTGCCCCACGGCCCTCATGTGATCGGCGTCGCCGGCCGCGGCCCGGGCGGCGGCTTCGGCCACCAGTTCTTCGCCTACCAGGGCAGCCTGGACCTGGATCACTACCAGAAGAACGGCACCTGCCTGCGTCAGCGCGAGCTGTTCAACAACCTCGAGCGCGAAGGCATCAAGGCCTACGAGCTCAAGCCTGACGAGCTGCGCCGGCTGCTGGTGGGCGGGCACACGTCCATCCCGCTGGACCTGACGCTGATCCCGCTGCGCTCGACCAGCGAACAGAGCCTGAAGACCTTCCGCTCGCTGTTCATCAACCTGCTGCACATGCGCGAGATCACCGCGGCCAAGCTCAAGCAGCTGTTCCTCGATGCCTTCGAGCACAGCCTGCGCTCCGGCAGCGTCGACTACATCGCCGCCACCGAGGAAGCCTTCCGCGACGTGCGCCGCATGGAGCAGGACTACCAGGCGCTGGTGGCCGCCGGCCCGCTGGTGGAGGCGCTGTCCAATGGCGTGGCCCAGCGCGAGATCCTGCGCGGCAAGCTGCATCGCCTCTCGCCCCTGCTGGATAACCTGCTGGGCACCTGGCACGACTACTCCGGTGCGCGCCGCGAGGAACTGGTGATCCAGGCCGAGCACTACCGCAACGAGCAGGACGGCCTGCAGCACGAGCAGCGCGGCGGCACCCAGGAGCTGATGCGCCTGGAGCGCGAGATCAGCGAGATCCAGCGCTGGCTCGGCGAGCTGGCGGTGCTGAAGAACCGCTTCGCCCTGGTGGACGACGTCAAGGTGCTGGAGCAGCAGCTGCTGGCCGCCAAGGACGCCCATGACGAGCTCGCGGGTGCCCTGGCGCAATCCCGTCAGTTCTCCTCGGAAGACCTGGACGAGCGCCTGCGTGACCTGGAGAAACGCCTGAAGTCGGTCAAGCAGCAGCTCGACCACGCCGACAACAACAGCTACTCGCGCCTGCGCGAGGAGTTCTCCCAGGCCGATGTCGACCGCCTGATGCGCCTGTTCAACGGCCAGCTGTTCAGCCTGCCGCTGGGTGAGAAAGGCATCCAGCTGGATGATGAGGACGCCTGGGTGAAATCCCTGGAAGCCATCCTCGATCGCTTCAAGGGCGAGCACTTCCAGGTGCCCGGCCTGGATATCGACCTGTCCCACATCGAGCCGCCGGCCTTGCAGGCCCTGGCCGACCGCGCCGCCCTGCGCGACCAGAAGGATCGCCTGGAGCGCGAGCTCAAGCAGCTCAAGACCCAGCAATCGGTCGCCGCCGACCGTGCCGCGAGCAAGGCCCAGGCCGAACAGCTGTACCAGGCCGTGCTGGATGCGCAGAAGGCCCTGGAGGACTTCCGCAAGACCCAGACGCTGTCCGCCGAGGAAGCCGGCAAGCTGGAGTTGCTGGCCCAGCGCGAAGCGGCGCAGGACGACCTGAAGCGCTCCAGCGACGCCTTCACCGAACGCGTCCAGCAGCTCTCTGCCAAGCTGCAGCTGGTGGGCCGCCAGCTCGCCGACCTGGAAGCCAAGGAGCGCACCCTGGAAGACGCGCTGCGTCGCCGCCAGCTGCTGCCGGCCGACCTGCCCTTCGGCACGCCCTTCACCGACCCGGTGGACGACAGCATCGACAACCTGCTGCCGCTGCTCAACGACTACCAGGACACCTGGCAGGCGCTGCAGCGCATCGATGGGCAGATCGAGGCGCTGTACGCCCAAGTGCGCCTGAAGGGCGTGGCCAAGTTCGACAGCGAGGACGACACCGAGCGTCGCCTGCAGCTGCTGATCAACGCCTACGCACACCGCCAGGACGAGGCCCTGACCCTCGCCAAGGCCCGCCGCGCGGCGGTCACCGACATCGCCCGTACCCTGCGCAACATCCGCAGCGACTACGACAACCTGGAACACCAGCTGGCGCTGTTCAACCGCGAGATCAACAAGCGCCAGGTGTCGAACCTGCAGAGCTTCCGCATCGTGCTGGCGCCGAACAAGGATGCGCTGCGCCACATCGACCAGATCATCCACAGCGCTGGCCAGTACGAGGAAGGCGAGACCCTGTCGGTGTTCGACCTGTCGCAATCCTCCGAGCAGGACGCGAAGAACGAGGAGGCCAAGGAGTACCTGGCGCGCCTGGTCGCCGCCAACGGCAACCAGCTGGGCCTGAAGGACCTGTTCGAGCTGGCCTTCGAGATCACCAAGGTGCATGGCCAGCCGATCATCCACACGGACATCGATGGCGCCGCCTCCAACGGCACCACCATGACCATCAAGGCGCTGACCAACATGTACCTGCTGCTGCACCTGATGGACCGCGAGCAGGCCGGCCGCATCCGTCTGCCCTACTACCTGGACGAGGCGGCGGACATCGACGAGCGCAACCAGCAGGCGCTGATCGAGACCAGCGCCCAGTTGGGCTTCACGCCCATCCTGGCGTCGGTGAAGCCGCAGGTTTCGGCCGACGTGGCCATCGACCTGGAAGGTGGCAGCGGCCCCAACGGCATCTACATCGACGAGGCGGACTGGAAGTTCATCAAGCGTCGCGAGCAGCCCAGCCGGCAGGCACCTGCCGCGAGCGAGGAAGCCGAGCCGGCGTGAGTCGAAGCCGCAGAAAAGAAAAAGGGCCGCAGATGCGGCCCTTTTTCATGCGGGGTGGATCATTTCTCGAGGGTGATCTTCGGCGCCCACTTCAGCCATTCCTCGTTGAGTTCGTCATGCAGGGCGAAGGTCTGCCCGGGAATGGCCGGTGCGCCCATCTGGTCGTTGTCCGGGGTGGCGAAGGCGATGCCACCCTCGATCAGCGCTTCCAGTGATTCGGTACGTACCTTCACGCCCTTGAACAGGCCGGCGTCGATGCCCACGCCGCTGGCGTTCCAGAAGCGCGTGCCGCTGCGCACCAGGGAGGCGTAGCGCGGCTCGATGAGGACGTGGATGAGGACGCGGTCGGCGGTCTTGCCCAGTTCGAAACGCACCACCTTGCCTACCGGTACTTCGCGGTAGCTGACCACCACGCCGGGCTTGATGGAGCCGCGGCGAGCGGTGCTGAGGACGATACGCAGGCCTTCCTCGCGGGCGATGACCGACGGCGGCTCGGTGAGCGCGGTGAAGGTGGTCTGCAGCGGCCCCTTGGCGGAGGCGGGCTGCACTTCCAGGTACTGGCCGCTGACCAGGGTATCGAGGTTGGCGGTGCGCACCAGGCCGAGCTCGGGCTTGACCACCCAGAACTGGCTGCCGGCGCGGGCAATGCGGTCGGTGGCTTCGGTGATGCGCGCGCTGACCACGACGCCGGCTAGGTCATCGGCCAGGGCGATGCGTTCGACGCTGCCGACATCCAGCCCCTTGAAGCGCACCGGCGTGCCTTCGCGCAGGCCATCGGCCTGCGGCATGCGGATTTCGATCACCGTGCCCTTGCCGAGGGCGAGGTTCTCGTTGTCGTAGAGGGTGAAGCGGCGCGGCTTGGTCACCGGCGTGGCCTTGGAGTCGGGCGTGCTGAAGGAGATGCCACCGGCCAGCAGGGTCTGCAGCGACTCGCTCTTCACCTCGACGCCCGAGAGGCCGCCCTTGATGCTGACGCCGCTGACGTTCCAGAAGCGGGTCGATTCGTTGACCAGCTTGGCGAACTCCGGCTCGATGTGGACGCCGACGACGACGCGCTGTTGGTCACGGGAGAGCTGGTAGCTCTGCACGCTGCCCACGCGCATCTGCTTGTAGAGGATGGGGCTGCCGACATCGAGCGAGCCGAGCTTGTCGCTGGTGAGCACCAGGTGCAGGCCGGGGGCGTCGGTGTTCAGCGGCGGTGCCTTCGGCCGGGCGGTGAACTCGCGGGTGGGGGTGCCGCTCTTGGCGAAGCGCACGGCGATGTAGTTGCCCTTGACCAGGGCCTCGATGCCGCTGATGCCAGCCAGGGAGATGGAGGGCTTGACCGTCCAGAACTCGGTGCCTTCGACGAGGAACTCCTCGGTGCGCGGCTCCATGGTCAGCTCGGCGGTGGCGCCGGCGAAGTTCTTGTCCATGTCGAGCTTCTTGAGGGTGCCGACCTGGACGCCGTTGTACATCACCGGGGTGTTGCCCGGGTTGAGGCCGCTGACGTCTTCCATCCGCAGCATGACCTTGAGGCCCGCCTCGGCCGCCTCGAAGCCGTCGTAGAGGCGGAAGGGGATGGTGGAGTCGGTGGGCGGGCTGTCCTGCCGGTTCTCGGGCGTGGCGAAGGCGATGCCGCCGGCGGCCATGCTGAGCAGCGACTCGGTGCGGATCTTCACCCCGGACAGGCCGGCGGTGACGTTGAGGCCGCTGGCGTTCCAGAAGCGCGTGTGCTTGCGCACGAGCTGGGCGTAGGGCTGCTCGATGTGCACCTTGATCTCGACGGTGCGCTGGTCTTCGGCCAGTTGGTAGCTCTTCACCTGGCCGACCTGGATCTGCCGGTAGTAGACGGGGCTGCCCTGCTCCAGGGAGCCGAGGCGCTCGGCCTTGAGGGTGAGGTGCAGGCCGGGCAGGTTGTCGGAGAGCGGCGGCGGCTCGGACAGCGCGTGGTACTTGCGCTCGGGCTCGCCCTTCACCGGGTCGATGGCGATGTAGATGCCGGAGACCAGGGTCTCCAGGCCGGTGACGCCTGCGAGCGATACACGCGGACGCACGAGCCAGAAGCGGGTTTCCTTGCTCAGGTAGGGCTCGGCCTCCTTGAGCACTTCGACCGTGGCGACGACGCCATTGATGTCATCGCTGACGTGCAGGTCGGTGACCTTGCCGACCTGGATGCCCTTGTACATGAGCTGGGTCTTGCCGACCTGGATGCCTTCGCCGTTTTCGAAGTAGATCTTGATGTCGATACCGGCGTCGTTCATCGACTTCCAGCCCAGCCACAGGCCGATGCCCAGGGCGATCAGGGGCAGGACCCAGATGGCGGACCAGTTGGTGGTTTTCTTCGTCTTGGGCTTTGGCAGGTCAGCCATTCTCGTCGTCCATATCGGTGTTGTCCCAGATCAGTCGGGGATCGAAGGTTACTGCGGCGGTCATGGTCAGGACCACAACACTGGCGAAGGCGGCCGCTCCGGGGTTGGCCTCGATGCTGGCGAGGTTGCCGAAGTTCACCAGCGCCACGAGGATGGCGATGACGAAGATATCGAGCATGGACCAGCGGCCGATCCATTCGATGAAGCGGTACATGAGGATGCGCTGGCGCGCCGACATCGGCTGGTGCCGCTGTACGGAATACAACAGCAACGCGATGCCGACGAGCTTGAAGGTGGGCACGAGGATGCTTGCGGTGAAGACCACGAGGGCGATGGGCAGCATGTCGGCGTGGATCAGCTCGATCACGCCTTCCATGATGGTGGAGGGCGAGCCGTTGCCGAAGAAGTTGACCGTCATGATCGGCAGTACGTTGGCCGGGATGTAGAGGATGGTGGCGGTGAGCAGCAGTGCCCAGGTGCGGATCAGGCTGTTCGGCCGGCGCTCGTGGAGGCGCGAGCCGCAGCGGGTGCAGCAGGGCGCGTCGTCGTCCTGATCGGGACGGTTCAGCTGGTGGCAATCGCTGCAGACGAGGATGCCGGCATCAAGCGCTCTCACTGGCATGACCTCCGGCGTCGAGGGAGTCCCAGACCTGGTGCGGTGACATGGTCACTTCCAGCCAGACCTGGGACAGCAGCAGGCCGATGAAGCAGGCGAGTCCGATCCCTAGGTGCAGGTCGGCCATGTCGATCAGCTTGACGATGCTGACGAGGATGCCCATGAGGTAGACCTCGAGCATCCCCCATTCGCGCATGTGGTGATACAGGCGATAAAGGTACAGGCCGAGCCCCTGCATCACCTGCCAGCGGATGCACAGCAGCACGACCAGTTGGCAGAGCAGCTTGAGCAGCGGGATGACCATGCTGCAGAGGAAGACCAGGACGGCCACGCCATCCATGCCACTGTGATAGAGGCCGAGCACGCCGCTCCAGATGGTGTCCTGGGTGGTCTGGCCGAGCAGGTTGAGCTTCATGATCGGCAGGAAGTTCGCCGGGACGTAGAGCATCAGGGCCGTCAAAACGAGGGCAAGGGCACGGCGCTCCATATGAGCGCGGTGGACGATGATCTCGTAACCACAACGGGGGCAGCAGGCCTTGTGCTCCTCTTCGACGGGCTGGCGATGCATCAGCAGGTCGCACTCTGGGCAGGCAACCAACTCCTCAAGGGGACGTTCGGACAACGGGCGGGGATCGGCCGAGTCAGGCATACAGGGGGCTCATGTGAATTCGCGCCTATTCTAGACGAGCGCAGCCGCAAAGGGTCTGTCTGACTGTGACCCGATTTGCCATTAACAGGTTCGAAACAGGCTGGGAATGCCAGCCTGAATATATCGGTAGCCCGGACTTCAGTCCGTGGACTCTTTCAGGGCTGAGAGCGGGTCAATGAAGCGATCGCGGCAGGCACCGGCATGGCAGTCCTTCGGTCTGCCCGCTGCCCAGGCACATCGCCGTGGCGCTACACGCGATGCCATGGCGCACCGGATGGATCGCAATGCCCGCACTTCGAGCGGTGCCCGGCGTTACAGGTGCCCCTCATCAGCCGGCCGATTTTCTCAGGCGCAAAGTCAAACCCCCGACCTTCTTGCGAAGGTCGGGGGTTTGGTATAGGTGCTTGACGATGACCTACTCTCACATGGAGAAACTCCACACTACCATCGGCGATGCATCGTTTCACTACTGAGTTCGGGATGGGATCAGGTGGTTCCAACGCTCTATGGTCGTCAAGCAATTCGGTTGGGGTATCGTCTGGGACGCGACCCCGAATGGGTATGTGATAAGGCTTTGCAAGTTCTGGCCAATTTTCGGCTAAGTCGACTTCACCTTATAACAACAATCGTCAGATTGTTTGGGTGTTATATGGTCAAGCCTCACGGGCAATTAGTATTGGTTAGCTCAACGCCTCACAGCGCTTACACACCCAACCTATCAACGTCGTAGTCTTCGACGGCCCTTTAGGGGATTCAAGATCCCAGTGAGATCTCATCTTGAGGCGAGTTTCCCGCTTAGATGCTTTCAGCGGTTATCTCTTCCGAACGTAGCTACCCGGCAATGCCACTGGCGTGACAACCGGAACACCAGAGGTTCGTCCACTCCGGTCCTCTCGTACTAGGAGCAGCCCCTCTCAAATCTCAAACGTCCACGGCAGATAGGGACCGAACTGTCTCACGACGTTCTAAACCCAGCTCGCGTACCACTTTAAATGGCGAACAGCCATACCCTTGGGACCGGCTTCAGCCCCAGGATGTGATGAGCCGACATCGAGGTGCCAAACACCGCCGTCGATATGAACTCTTGGGCGGTATCAGCCTGTTATCCCCGGAGTACCTTTTATCCGTTGAGCGATGGCCCTTCCATACAGAACCACCGGATCACTAAGACCTACTTTCGTACCTGCTCGACGTGTCTGTCTCGCAGTCAAGCGCGCTTTTGCCTTTATACTCTACGACCGATTTCCGACCGGTCTGAGCGCACCTTCGTACTCCTCCGTTACTCTTTAGGAGGAGACCGCCCCAGTCAAACTGCCCACCATACACTGTCCTCGATCCGGATGACGGACCAGAGTTAGAACCTCAAGCATGCCAGGGTGGTATTTCAAGGATGGCTCCACGCAGACTGGCGTCCACGCTTCAAAGCCTCCCACCTATCCTACACAAGCAGGCTCAAAGTCCAGTGCAAAGCTACAGTAAAGGTTCACGGGGTCTTTCCGTCTAGCCGCGGATACACTGCATCTTCACAGCGATTTCAATTTCACTGAGTCTCGGGTGGAGACAGCGCCGCCATCGTTACGCCATTCGTGCAGGTCGGAACTTACCCGACAAGGAATTTCGCTACCTTAGGACCGTTATAGTTACGGCCGCCGTTTACCGGGGCTTCGATCAAGAGCTTCGCTTGCGCTAACCCCATCAATTAACCTTCCGGCACCGGGCAGGCGTCACACCCTATACGTCCACTTTCGTGTTTGCAGAGTGCTGTGTTTTTAATAAACAGTCGCAGCGGCCTGGTATCTTCGACCGGCATGGGCTTACGGAGCAAGTCCTTCACCCTCACCGGCGCACCTTCTCCCGAAGTTACGGTGCCATTTTGCCTAGTTCCTTCACCCGAGTTCTCTCAAGCGCCTTGGTATTCTCTACCCAACCACCTGTGTCGGTTTGGGGTACGGTTCCTAGTTACCTGAAGCTTAGAAGCTTTTCCTGGAAGCATGGCATCAACCACTTCATCGTCTAAAAGACGACTCGTCATCAGCTCTCAGCATTAAGCGCCCGGATTTACCTAAGCACTCTGCCTACCACCTTAAACTTGGACAACCAACGCCAAGCTGGCCTAGCCTTCTCCGTCCCTCCATCGCAGTAACTAGAAGTACAGGAATATTAACCTGTTTCCCATCGACTACGCTCTTCAGCCTCGCCTTAGGGACCGACTAACCCTGCGTCGATTAACGTTGCGCAGGAACCCTTGGTCTTTCGGCGTGCGAGTTTTTCACTCGCATTGTCGTTACTCATGTCAGCATTCGCACTTCTGATACCTCCAGCAAGCTTCTCAACTCACCTTCACAGGCTTACAGAACGCTCCTCTACCGCATCACTTACGTGATACCCGTAGCTTCGGTGTATGGTTTGAGCCCCGTTACATCTTCCGCGCAGGCCGACTCGACTAGTGAGCTATTACGCTTTCTTTAAAGGGTGGCTGCTTCTAAGCCAACCTCCTAGCTGTCTAAGCCTTCCCACATCGTTTCCCACTTAACCATAACTTTGGGACCTTAGCTGACGGTCTGGGTTGTTTCCCTTTTCACGACGGACGTTAGCACCCGCCGTGTGTCTCCCATGCTCGGCACTTGTAGGTATTCGGAGTTTGCATCGGTTTGGTAAGTCGGGATGACCCCCTAGCCGAAACAGTGCTCTACCCCCTACAGTGATACATGAGGCGCTACCTAAATAGCTTTCGAGGAGAACCAGCTATCTCCGAGCTTGATTAGCCTTTCACTCCGATCCACAGGTCATCCGCTAACTTTTCAACGGTAGTCGGTTCGGTCCTCCAGTCAGTGTTACCTAACCTTCAACCTGCCCATGGATAGATCGCCCGGTTTCGGGTCTATTCCCAGCGACTAGACGCCCTATTAAGACTCGCTTTCGCTACGCCTCCCCTATTCGGTTAAGCTCGCCACTGAAAATAAGTCGCTGACCCATTATACAAAAGGTACGCAGTCACCCAACAAAGTGGGCTCCCACTGCTTGTACGCATACGGTTTCAGGTTCTATTTCACTCCCCTCTCCGGGGTTCTTTTCGCCTTTCCCTCACGGTACTGGTTCACTATCGGTCAGTCAGTAGTATTTAGCCTTGGAGGATGGTCCCCCCATATTCAGACAAAGTTTCTCGTGCTCCGTCCTACTCGATTTCACTTCTAAGATCCTTTCGCGTACAGGGCTATCACCCACTATGGCCGCACTTTCCAGAGCGTTCCGCTAAAATCAAAGAAGCTTAAGGGCTAGTCCCCGTTCGCTCGCCACTACTAAGGGAATCTCGGTTGATTTCTGTTCCTCAGGGTACTTAGATGTTTCAGTTCCCCTGGTTCGCCTCTTGCACCTATGGATTCAGTACAAGATACCTAGGTTATCCTAGGTGGGTTCCCCCATTCAGAGATCTCCGGATCAAAGTCTGTTTGCCGACTCCCCGAAGCTTATCGCAGGCTACCACGTCTTTCATCGCCTCTGACTGCCAAGGCATCCACCGTATGCGCTTCTTCACTTGACCATATAACCCCAAGCAATCTGGTTATTGTCTCTAACGTGAAGACGACATTCGCCGAAAATTCGCGCTTGAACTCGCAAATTTTACCTTGACTTGATTAATCACCAGTGAAAGAGATTAATCAGTCTACTTCTATCACATACCCAAATTTTTAAAGAACGGTTCTGGCGCAAAGACCAGAAATCAATGCCATTCTCAAGGCACTCATTTCTGAGCTTTCAGCGATTTCAGAGTGGATGGTGGAGCCAAGGAGGATCGAACTCCTGACCTCCTGCGTGCAAAGCAGGCGCTCTCCCAGCTGAGCTATGGCCCCTCGAAGACCTGCCACGCCCATGACAATTGGTGGGTCTGGGCAGATTCGAACTGCCGACCTCACCCTTATCAGGGGTGCGCTCTAACCAACTGAGCTACAGACCCAATCGTCTTACTCTCGGGTCTAACAACCCAATCGCTTTTCGCAAGTGAATCAAGCAATTCGTGTGGGAGCTTATGAAGAAGCTGATGTCTTCGATTAAGGAGGTGATCCAGCCGCAGGTTCCCCTACGGCTACCTTGTTACGACTTCACCCCAGTCATGAATCACTCCGTGGTAACCGTCCCCCTTGCGGTTAGACTAGCTACTTCTGGAGCAACCCACTCCCATGGTGTGACGGGCGGTGTGTACAAGGCCCGGGAACGTATTCACCGTGACATTCTGATTCACGATTACTAGCGATTCCGACTTCACGCAGTCGAGTTGCAGACTGCGATCCGGACTACGATCGGTTTTATGGGATTAGCTCCACCTCGCGGCTTGGCAACCCTTTGTACCGACCATTGTAGCACGTGTGTAGCCCTGGCCGTAAGGGCCATGATGACTTGACGTCATCCCCACCTTCCTCCGGTTTGTCACCGGCAGTCTCCTTAGAGTGCCCACCATAACGTGCTGGTAACTAAGGACAAGGGTTGCGCTCGTTACGGGACTTAACCCAACATCTCACGACACGAGCTGACGACAGCCATGCAGCACCTGTGTCTGAGTTCCCGAAGGCACCAATCCATCTCTGGAAAGTTCTCAGCATGTCAAGGCCAGGTAAGGTTCTTCGCGTTGCTTCGAATTAAACCACATGCTCCACCGCTTGTGCGGGCCCCCGTCAATTCATTTGAGTTTTAACCTTGCGGCCGTACTCCCCAGGCGGTCGACTTATCGCGTTAGCTGCGCCACTAAGATCTCAAGGATCCCAACGGCTAGTCGACATCGTTTACGGCGTGGACTACCAGGGTATCTAATCCTGTTTGCTCCCCACGCTTTCGCACCTCAGTGTCAGTATCAGTCCAGGTGGTCGCCTTCGCCACTGGTGTTCCTTCCTATATCTACGCATTTCACCGCTACACAGGAAATTCCACCACCCTCTACCGTACTCTAGCTCAGTAGTTTTGGATGCAGTTCCCAGGTTGAGCCCGGGGCTTTCACATCCAACTTGCTGAACCACCTACGCGCGCTTTACGCCCAGTAATTCCGATTAACGCTTGCACCCTTCGTATTACCGCGGCTGCTGGCACGAAGTTAGCCGGTGCTTATTCTGTCGGTAACGTCAAAACAGCAAGGTATTAGCTTACTGCCCTTCCTCCCAACTTAAAGTGCTTTACAATCCGAAGACCTTCTTCACACACGCGGCATGGCTGGATCAGGCTTTCGCCCATTGTCCAATATTCCCCACTGCTGCCTCCCGTAGGAGTCTGGACCGTGTCTCAGTTCCAGTGTGACTGATCATCCTCTCAGACCAGTTACGGATCGTCGCCTTGGTGAGCCTTTACCTCACCAACTAGCTAATCCGACCTAGGCTCATCTGATAGCGCAAGGCCCGAAGGTCCCCTGCTTTCTCCCGTAGGACGTATGCGGTATTAGCGTTCCTTTCGAAACGTTGTCCCCCACTACCAGGCAGATTCCTAGGCATTACTCACCCGTCCGCCGCTGAATCATGGAGCAAGCTCCACTCATCCGCTCGACTTGCATGTGTTAGGCCTGCCGCCAGCGTTCAATCTGAGCCATGATCAAACTCTTCAGTTCAATACTGCTTGGGTTTTGAGAAAACCCTAAACCTGGCTCAGCAATCGCAAATAAACTCTCGAATTCACGAGTGTTACTTGTGTTGCTGATAATCAGTCGACTATCAGTCTTACATCACAAGCACCCACACGAATTGCTTGATTCAAGTTGTTAAAGAGCAATTTCGATCAAGTCTTTCGTCTCAACCGAGGCCGCGCATTCTACAGCAGCCTTTCTTTCTGTCAAGCTGTTTTTCGAAGAATTTTTTCTTTCTACTCAACAACTTGCGCTTCAGTGATTCTTTCGCTTCACATCAGCGGGAGGCGAATTCTACAGCGTTCAAACTCGCTGTCAACACCTCTTTTTCAGTTTCTTCCGGAGTCATCCGAGCGAAACTGGCGATGCCTTAACCAGCCTGGCACCACCCTTCCACCGCACCGATCAAACCTTGGCCTGACCACCCTCCAATTACTTAACCTTTTGATTTACAAGAGATTTTTCTTGGATTCCGCTGTGGAAGTGGTGCGCATTATAGGGATACGAAACGGCACGTCAACACTTTATTGAAATCTTTTCGTCATCTTGTCTGTAGGGCCCGAGAACAGGCGCGGAAGCCTCCTCGAAACCATCGGCATCCGAAGCGCCAGGAGAATACCTCCAGCGATTGCATAGCCGGCCCATTCCGCCATGTCCGCGCGTACGACCCAAAGCATATGCAGCAAGGCCAGCCCAAGGATCGGATAAATGAGCCGATGCAATAGCTTCCAGCGCTTGCCAAGTCGACGAATGCTGAAGCGGTTCGACGTCACGGCCAGCGTAAGCAACATTGTGAAGGCCAGTGCACCGACAATAACGTAGGGGCGCTTGCTCAGATCCTTCGTCAACTGACCCAGGTCCAGCCCAAGCAGAAACACCGCGTAGGCACTGATATGTAGAACTGCATAGGTAAAGCACCAAAGCCCCAACTGCCGGCGCACTGCAATCCAGCCGCCCCACCCCGTCAGTTTCTGCAACGGGGTCATACCTAGCGTGATGAATAGCAGCCAAAGCGCCCCCAGACCAAGTTGATCGACCAGAGCCTTCCCCGGATCAGGCCCCAGATCGAAGATCCAGGCTTGGTAAAGCCACAGGGAAGGCGGAACCATCGCCGACAGGAAAACCACGACACGCCACAACCGATAACGCATCAGTAGAACTTCCGAAGGTCGAGACCGCTATACAGAGGTGCGACCTCGTCATAGCCATTGAACATGCGTGTCGGGATCACATTGGGGCTGAACAGGCCACTGGGGAGGCGACGCTCATGCGCCTGGCTCCAACGGGGATGGTCCACTTCCGGATTCACGTTGGAATAGAAGCCGTATTCGTCAGGGGCGATAGTCTCCCAGGTTGTCTTGGGCTGATCGGCCACAAGACTGATGCGCACGATGGACTTGATGCTCTTGAACCCATACTTCCAGGGCACGACAAGACGCAGGGGCGCACCGTTCTGGTTGGGCAAGACCCGCCCATACATGCCCACGGCTATAAAGGTGAGGGGATGCATCGCTTCATCCATGCGCAGCCCTTCCATATAAGGCCAATCGATCAGCGAGAACCCGGAGCGCACGCCGGCCATTTCCTCTGGAGCCAAGCGCGTCTCGAAGCGCACGAACTTCGCATTCCCGGTCGGCTCCACGAGCCGCAGCAGTTCGGCCAGGGGAAAGCCCAGCCAGGGAATGACCATCGACCACCCCTCCACACAACGCAGCCGGTATATACGCTCCTCCAACTGATGGGGCTTAACCAGGTCTTCTATCGAGTAGGTGCCAGGCTTGCCGACCTCGCCATCGATCTTCACCTGCCAGGGCTCGACCTTGAGCTTGTCGGCATAGCGGGCCGGGTCCCCCTTGTTGGTACCGAACTCATAGAAGTTGTTGTAGTGGGTCGCATCCTTGAACGGCGTCACCGCCTCGCCTGCAGCAGTCATGGCTTGCCAGCGCGCATCCTGCAACTTGCCCGTGAACCAGTCAGGTGCAGCCGCAGGCTCTACATCGGCATAGGCTGATGTAGAGCCTGCGGCATTGACGGGCAGGGATGACAGCACAGCGGCAGCACCAGCTCCCGCCATGAAGGTCCGGCGAGACAGGTAGATGGCTTCAGGAGTGACTTCGTCCTCGCGAGAAGAGGACGCGGCGGGAATTCGGATCAGCATGACGGCTCCACAGTTACGGCATGGGTTGCCCAATAGACTGCGGAGCCGTGCGGAAATTACATCACTCGACGCGTTGGCGGCGACGCAGTTGCAGCAAGTATTGCACCGGGCCGGACGCTGCGTAAGCGAGGAAGATCAGCAACAGGATACGCGGCGGATCACTGAAGACCACTGCGAACGCCAGCACCACGACCAGGATGGCCACGAACGGTACGCGCCCCTTCAGGTCCAGGTCCTTGAAGCTGTAGTACTTGACGTTGCTGACCATCAACATGCCTGCGGCCGCTACCAGCAGCGCAACGATGAAAGACATGTTCGAACCCTTGATGCCGAAGTCGCTGAACGCCCATACGGTTCCCGCAACCACTCCAGCGGCAGCCGGACTGGCCAGCCCGATGAAATAGCGTTTGTCGGCCTTGCCGATCTGGGTGTTGAAACGCGCGAGGCGCAGCGCGGCCCCGGCCACATAGATGAATGCCACGGTCAAACCTACGCTGTTGAGCCCGCTCAAGGCCCACTCGAACGCCAGCAGAGCCGGGGCAACGCCGAAGGCGACCATGTCGGAGAGCGAGTCGTACTCGGCACCGAAGGCGCTCTGGGTGTTGGTCAGGCGCGCGACACGACCATCGAGGCTATCGAGCACCATGGCAACGAAAATGGTGGCTGCAGCGACCGAGAAGTTGCCGTTCATGGCGTTGATGATCGCGTAGAAACCGGCAAACAGGTTCGCGGTGGTGAACAGGTTGGGCAGCAGGTAGATGCCACGATGACGGACCTTTCGCCCTTCATCATCGTGCCCCTCTTCGACATGCTCGTCGATCGGCAGCAGGCTTTCGGCGTCAGGAGCCTCGTTCGGCTCTTCGGGACGGTCACTCATGAACGACATCCTTGCGGGGTATGCGAATGAATTTGACCGGGATGCAACTGGCAGGTTCGCGTCACGTCCCCGGTGATCAGGCTTTATACCAGAAGCGGGAGCGCCATGAAAAAACGCGGCCGTAGCCGCGTTTTTTCTCGAGCGTCGAAGACCTCAGTTCTTGGTCTTGTCGACGATCTTGTTGGCGGAGATCCACGGCATCATCGCTCGCAGACGCTCGCCAACCTGCTCGATCGGGTGAGCAGCGTTGTTGCGGCGGTAGGCGGTCATCGACGCGTAGTTCGAAGCACCTTCCTGAATGAACATCTTCGCGTACTCGCCGTCCTGGATGCGCTTCAGAGCGTTGCGCATGGCCTGACGGGACTCGGCGTTGATGACTTCCGGGCCGGTCACGTACTCACCGTACTCGGCGTTGTTGGAGATCGAGTAGTTCATGTTGGCGATACCGCCTTCGTACATGAGGTCGACGATCAGTTTCAGCTCGTGCAGGCACTCGAAGTAGGCCATTTCCGGCGCATAGCCAGCTTCGACTAGGGTTTCGAAACCGGCTTTCACCAACTCGACGCAACCACCGCAGAGAACGGCTTGCTCACCGAACAGGTCGGTTTCGGTCTCGTCCTTGAAGGTGGTTTCGATGATGCCGGTACGGCCGCCGCCAACGCCGCAGGCGTAGGACAGGGCGACGTTCTTGGCATTGCCGGAAGCGTCCTGGTAGATGGCGACCAGGTCAGGGATACCGCCGCCCTTGACGAATTCGGAACGTACGGTGTGGCCCGGGGCCTTCGGCGCAATCATGATCACGTCGAGGTCGGCACGCGGTACGACCTGGTTGTAGTGGATGGCAAAGCCGTGAGCGAAGGCCAGGGTGGCGCCTTTCTTCAGGTTCGGCTCGACTTCTTCCTTGTACAGCTTGGACTGGAATTCGTCGGGGGTCAGGATCATGACCAGGTCAGCGGCGGCAACGGCTTCCGGCACGCTCTTCACGGTCAGGCCATGGGCCTGGGCCTTGGCGACGGTGGCGGAGCCCGGACGCAGGCCGACGGTCACGTCGACACCGGAATCCTTCAGGTTGCAGGCATGAGCGTGACCCTGGGAGCCGTAGCCGATGATGGCTACTTTCTTGCCCTGGATGATCGAGAGGTCACAGTCTTTGTCGTAATAAACTTTCATGTTCCTGGCTCTTCTAAAACGAAAGGGATGGGTGCGCACACCGCGACGGAGCCACATTAAGCGATCCGTCCCATTGCGTAAAATGATATATTCGCAACGTCATGTGCCGATATTCGAAACACTCATGGACAGCCACGCACTCAGGCTATTTCTTTCATTGGCAGACAACCTGCACTTCGGCAAGACCAGCCGCGAGCAGCACGTCAGCCCCTCCGCGCTCAGCCGAAGCATCAAGCAACTCGAAGACGAGGTCGGCGCGCCGCTGTTCGTTCGCGACAATCGCTCGGTCCAACTGACCCGCGAAGGGCAACAGTTCCGCGAATACGCGAGTGAAGTACTCAGCGGCTGGCAAGCCATCCGCCAGCGCTTCATGCAGGATCAGGCCGACCTGCACGGCGAGCTCTCCCTGTATTGCTCGGTGACCGCAAGCTACAGCTTCCTCTACGACATCCTCAGCAGCTTCCGCCAGGACTACCCTCGCATCGAAATGAAGCTGCACACCGGCGACCCCGCAAAGGCGGTCGAGCGGGTGCAACAGGGGCTGGAGGACCTCGCCATCGGCGCCCGCCCCGATAACCTGCCAGCCGGCGTCGACTTCCAGTCGATCACCCGCTCGGAACTGCGCTTCATCGGCCCCCAATCTCCTCAATTACTGACGGAGGAGCAGCTGAAGGAGCCCACGGCGCAGAGCTGGAAAGACGTGCCGATGATCCTCTCGGAAGAAGGCCTGGCGCGTACCCGCACCGAGCGCTGGCTGAAAAGCCACAGCATCAAGCCGCGGATCTATGCGCAAGTGGCCGGCAACGAAGCCATCGTCAGCATGGTGAGCCTGGGGTTCGGCATCGGCGTGGTTCCGCAGATCGTGCTCGACAACAGCCCCCTGACAGCGCGCATCCGCATCTATGACATCCAGCCGCCACTGACCGCCTATGACATCGGCCTGTTCGCCCTGGAAAAGCGCCTGAAGGACCCACTGATCGCAGCCTTCTGGAATCGCCGCCAGTAACCCAGGCAATAAAAAACCCCGCACCAGGCGGGGTTTTCACTGGGCAGCAATCAGATGCTCAGCACCTTGTCGCCCCGGGCGATGCCGGTCACGCCACTGCGTACGGTCTCGAGGATCGATGCAGTGCCAATCGCCTGGATGAAGCTGTCCAGCTTGTCGGAGGTACCGGCCAGCTGGATGGTGTAGACGCTACTGGTCACATCGACGATCTGCCCACGGAAGATGTCGGTGGTGCGCTTGACCTCGGCGCGCTGGGCGCCGGTGGCCTTCACTTTCACCAGCATCAGTTCACGCTCGATGTGAGCGCTCTCCGACAGGTTCACCAGTTTGACCACTTCGATCAGCTTGTTGAGGTTCTTGGTGATCTGCTCGATCACCTCGTCCTGGCCAACGGTGGTCAGCGTCAGACGCGACAGGGTCGGATCCTCGGTGGGCGCGACGGTCAGGCTTTCGATGTTGTAGTTGCGTTGGGAGAACAGGCCGACGACACGGGACAGCGCACCGGGTTCGTTCTCCAGCAACAGGGAAATGATGTGTCGCATGTTCAGGTCCGCTCCGTCTTGCTCAGCCACATATCGCGCATGGCGCCATCCCGGATCTGCATCGGGTAGACGTGTTCGCTCGGATCGACCTGGATATCGAGGAACACCAGGCGATTCTTCAGCGCGAACGCTTCTTCCATCTTCGGCTTCAGATCCTTCAGGTCGGTGATGCGCATGCCAACGTGGCCATAGGCTTCAACCAGCTTGACGAAGTCCGGCAGCGACTCCATGTAGGAGTGCGAATAACGGCTGTTGTACTGCATGTCCTGCCATTGGCGGACCATGCCCAACGCGCCGTTGTTGAGGTTGACGATCTTCACCGGCAAGTCGTACTGCAGGCAGGTGGACAGCTCCTGGATGTTCATCTGGATGCTGCCTTCACCGGTCACGCACGCCACGTCGGCATCCGGGAAGTTGAGCTTCACGCCCATGGCGGCGGGGAAGCCGAAGCCCATGGTGCCGAGGCCGCCGGAGTTGATCCAGCGATTGGGCTTGTTGAAGCGGTAGTACTGCGCGGCGAACATCTGGTGCTGGCCCACGTCGGACGCCACGTAAGCATCGCCCTTGGTGACTTCGCACAGCGTCTCGATGACGGTTTGCGGCTTGATGATGCTGCCGTCGCCCATTTCATAGGGGAACAGGCCACGATCACCGCGCCATTCCTCGATCTGCTTCCACCAGCTGGCGACAGTCTCCTTGTTCGGGGTCTCGCCGATTTCCTTGAGGATGGCGACCATCTCGGTGAGAACGCTGTCCACCGGCCCTACGATCGGGATGTCGGCCTTGATGGTCTTGGAGATCGAAGCCGGGTCGATATCGATGTGGATGATCTTGGCGTTCGGGCAGAACTTGCTCGCGCCGTTGATCACGCGATCGTCGAAACGTGCGCCTACAGCCAGGATCACGTCGGCGTGGTGCATCGCCAGGTTGGCGGTGTAGCTGCCGTGCATGCCGAGCATGCCGACGAACTGGCGATCCATCCCAGGATAGGCACCGAGGCCCATCAGCGTATTGGTCACCGGCACATTGAGCATCTTGGCCAGTTCGGTCAGCGGCTCGGAAGCACCGCCCATGATCACGCCGCCACCGGCGTACAGGATCGGACGCTTGGCAGCCAGCAGCATCTCGGCCGCCTTGCGAATCTGGCCGGAGTGACCGCGAACGGCGGGACTGTAGGAGCGCAGCTTGACCTTCTTCGGGTAGCTGTACTCGAACTTCTGGGTCGGATCGCCCATGTCCTTGGGAATATCGACCACGACCGGGCCGGGGCGGCCGGATTGGGCGAGATAGAAGGCCTTCTTGATCACTTCGGGGATTTCCGAAGGATGCTTGATGATGAAGCTGTGCTTCACGATCGGACGGGAGATACCGACCATGTCGGTTTCCTGGAAGGCGTCTGTGCCCACCATGCCGCTCGGCACCTGGCCGGACAGCACGACCATGGGGATGGAGTCCATGTAGGCAGTGGCGATGCCGGTGATGGCGTTGGTCGCGCCAGGGCCGGAAGTCACCAGCACCACGCCGGGCTTGCCGGTGGCACGCGCGTAGCCGTCGGCCATGTGGGTAGCAGCCTGCTCGTGGCGCACCAGGATATGGGTGACGTCACTTTCCTTGAACAGGGCATCGTAGATATGCAGGAGGGCACCACCCGGGTACCCGTAGATGTACTTAACGCCTTCGTCACGCAACGAGCGGACGACCATTTCAGCGCCAGATAAAAGCTCCACGTTGATCACCTCTATAACGCCAGTAAACCGCCCGCGACCGGACGGCCTGAATAGGTTTGCTTGCAAGTAGTCACGTGAACGACGGGTAGTCGGACTACGTCAGCTACTGACTGAGCAAGCATCGGGGCGGCCCCTGAGAGTTGTTGCGGGGCTTTCCCACCCAGCGCGAGGTAACGCGTTGCGGGTGTAACAGGTCGGCGCGGGTATGCACCTCATCGACTATGGCAGCTACCGACTTGCGGCCGGCCCACTGACACAGCGAACCGTGGATTCTTCGGATTGGAGAGGGACAAGTCAAGCAATCCGTGCGTGTTTCTTCGATCACGGGGCTGTGACACGCAGCAGGATGACGATAGGCGGGTTTTGGTTATAGTAATTGCCAGGTCACGATCGATCACAAGGAAATAGCATGCGTCGCATCATTCTCACGGGCAGCCTGCTGCTCGCCCTGGGCAGTTCCGCCATGGCCAGCCAGGTCTACAAATGGGTGGACGCGCAGGGTGTCACCCACTTCGGTGCCCAGCCGCCGCAGGGCCAGGACGCCAAGTCGATCAGCACCGGCACTGCGCAACCCAAGGAAGTGAAACCCAGTTTCGAGAACCCCTACCCCGTCCAGCCGAAGGCCGAGGAAAAGGCCGAGCCCGCCAAGCCGGCCGCCCCGGCGAACGCCGGCAGCGACGAGAAACAGAAGGCCATCGACGAGAAGGTCAAGGCCGACGTCGCCAAGCAGGAAGCCGAGCGCAAGAAGTACTGCGACACCACGCGCACCAATCTCGCGCAGCTGCAGAACAACCCGCGCCTGCGAGTAGAGGAAGGGGGCCAAATACGTCGCCTGTCCGAGGAAGAGCGGCAGGCCAAGATCGCTGAAGCCAAGAAGGCGATAGACGAAAACTGCAACTGACCGAAGATTGCTGCGGCGCACCCAACGCCGCAGCGACACCTCATCCGATCAAACGATCGAACTCACCCAGCGCATCCAGCAACGAACGCACCTCGACGGGGCGCTCGCGATAGGCCATCTCGGCCATGGGGCGAATGCCCGACGCTTGCGGCAGATCACGCCCCGACTCCAGGATGAGCTTCATCCGCGGCAGGAAAATCCACTGCAGCCACTGCTCGAAGGCCAGCGTATCGACGCAGAACGGCTCCTGGCTGGAAAGCGCCTCCTCGCTCGGAGGCACCTCCGCCCACCAACCGAGCACACGCAACTCACGCTCGATCAGCAGCAATTGATCGGCCACATCGGAAAGGCGCGGATCCATCAGGAACTGACCTTGGCCCGCTGGCGTGCCTGGGCGGCACCTGACGGATCGCCCTGGCGCTCACGGGACTTGGCGACCAGCTCCCACAGGCCAGCCTGCAATGCAGGGCGACCATTCGAAAGGCTGAGACCACGGCGGGCAAGCTGCTCGGCCTGGGCGGCATCACCCTGGGCCAGGCGCACCTCGGCGAGGCGATAGAGCACCTGCGGCTCACGAGGCGCGATGCGCTGGGCACGCTCCAGGCTGGAAGAGGCACCGTTGAGATCACCGCCACTCTGCTGTTGCTGGGCGGTGGTCAGCAACGCCAGGACCGGGCCATCCAGTTGCTCGTCGGCCGCGAGGCTGCCGCTGCTGGGGATACCGCTCGGCGCGGAGGGCATGCTGTAGCTGCCGGTGGAAAGCGGCGCGGAACTCGAAGCCCCCGGAATGATCGGGCCGGGCGTGATGGGGCCGGTGCTGATCGAACCGCTGATGGGCGCGCTGGGGGCGGGCATCGCCTGGGCGGAACTGCCACTGGCACCCGGCACCATCACCACCACGCCAGCATCCTGGGCGTCGTACTGCGGCTGCTGTGCGGCGACCGGGGCACGGTATCCGCCGCCGGCGCCCTCTTCCTGTTCGGACATCGGGCCACCGGAATCGACCACCGGAATGGCGTTTCGCTGGGGAGTCGCACAGCCGGTCAGCATGACCGCAACGGTCAGGACAGGAATCCACCCTTTATTCACATCAGATCCTCTTGGTTCATTGCATCCAGCCACGGACCCAGTCCATCACCGAGTCCACTGGCGCACCCATTCCACATGGCTGGCCCGGCGCCGGCTCGCTGCCGCGAATATACGGCATCTGCACCGCACCCGGGCAGCTGGAATCCGAGCCCTGGCCACTGTGCGGATCGATCCACGCCTGCACCACGTTATCCGGCATCGGCATGTCCAGGGGCAGCGGATCGGCCTTGCGCATGAAGCTCGTCCACACCTGCAACGCACCGGTGGCGCCGGTGAGCGGCGTCTTGCCATTGTCGTCACGGCCGAGCCATACGACAGCCAGCAGATCCTGGCTGAAGCCGGCGAACCAGCTGTCACGGGAATCGTTGGTGGTCCCGGTCTTCCCGGCCAGGTTCAGCGAGCTGGGCAGCTGGGTATACACCGAGCGCCCGGTCCCCTCGCGCATTACCCGCTGCATGGCGTTCTGCACCAGGTAAATGGCGCCCGGATCGAAGCGCTGCTGGATCTGGAAGGGGTAGCGCTTGAGCGGCTCGCCTTCGGCGGTCAGCACACTGCGAATCCCGCGCAAGGGCGTATTGAACCCCCCGCTGGCCAGCGTCTGGTACATGGTCGCCACTTCCATCGGGCTCAGCGCACCAGCACCGAGCAGCATCGACGGGAAGGCCGGCCACTCGCGTGAAACACCCAGCCGTTCGAGGGTTTTGAGCACGTTCGGCACGCCCAGTTCCAGACCCAGTTTGGCGGTCGACAGGTTGTAGGAGTTGGCGAGCCCCTGATACAGGTAGATGCTGCCGTGCGCCTGGCGGTCATAGTTCTGCGGCGTCCACACCTGGCCGTCCTGCCCCTTCACCGAGAAGGGCTCGTCCTGCACCCAGCTGGTCAGCGTGTACTGGCTGGGGCGCTCCAGGGCGGTGAGATACACCGCGGGCTTGACCAGCGAACCGATCGGGCGCACGGCGTCGATCGCGCGGTTGAAGCCGGCGAAGCGCGGCTGACGACTGCCCACCAGCGCCTGGACCTCACCCGTTTCCGGGTTGCTCACCACCATCGCGGACTCGACCTCCTCGACCCCCTTGCGGCCAGCCAGGCGCTTGAACGTCTCGTCGAGCGCGGATTCGGCCTTCAGCTGCAGGATCGGGTCGAAGCTGGTGAAGATGCGCAGCCCCTCTTCGGTGAGGTCTTCATCGCGGTAATCCTGGCGCAGCTGGCGCTTGACCAGGTCGAGGAACGCGGGGAACGAGCTGTCCGCCAGGCTGCCGCGCTGGGTCACGCCCAGCGGCTTGGCCTTGGCCTCGGCCGCCTCTTCCGGCGTGACGATGCCCTGTTCGGCGAGCAGGTCCAGCACCAGGTTGCGGCGCTCCAGCGCGCGCTCGGGATTACGACGCGGGTTGTACTGGGACGGCCCCTTGACCATGCCCACCAGCAGCGCGACCTGATGCAGCTTCAGCTCGGACAGCGGCTGGCTGAAGAAGTACTGGCTGGCGAGCCCGAAGCCGTGCACGGCGCGCTGGCCGTCCTGGCCGAGGAACACCTCGTTGAGGTAGGCCTCGAGGATCTCGCGCTTGTCGTAGTGCAGCTCCAGCAGCACCGCCATCATGGCTTCGGTGGCCTTGCGGCTGATGCTGCGTTCGTTGGTCAGGTAGAAGTTCTTCACCAACTGCTGGGTCAGGGTACTGCCGCCCTGGCGCAGCTGGCCGGCAGTGGCGTTGACCCAGATGGCACGGGCGATGGACTTGAGCGAGACACCCCAATGGTTGAAGAACTCGCGATCCTCCACCGCCACCAGCGTCTCCACCAGGTAGGCAGGGACCTGGTCCAGCTTGATCAGCACACGGTCCTCGTGGTGGGCGGGGTAGAGACCGCCGATCAGCAACGGCTCGAGGCGTGCCACGGCCAGGTTGCCACCGTTGGCCTGGGTCAGGCCGGCCACGTAGTCACCGGAGAAGCGCACCTTGATCCGCTGCGCAGGCTCGGGGCCTTCGTAGAACTGGAAGCCACGGGTGTTGAGTTCCACGGCGCTGCCCGCAACGGACGCCGAACCCGGGCCATTGGCGGCGCTTTCACGGCGGTAGCCCAGCGCATCGAGTTCCTTGAGGAAATCATCCTTGGCCAGCTTCAGGCCCACGAACAATTCCAGCGGCCGTGCATAGACCTTGGCCGGAACCGTCCAGCGCTTGCCGGAGAATTTCTCCTGGACGATGGCATCCAGGTAGATGGCGAATCCCGCCAGCACCACCAGCCCCACGAGGCCGAGCTTCAAGCCCCAGCCAAATAGGGTACGGAGGCCGCTGGAGCGGGGCTTTTTACGGGAGCGGGGGGATCGGGAACGGGTCATGGCGGCGCATTATACGCACTTTGTCCACAGCCAGAAGGCGCCTCCTGACGGTTTGCAGAGTGGTGCACAGCGGCCATAATGCCCCGCTCTGCCAGCATCTCCAGCAAGGAAAGACCGTGAGCCAAGCACTGATTGCCGCCCTGCAAGACCCCGCCCTTTACCCGCATCCTGTGGAAGGCTTCACGGTCATCGAAACGCACATTTCCTGGGTCCTGCTCACCGGCCCCTATGCCTACAAGATCAAGAAGCCGGTTAACTTCGGCTTCCTCGACTTCACCAGCCTGGAAGCCCGCGAGCGCTTCTGCGGTGAAGAAGTGCGCCTCAACCAGCGCCTCACCCATGACCTGTACCTCGACGTCCTGCCCATCACCGGCAGCGAGGCGGCCCCGCGACTGGGCGGCGAAGGCCCCGCCATCGAGTTCGCCATCCGCATGGCGCAGTTCCCCCAGGCCAACCTGCTGAGCGAGGTCCAGGCACGCGGCGAACTGACCCCGGCGCACATCGACGCCCTCGCGGTGCAGATCGCCCAGTTCCACCTGCAGTCCCCCCAGGTCGCCGTCGAGCACCCGCTGGGCACCCCGGAAATGGTCATGGCGCCGGTGCAGCAGAACTTCGACCAGATCCGCCCGATGCTCAGCAACAAGGCCGACCTGCAACAGCTCGACGCGCTGGAAGCCTGGGCCCGGAGCAGCTACGAGCGCCTGCTGCCGCTGCTGTCCGAGCGCAAGAACAACGGTTCGATCCGCGAATGCCACGGTGACATCCACCTGGGTAACGCCACCCTGATCGACGGCGAAGTGGTGCTGTTCGACTGCATCGAATTCAACGAGCCCTTCCGCTTCACCGACGTCTACGCCGACATCGGCTTCCTGGCCATGGACCTCGAGGATCGCGGCCTCAAGTCGCTGTCCCGTCGCCTGATCAGCCGCTACCTGGAAGAGACCGGCGACTACAAGGGCCTGGAAGTGCTGAACTTCTACAAGGCCTACCGCGCCCTGGTCCGCGCCAAGATCGCCCTGTTCAGCCTGGCGCACCAGAGCGACGCCGTGCAGCAGGCCGCCACCCTGCGCCAGTACCGCAACTACGCCAACCTGGCGGAAAGCTACAGCGCCATCCCCTCGCGCTTCCTCGCCATCACCCACGGTGTTTCCGCCGTCGGCAAGAGCCATGTCGCCCTGCGCCTGGTGGAGGCCCTCGGCGCCATCCGCCTGCGCTCCGACGTCGAGCGCAAGCGCCTGTTCGGCCAGCAGCAGGGCGAACAGAACGACCTCTACAGCGGTATCTACAGCGCCGAGGCGACCGCCCGCACCTACCAGCACCTGCACCAGCTGGCGGAAACCGTCCTGCACGCCGGCTTCCCGGTGGTGATCGACGCCGCCTACCTCAAGCAGGCCCAGCGCCAGGCTGCGCAGGACGTCGCCGAACAGGTCGGCACCCCGGTCGTCATCCTCGACTGCCAGGCCCCCGATGCCGTCATCGCCGGCTGGCTGGAGCAGCGCAAACTGCAAGGGGGCGATCCCTCCGACGCCACGCTGGAGGTGGTGCATGCCCAGCAGGCGAGCCGCGAAGCCCTGACCGCCGAGGAACAGACCCACAGCAAGCGCATCGACACCCACGATGCCAGCAGCCTCGACAGCCTGGTCGAGCGCATTCGCCAGCACCTGCCCGGCCTCTGATCGGCCGCGTCTCCCCCTCAGCGCGGCGGGCAGTGCTCGCCGCGGCTTCTATACTCCCGGTGAACTCTCACCGGATGAGTAGCGATGACAGCCCCCCACCAGCTCGACAACCCCCTCTACCGCCTGCTGCACAATGACGATGTGGCCGGCTTCAATGCACAGAAGCCCAAGGAAGGCCCGGTCGACATGGCCTCGGGCGATTTCCGCGGCCTCGACCTGCGAGGCCTCGACGCCGCACGCATCGACTTCACCGGTGCCTACTTCCGGGGCTCCGACCTGCGAGGCCTGGACCTGCGCGAGGCCAGTCTCGAAGGCGCCAGCCTCGCCCACGCGCAGATATCCGGCGCCTACTTCCCCACCGAACTGGCGGCCGACGAAATCCTCATGTCGGTGAACTTCGGCACCCGCCTGCGCTACAACACCCACAAATAGCGCCCCGCACCGGCTGCGGGCCTCACCCGACCGAGGATCGGCCCCCGGCGGGTCGCGCCCGCACGGATGGCGTCTACGCTGATACCCGGGCGCAAGCTCCGCAGGAAACCGAAGGCAGGGGCAAGCCGCGATTGGCGCCGGGCAGGGAGGCAGTCACCCGGCTACGCAGTATCAGATGGCCGCTACACTTGCTCGAATCGACCGGGAATGATCCTTCGCGCCCCACCATCGCAAGGAGGCTGGATGAACGACGAACTGCAACACCTGAAGAACCTCGGCAAGACCTCGGCACAGTGGCTGCACGCGGTGGGCATCCACAGCGCCTCCGACCTGCGCCGCCTCGGTGCGGTGGGCGCCTACCGCGCCGTCCGCGCCCGCGGGTTCCGCGCGTCCAAGGTGCTGCTCTACGCCATAGAAGGCGCCCTGCTGGACGTGCACTGGAACGACCTCTCGCCCGGGCACAAGGCGGAACTGAACGGGCAGCTGGACGCATTGCCACCCAACAACAAGAGCTAGCTCACAACCTGGGCGAGATAGGATTTACTGCGATGGCGATGCGCCCTATTGTTTCAGGGACGTTCGTGCGTCCAAGCCGCCCAGCCAGTTCAAGGAATTACTGTCATGTACCTACTCGGGGAGCAACCTGCTTACGCCGACCAGCTGATCAACCGACTGCAAAGCATTCCCGGCCAGCTGCTCGATGGGCTCGAGCCCTCGGGCCCGCCGCTGCGCCTCGATGCGGTGGAGGACCTGGCCAAGGTGCTGCCCGGCAACCAGCTGTTCCTCATCGAGAACGGCCTGCTGCATGCGCTGGTCGACGAACGCCCGCTGTTCTACCTCCAGGAGGGCGACCTGGTCGGCCTGCGCCAGGGCATCGAGCTGCCCAGCTGCCGCTATCGCAGCGACGAGCCGCTGAGCCTGGTCCCCTACGCCCGTGGTGACGTGTTCAAGCACATCTACGGCAGCGAGAAGGGCCAGGAGCTGTTCATCCAGTACCTGATCGGCCACACCGCCCTGCTCTCCGACGCACTCGCTCGCCTCAAGCAACCCGAGATCCGCCCCGCCACCGGCTTCCAGCACTTCGCCGCCGGCGAGGAGCTGATCCACCAGGGCGACGAAGCCGACCACGTGTTCATCATCATCGAAGGGCACGCCGAAGCCTTCGTCGACGGGCAGAAGGTCGGTGACGTGCAGAAGGACGAGATCTTCGGTGCCATGGCGGTGTTCACCCGCGAGAAGCGCAGCGCCACCGTGGTCGCCAGCGAGCCCTGTACCGTGATGGTGATCCCCAAGGACCAGTTCCTCAGCCTGATGCAGAGCAACCCGCGCATCGCCCACAGCCTGATCGAGAGCATGGCCCGCCGCATCGACCTGCTGAACAAGGAAGTCACCCAGCAACGCCTGGCCAAGCCGGCGGAGTGACCTCCGCCCCCCAACACAAACCCCGGCCAAGTGCCGGGGTTTGTGCTTTACAGACCACCTCGACGGGCGAGATGAAAATAATTCGCAGAAAGCGTTGACAGTGAAATGAGAATTGTTATTATTACCGCAACTGGTCGCGAGATCAGCCGGTAAGCTGGGAGACCAAGCAGTCGGACTCTTCAGATTATCTCCTCATCAGGCTAATCACGGTTATTGACCCGGCACTTTTGCCGGGTCTTTTTTTGCCTGTGAGAACGTCTCCCCCGCCTCGCCCCGCGTGCCTGGGCCTCACTTCTTCGGCGTGCCCGCCGGCAGGGTGGCGTTGAGCAGCTGCGCCAGGCGGATGCCCGCTTCCTGCACCCGGCGCTCGGCCAGCGGCAGGAATTTCTTCAGGTAGCGACGATCCAGGGTGTCCTGGTTGCCACTCGCCTCGCCGTCCTCTTCGCCCCCCTGGGTACCGCGCCGCGCCCATTCCTCGCTCTTCGACTGCTTGAAGGCATCGGGCTTGAAGGCCTTCCTGCCGCCGGCCTTCGGATACAGGTCATCGTCACGAACGATGGCGCAGGACTCGCCCGACCAGCTCGCCGGCGTACCCGCCTCGGGTTTCGGCAGGTCCTCGGACAGCCTGGCGGTGTAGGCCGCCTGGTCCAGGCGCCGGCTGGCCAGCAGGTAGCTGTCCCAGACGCCGTGCAGGTTGTAGTCGCGGCCGCCGACCACCACCGGGAAGTCGTTGCCGCCCTTGTCCAGGCGATAGCTGTTGTGCAGCGGCTGGTGAATGTCGCCCACGAAGTGCACCACGAACATCAGCGCCATGACCTTCTGGTTGTCGTTCGCCTTCGGGTCGGCCAGCAGCGCGGCATTGCGCTCGATGGCCGCCACCACGCACTGGCCATCCGGGCAGTCACGCGCAGCCTGGTAGGCGCAATCGTCGGTCTTGTAGTTGATGTAGTGCTGCGCGCGGGTCTGCTCCCAGAGCGCCTGGAAGTCGGGCATGTTGCGCAGGTTGTCGGCCCAGCTGGCGACGGCGGAGAGGTGCTGCTGGCGCACCAGCGCCAGCAGGCGATCGGCCTCCGCCTTGGCCGCTGGCGTCAGCTCTGCCTCGGCGAGATCCGCCACCACCGCGTGGCCGAGCTGGCCCCACGCCCCCGCTTGGCCCCCCCAGAGCAGGCTGCCGACCAGGAGCCCGGCGCCCAGGGCCCGACGAAATCCGTTGTGCTGCATGTTTCCCCCTAATGGCTATGCCCAGGCAAGAAGCGCCCTCGGGCGCGCCTGGACGTCGCACCCACGCGCAAGGAAATGACTCAGTGATCGAGGGTCATGGCGTCCAGCGTCAGCCGTACCATGTCGTGGAAGTCGTCCTGCCGCTGCTCCGCCGTTAGCTTCTCGCCGCTGATCAGGTGGTCGCTCACCGTCAGCACCGCCAATGCCTGGCGCCCCAGCTCCGCCGCCACGCCATAGAGCCCGGCGGCCTCCATCTCCACCGCGAGCACGCCCATGCGCGTCATGCGCTGGGCCCAGGCCGGGTCCGGCTCGTAGAACAGGTCGGCGGAAAAGACGTTGCCCACATGCACCGGCTGCCCGCTCTCATCGGCGCGGCGCACGGTGCGTTCCAGCAGCCGATAGTCGGCCAGTGCGGCGAAATCGAAGCCGCCGAAACGCTTGCGGTTGACCACCGAATCGGTGGACGCGCCCTGGGCGATCACCAGGTCGCCGACCTTCACGCCGTCCTGCAGCGAGCCGCAGCTGCCGACGCGGACGATGCGCTGCACGCCGTACTGGCTGAACAGCTCATGGGCGTAGATCGACAGCGAGGGAATGCCCATGCCCGAGCCCATCACCGAGATGCGCCGGCCTTGGTAGAAGCCGGTGAAGCCGAGCATGTTGCGCACCGCATTCACCTGGCGGACGTCCGTCAGGTAGGTGTCGGCGATCATCTTCGCCCGCAGCGGGTCGCCCGGCATCAGCACGGTTTCGGCGAAGTCGTCCGCCAGGGCGGTGATATGGGGAGTGGCCATCTAGGGGTTTCCGGATTCAGGGTTGAAGAAGGACTCGCCGTGGGTGCAGGCCGGCAGGTCGAAGAAGCGGGCCAGGCTCTGGCCGATGTCGGCGAAGCTGCCGCGCTCGCCCAGGCTGCCGGGCGTGATGCCGGCACCGAAGGCCAGCACCGGGACGTGCTCGCGCGTATGGTCGCTGCCCGGCCAGCTCGGGTCGCAGCCATGGTCGGCGGTGAGCACCAGCACATCGCTCGCCTGCATCGCCGCCAGCAGCTCCGGCAGGCGGCGGTCGAAGGCTTCCAGCGCCAGCGCGTAGCCGGCGATGTCGCGGCGGTGGCCGAAGAGCATGTCGAAATCGACGAAGTTGGCGAACACCAGGCTGCGCTCCGGCGCTTCGGCCAGGGCCTGCAAGGTCGCCTCGAACAGCGCCTCGTTGCCATCGCCCTTGTACAGCCGGCTGATGCCCCGGTGGGCGAAGATGTCGCCGATCTTGCCCACCGCGAACACCTGGCCGCCCGCCTCCACCAGCCGGTCCAGCAGGGTCGGCGCGGGTGGCGGCACGGCGTAGTCGCGGCGGTTGCCGGTGCGGCGGAAATCGAGGGCACGGGTGCCGACGAAGGGTCGCGCGATCACCCGCCCGATGTTCCAGTCATCGCACAGCTCGCGGGCGATCTCGCACACCTCGTAAAGCCGCTCCAGGCCGAACGCCTCCTCGTGGGCGGCGATCTGGAACACGCTGTCCGCCGAGGTGTAGCAGATGGGCTTGCCGCTTTGCAGGTGCGCCTCGCCCAGCGCTTCGAGAATGGTGGTGCCCGACGCGTGGCAGTTGCCGAGGATGCCCGGCAGGCCGGCGCGCTCGATCAGCGCATCCAGCAGCTCGGGCGCGAAGCTGTTCTCCTTCTCGGCGAAATAGCCCCAGTCGAACAGCACCGGCACACCGGCCATCTCCCAGTGGCCGGACGGCGTGTCCTTGCCACTGGAAAGCTCGCGGGCATGGCCGTGGGCGCCGATGACGGGCGCCCCGGGATCGAAGCCCGGTGGGTAAGCGCCCGCGCTGGCGGCCGCCGCATGGCCCAGCCCCAGCCTCTCCAGGTTCGGCAGGCGCAAGGGGCCGTGGCGCAGCGGGCCATCCGCCTCGCCCCGGGCGCAGGCCTCGGCGATGTGCAGCAGGGTGTTGGCGCCCTGGTCGCCGAAGCGCCCGGCATCGGCAGTGGCGCCAATGCCGAAGGAGTCGAGGACCAGCAACAAGGCTCTGCCCATGGTCCGCTCCTAGTAACGCCGGCCGATCAGCTCGGCGACACTCGCCTCGCCGTCGCCCAGTTGGTAGGCCGCACGCAGGGCCGCCGCCGCACGCTCGGCGCTGGCGGCATCCCGCGCATGCACCAGCCCCAGCGGCTGCTCATCCCCGACCCGCTCACCGGGCAGCGCCAGCGCGCTGAAGCCCACGGCCGGGTCGACCTCATCCTCCGGGCGCTTGCGACCGCCCCCCAGGGCGACCACCGCGAGCCCGACGGCGCGGGTATCCACCGCCTGGACGATGCCGCCGCGTTCGGCGTGCACCGGGTGCACCACCGGCGCCCAGGGCAGGTGGCGCCAGGGCTCGCGATGCAGCCCACGGGGACCGCCAAGGGCATCCACCATCTGGTTGAAGCGCTGCAACGCAGCACCGTCGCGCCAGGCCTGCAGCAGGTGCGCGCGGGCCTGGGCGCAATCCTCGGCCAGCCCGGCCGCCACCAGGGTTTCCTCGGCCAGCACCAGGGTCACCTCCCACAGGCGCGGGCTGCGCACCTCGCCCTTGAGCAGGGCCAGGGCCTCCTCCACTTCCAGGGCGTTACCGGCGCTGCGGGCCAGCGGCTGGTTCATGTCGGAAATCACCGCGCGGGTGCGCACGCCGGCACCATTGGCCACCGCCACCAGGCTGCGCGCCAGCAGGTCGGCCTGCTGCGGGTCGCTCATGAAGGCGCCGTTGCCGCTCTTCACGTCCATGATCAGCACGTCGAGCCCGGCCGCGAGCTTCTTCGCCAGGATGGAGGCGGTGATCAGGTCCACCGACTCCACCGTGCCGGTGACGTCGCGAATGCCGTACAGGCGCTTGTCCGCCGGCGCCAGGTCGGCGGTCTGGCCGATGATCGCGCAGCCCACTTCCGCCACCACCGCACGCAGGCGCTCGGGGTCGGGGCGGGTGCAGTAGCCGGGGATGCTTTCCAGCTTGTCCAGCGTGCCGCCGGTGTGCCCCAGGCCGCGCCCGGAGATCATCGGCACGTAGCAGCCACAGGCCGCCAGCAGCGGGGCCAGCACCAGGCTCACCAGGTCGCCCACGCCACCAGTGGAGTGCTTGTCCACCACCGGGCCGGGCAGCTGCCACTCCAGCACCTGGCCGGAGTCGCGCATGGCGGTGGTGAGGGCGATGCGCTCATCCAGGCTCATGCCCTTGAGCAACACCGCCATGGCGAAGGCCGCCACCTGGCCCTCGCTGAGGCTGGAATCGCTGATGCCTTCGACGAAGCGGCGGATATCCTCACCCGCCAGCTCCAGCCCATCGCGCTTGCGACGGATCACTTCCTGCGCCAGCCACATATCAGTAACCCTCCGGCGCGGCAGCGGGCTCGGCCTGGCCGAGCACCCGCAGCAAGTCGCCGAGCAGGCTGGAGGCGCCGAGGCGCAGGTGCCGGGCATCCACCCAGTCCAGCCCCAGCTCACCGGCCGCCAACTCGATGTAGCAGCGCGCATCGGCCAGGGTACGAATGCCCCCTGCCGGCTTGAAGCCCACCCGGCCGCCCGTCTCGCGGATCGCCCCGAGCATCAGCGCAGCCGCCTCGGGCGTGGCATTGACCGCCACCTTGCCGGTGCTGGTCTTGATGAAATCCGCCCCGGCGGCGATGGCGTCACGGCTGGCCTGGCGGATCAGCGCCGGGTCGCCCAGCTCGCCGGTCTCGAGGATCACCTTGAGCAGCACGCGCTCGCCACAGGCCGCCTTGCAGGCGGCGACCATCTCGCGGCCGCGCTCGGCATCGCCGGCCAGCAGCGCGCGGTAGGGGTAGACCAGGTCCACCTCGTCCACGCCATCGAGTACCGCCGCAGCGGTCTCGCGCACGGCGGCGGCGATGTCATCGGCGCCCTGGGGGAAGTTGGTCACGGTGGCGATGCGCAGATCACCGGCGCCCAGCGCCTCCAGGGTACGGCGGGCGAAGCCGATGAAGCGCGGGTAGATGCACAGCGCCGCCACCCGCCCGGCGGGGGTCAGGGCGCGCCGGCACAGCGCGGCGATGGCCGCCTCGTCGTCCTCCTCGTTGAGCGAAGTCAGGTCCAGCAGGCCGATGGCCATCCGGGCCAGTTCGGTATCCGTCAATTGCGTCATTCGGAACATTCCCCAGGGGCGCGGATTCCGGCGCCCCATTGCAGTGATTCGATCAGAGCGAAACGAACAGTCCGGCCAGAGCCGCACTCATCAGGTTAGCCAGGGTGCCGGCGATCATCGCGCGGACCCCGAGTCGGGCCAGGTCCTTGCGCCGGTTGGGCGCCATCACCCCCATGCCGCCCAGCAGGATGCCGATGGAGGACAGGTTGGCGAAGCCGCACAGGGCGAAGGTGACGATCACCTGGGTGTGGGCGCTGAGCACCTCGACACCGGCGGCCGACGCCTGGATCGGATTGATGTAGCGGGCGAAGTCGACATAGGCGACGAACTCGTTGAGCACGATCTTCTGGCCGATGAAGCCGCCGGCCTGGATCGCCTCCGCCCAGGGCACGCCGAGCAGCCAGGCCACCGGGGCGAAGGCGTAGCCCAGGATCAGCTGCAGGGTGACGCCGGGGTAGCCGACGAAGCCGCCGAGCCAGCCCATCAGGCTGTTGAGCACCGCCACCAGGGCGATGAACACCAGCAGCATGGCCCCCACGTTCAGCGCCAGCTGCAGGCCGCTGGAGGCACCGGCGGCGGCGGCGTCGAGCACGTTGGCCGGGCGGTCGTCGGCGTAGCCTTCGATCAGGTCCGGGCGGTCCTGGGGGGTCTCGCTCTCGGGCTCCATCAGCTTGGCCATGAGCATGCCGCCGGGCGCCGACATCAGGCTCGCGGCGATCAGGTACTTGAGGTCAACGCCGAGGCTGGCGTAGCCGATCATCACCGAGCCGGCGGTGGAGGCCAGGCCGCAGACCATCACCGAGAACAGCTCGGAGCGGGTCATGTGCGGGATGTAGGGGCGCACCACCAGCGGCGCCTCGGTCTGACCGAGGAAGATATTGGCGGTGGCCGAGAGCGACTCGGTACGGCTGGTACCCATGGCGCGCTGCAGGGCGCCGCCGATCACCGAGATGATCACGTCCATGATGCGCAGGTAGTAGAGCACCGCGATGAAGGCGCTGAAGAACACGATCACCGGCAGCACCTTGATGGCGAAGACGAAGCCGCCGCCACCGAACAGATCGAACATCTTCGTGCTGTTGAGGCCGCCGAAGAGGAAGTCGATGCCCTTGGTCGCGCTGTCCTCCAGGCTGCTGACCACATGGGACATGGCCGCCAGGGAGTTCTGCCCCCAGGGCACGTAGAGGACGAAGGCGGCGAAGCCCGCCTGCAGCACGAAGGCCGTGCCGACGGTGCGCAGGTTGATGGCGCTGCGCTTGGAGGACAACAGGTACGCGATTACCAGCAACATCAGGATGCCGAGCATGCCGATCATGAAATGGATTCCCCGGAAGAAGGTGCGTCGTCGTTCTTGTCGTTGTTCTAGAGGGCGAAGGCGCCGGGCAGCAGCTCGTCGACGCGCCACAGGCGGGTCGAGCCCGGGTCGCTGCCGCAGCAGATCACCGGGCAGTCGGCCTCCATCAGCTCGCTGATCACCTGCCGGCAGGCGCCGCAGGGGCTGATCACAGGCACTTGCGGGGCGAACACCAGCAAGGCCTTGAAGCTGCGCGGCGCATGGCCCTGGCTGATGGCGGCGAACAACGCACTGCGCTCGGCGCAGTTGGTCAGCCCGTAGGAGCCGTTTTCCACGTTGCAGCCGAGGACCACCTGGCCGTCATGGGTGAGCAGCGCCGCCCCGACGGGGAATCGGGAATAGGGGCTGTAGGTCCGTGCCGCAGCCTCGATGGCCTGGGGCAACAACCGCTCGCACAGAGCGGATCGAGCAACATCGTTCATGGGTACCGTCCGGGACTCTGGGTCGCCTTCTTTATGGTTATCGGGCGCCCGTCATGCGGGCGCCTCCTTGTCGCAAACCGCTATTCCCGCTGACTGACCGCAACATCCACACGGCGGATGCGCCCCGCGCCCCCGGCCTCGCCCGCCGGCGTGCCGGCCTGGTCCCGGGCCACCAGGTAGTCGATCAGCGCGTCCAGGTCGGAGATCCCGCTGTCGCGGTGCTCCGTCCCTTCGCGGAACAGGCTGAAGCCGTCGCCGCCCTCCGCCAGGAAGGCGTTGGACACCACGCGATAGCGCCCATCCGCCAGCACCGGCTGGCCGTCCAGGCGCAGGCTGTCGACCAGCACGCGCTGCCCGGCCGGCCTGCCCGCATCCCACTGGTAGGTGAAGGACGAGGAAACCTGCAGCGGTGTGAAGCCATCCCCGCCCCGCCACTGCTGCTCCAGCAGCGCCACCAGCTGGGTGCCGCTCAGGGTCAGCAGGTGCAGGGTGTTGTTGAAGGGCTGCGAGCCGGCCACCTGGGAGTAGCTGACCGTCTCCAGCCCCGGCTCCAGTGCCAGGTCGCCACGGATGCCGCCAGGATTCATCAGCGCAAGCTGCGCGCCCTGCGAGCGGGTCGCGGCGAGCTGCGCATCGGCGATCAGGTCGCCCATGGCAGACTCGCCCGCCTCGTTCATTTCGCGACGCACTTCGGGGGCCGCCAGGCGGGCGATGGGCCGCGCCAGCACCACGGCGCTGCGCGCCTCGATCTCGCCCTGCAGCGCGGCGAGCTTCTCGTCCGGCGCATAGCGCGCCGGGTCGGCCAGCAGATTGCGGGCCTCGACGCGGGTCACCTCGTGCGTGCCTGGCGTCACCTCCAGGGTGAGCTGGGTCAGCAGGTGGCCGTAGGAGGCGCCCTGGGTGACCGGCAGCCTGCCCACCCGGCACAGGTAGCCCTGGTGGCTGTGGGCGCTGATCAGCAGGTCCACCGCCGGGTCCAGCCGCTTGGCGACCTCGACTATGTCCCCACCCAGTTGCTGGCAGGCGGGCGCGTCGAAGGGCTCCGGCGTGCTGCCACCCTGGTGCACCACGGCGACGATGGCATTGGCACCGGCGGCCTTGATCTCGGGGATCAGCGCATTGATCGAATCGGCCTCGTCGCGCACCTCGAGCCCGGCCAGGCCACTGGGGCGGACCACGCTGGCGACGTCCCGCAGGATGGCGGCGACGAAGGCCACCTTGACCCCCTTCACCTCCTCGATGCGATAGGCCGGCAGCAGCGGCTTGCCGCTGGCGCTGTCCACCAGGTTGGCGGCCAGGTAGTCGAACCCGGCCCCCTCGTACTCACCCCGGAAGCGGCAGGCCTTGTCCGGGCGTGGCGATTCGCAACCGCCCCGGATCTGTCGCAGCAGCTCGGCCTTGCCCAGGTCCAGCTCGTGGTTGCCCACGGCGGTGAAGCGCAGGCCCATGGCCTTGAGCGCCTCCAGGCTGGGCTCGTCGGCCCACATGGCGGAGATCGGCGGGCTGCCGCCCACCAGGTCACCGGCGCCGATGAACAGCAGTTGCGGGTCCTGCTTGCGCAGCTCCGCCAGCATGCCGCCGAGCGTGGCGATGCCGCCGGCCTTCACCGACGCCGTCTTGCCGGGGTTGGCCGGGTCCGGGTAGCGGTAACTGCTGCCCTGGATGTAGCCGTGGAAATCGTTGATCGCCACCAGGTTCACCGCCACCGGCTGCGCGGCTTCCTGCCCGCAGCCGGCCAGGCCGGCGAGCAGGAGGGCGCCCAGCACGCGGCTGCGGGCAAGGGAACGGGACATGCGTGACTCCCCTGCGCGCATCAGGCCGGCTGCAACTGGCCGCTGGCGACCGGCGCCGCCGTGCGGACCACGGTGCCCATGCCGGCGCGCAGCAGGAGGATCTTCAGGTGGTCGGTGATGCGCTCGACGCGGTCCTGGAAGTGGTTGTGGAAGATCATCGCGACCAGGGCGATGGCGATGCCCAGCGCGGTGGCGAACAGCGCGGTACCGATGCCCTTGGACACTTCGCCCGGGTCGGAGACGCCGGCCTCGGCCAGGGCGCGGAAGGTGTCGATGATGCCGAGGATGGTGCCCAGGAGGCCCAGCAGCGGCGCCGCGGTGACCACGGTCTCGAGGATCCACAGGCCGTGCATCAGCTTGCCGCGGGTGGCGATGTAGATGGACTCGCTGAGGTCTTCGAGATCCTTGTGCGAGGTGACCGCGCCCTTCTGCTCGAACAGCTGGTCGATCATCTCCAGCGGCAGGCTGCGGCGGCCATTGAGCGCGGCCGGCAGCTCGTCGATGCCGTGCATGCTCGGCACCAGCGCCGCTTCCAGCTTCACCGCCTGGCGCAGGCTGTAGGCGAAGAAGATGCCGCGCTCCACGGCGATGAAGGCCGCCAGGGCGGCGGCGCCGTACATCACGTAGAAGGTGATGTCGTGCAGCAGATCCATATTCATGTGGTACCTCCAGCGAACTCGGGTGTGCCGGAGGGCCCGAAGGCCCTGCGGACTTCGGGGTGGATTAGAAGGAGCCTTCGAAGCTGACCGAAACGGTGCGTTCCTCGCCGATGGTGTAGTACGGCGAGCTGCCGAACGCCGAGGCACTGCCCTGCGAGTAGGTCACGGCGTTGAACTGGGTGGTGCGCACGCCGGAGAGGTATTCCTTGTCGAACAGGTTGTTCACCGACAGGCGCACGGCCGCGCTCTTGAGCGCCGTGCCCTGCACCGGCAGGTGCACGCCCAGGTTGAGGTCGGCGATGGCGTAGTCGGGGATGCTTTCGTCGTTGGTCAGGTCGCCGTACTGGCGGCTGACGTACTTGCCGACGATGTTCCCGTAGTACAGGCCGTCGTCGTAGCCCAGGCTCAGGTTGAGCATGTTCTTCGGCACGCCGGCGACGGTCTTGCCCTCGGTGGGCAGGTCCACGCCGCGGTAGCGCACGCTGTCCTTCTGCTCGGCCTCGGTATAGGTGTAGGAGGCGTAGTAGTTGAAGTTGTGCGGCAGCAGGCCGCTCCACTCCAGCTCCAGGCCCTGGTTGACCACGTTGCCGACGTTGAGCATCACGTAGTCGCCGGCCTCGTCGCGGCTGGAGACCTGGCGGTTCTCGAAGGTCAGGTAGAACAGGGTGGCGCTGAGGGCCATGTCCTCGACCGCGTAGCGCCAGCCGAACTCATGGTTCCAGCTCAGCTCGGGTTCGAGGCTGATGGAGTCGCCCTTGTTGTAGAGCACGTAGTTCGGCGGCGTGCGCATGTTGCGGGTGAGGTTGTAGAAGACCTGGTTCTCGTCGTCGAGCAGGTACTGGGCGCTGAAGCTCGGCAGCAGCTCGTGGTAGGTCTTGTTGCGCTTCTCCTTCTTCTCGGTGAGGCTGCCGCGGTTGTCGCCCTTGCGCTCGGAGTAGTCATAGGCGAGGCCGGCGGTCAGGGTCAGGTCCGGGGTCACCGACCAGACGTCCTGGGCGAACAGCTTGTGCGCCGGGGTCACGGTGAAGTAGTTGCGACCCTGGATCACGTTGCCGTTGGCGTCGCGCGCCTGCTCGGAGTCGTGGTAGCCGGCCCAGATATCCACGGGCTTGCCATCGGGCGTGAGGGGCACGAAGGGCTGGGTCTGGCGCTGGCGGGCGCGCTCGTACCAGTAGCCGGTGCTGAAGCTGTGCTCGTCGTTGATGTCCCACTTGATGCTGGTGTTGATGCCGGGGCGCCAGGTCTCGGTGATCGAAGGCCGGTAATAGAGGCCGCTGTTGGGCGTGCCGTCGGCGTTCAGCTGGCCCGATGTCGGCAGGTTGCCCAGGTTGTAGTTGCCACCGGTGTTGGTGGTGCCGCGGTTCAGCGAGTAGGGGCCGGTGAAGCTGCCGAAGCTGCCGCCGTTGGCCCAGTAGTAGTAGGGCGCCACGGTGAGCAGCACGTCGTCACGCAGTTGGAAGCGGCCGGTCAGCGAGGCGGTGACGTTCTCGAAGGGGTTGCGCATCAGCACCGAGTAGCCGGTGCCACGGGTCACGCCGTTCACCGAGCTGCCGCTGCCGGTCATGATCTTGCCGTTGCTGTTGTAGCGCGGGTCGTCCAGGTAGTCGAAGTCGCGACCGTAGGTCTTGAACTGAGCCTTGCTGGGGTTCGAGTAGTTGTAGTTTTCCTGCTTGTGGTAGTTGATCACCGCATTCAGGGAGTTGCCTTCGCCATCCTCGAACAGGCTGTTGAGGGTGACCTTGTCGGCACGCAGCACGCCTTCGCCGCGCCACTTGTCCCCCTCGGTGTGGGACGCCGAGATGTAGTTGCTGAAGCCGTTGTATTGGCCGGTGTTCAGGCGCACGAAGGTCTTGCGCAGGTTGTTGCTGCCGAGGGTCTGCTTGCCGAAGACGCCGAAGTCCTTCTCGGGACGCAGGGTCACCAGGCCGATGTTGCCGCCGGAGGAGCCGATGTGCGGCGCGTCGATCTCGGAAGAACCCTGGGTGGCGAACACTTCGCCGAGGTTCTCCGGGTCGCCCAGAAGGTTCGGGTAGAGGTTGTAGTTGCCCGAATCGTTCACCGGGATGCCATCGAGGGAAACGCCGACCTGATCGGAGTTCATCCCGCGCATGGTGAAGTTGAAACCGCTGAGGCCGCTGGAGTCGTCGCTGGAGACGTTGACCCCTGGCGTGTACTTGAGCTTGTCGATGGCGTTGCCGGTGGCGGTCATCTTCTCCAGGGCTTCCTTGGTCACGGTAGAACGCGACTTCGGCGCGCTCTCCACCACCATCTGGCCATTGCCCAGGTTCTGCCCGGTGACCTTCACCTTGCCCACGTCAACGGAACTGCCGGACTCGTCAGCCGCCAGGGCCGCCATCGTCCATCCCCCCAGGCCAGCGGCCAGGAACATTGCAAATAACGTATTAAACTTCACGGACCAAACTCCTCGATAAAAAGGAACGCCTTCGTTTATTTGATTAGTTATGGGTACTTGATCACTCGACGTTGTAACTAAAGGTCGCGGTAAATCGCTGTTTGTCTTTTCCCTGGAAGGCTTCGCTCGGGAACGGCGAAACTTTTTCCAATCGACGCAAACTTGTTTGTGCAGCCTTGTTCAGCAACATGTTCGTTGCCTTGCTTTCAATGCCCGCATCCAGGACATTCCCCACTCGGTCCACCAACAGCCAGACCACCACGTTGCCTTCGGGGCGCTGCAACGACGCCTCGCGACCACGCGGGTATTGCTTGTATTTCTCCAGCTCCTTGCGCAGGGCGGCGGTGTACACACCCTCCAGCGCCGCGCTGTCGACGCGCGGCTGCGGCGGTGCCACCGGCACGCTTACCGGGGCCGGCGCGGGCGTCGGGGCCGGTGCCGGCGCGGCCTTGGCCACCACGGGCGGCGCGGGCTTGGGTTCCTGCTTGACCACCTGCGGCCTGGGCTTCTCGACCTGCTTCACCACAGGCTTGGGCACCGGCTTGGGAACGGGCTTGGGCTTCGGCGGCTCGATCACCACCGGCTCCTCGACCTCGGGTTCGGGCAGCGGCTCGGGTTCCGGCGGCGGCGCTTCCACCACGGGTTCCGGCTCGGGCGGTGGCGGCAGGAAGTCGGCCGGGTCCACCAGCGCGACTTCCACGGCGCTGTCGTCGTACCTGGGTTTCATCTGCAGGCTCTGCGAACTGGCGGAATAAACGAACACGAGCAGCAGGCAAGCCGCCGGCACACACGCAATGAACTTGCGAGTTCTATAGATAGGAAACATGGCGTCAGGATTTGCGCGTGGCGATGGAAACGGAAGAGAAGCCATTGCCCTTGAGCAGGTCCATCACCGCCACCAGGCGTTTCACTTCCACGCCCTGGTCGCTGTTGATGATGATGACCAACTTCTCGGCCGAACTTTCCAGCGACTTCAATTGTTCGACCAGCAGGTTCTCGCTCACATCCTGGCCGTCGAGTTGCAGCTTCTCGTCGAGCCCCAGGGTGATCACCGCCTTGTTCTGCGGTTTCAGTTGTTGGGCATGGGCAGCCGTCGGCAACTGGGTCTTGATGCCCACGGCGGGAATCACGTTGAGACTCACCAGCACGAAAAACACCAGCAGGAACATCATCACATCGATCATCGGGATGATCTCGATGTGGGCCTTCTTCTTCTTCGCAACGTCCCAGCTACGCATGAGGACACAACCTCCCACAGTCATCAGCGATGGGCGGCCGCAACCTGCCCTCATTTGATCCTGACCATCAACGCAGGATTGGCGCGAATGATGGCGAGTTCATGTAACGCTTTGATGACAGCACGGAGCGTGCCAGAAACTGACTTCACAATCAGTATTGAAATAAGCGTTTGATTTGCATGGCCCGCAGCAGAGGCTCCCGGCCTCTGAGTGTCGATCCGGTCACACCTGTGGATGCCCCAATCTGGCGACTTCCAGGAAAAGCCCGCACCAAGTTGTCTCAACAGACAGGATCAGACGGAAATCGTCCGACAATTTATCAACCTGTCATCTCCGTCAGGTTTCATGGGGGCCGCCGCAGCCCGTGCCGGAAGCCCTTCCGGGCCCGTGGCGGCATGCCGGTTGCTAGCCAACCGACGAGCAACCCATCGACGGAGTACGCAATGCGCAAGACGATCCACGCCCTGGCCCTGGCCGTAGCGACAACCCTCCCTGCCACCTTGCTGGCGGGGGAAATACTGCCTTCGGAGGTGCACTGGGTTTCGGTCGAGGAGATAGGCGAGAGCCTGTCGGGGCGCACGCCCATCAGCGTCGGTTTCGATATCGACGACACGCTGCTGTTTTCCAGCCCCTGCTTCTACCACGGCAAGCAGAAGTACTCGCCAGGCAGCGACGCCTACCTGCACGACATGCGCTTCTGGCAGGAAACCAACGGCGGTTGCGACCGCTACTCGCTGCCCAAGGAGGTGGGGCGCAGGCTGATCGACCTGCACCAGGCCCGCGGCGACCGCATCTTCTTCATCACCGGCCGGCCGAACACGCCCGGGGAGAAGCTCAGCGAGATCCTCCGGCAGACCTTCGCCATCAAGGCGATGAACCCGGTGATCTTCTCGTCCGGCCCGGAGAAGGCCGCATTCATCCGCCAACAGGGCATCGCGCTCTACTACGGCGACTCGGACAGCGACATCCGCTCGGCGCGGGACGCCGGCATCCGTGGCGTGCGGGTGATGCGCGCCGCCTCCTCGACCAACCAGCCGCTACCGGAAAACGGCGCGCTGGGCGAGGAAGTGATCATCGACTCGGATCACTGAGCCGCCTTCATCTGCTCGCGCAGCTCGGCGCAGTGATCCCTGGCCGGCAGCGCGGCGGTGTACCAGACGTAGTCGGCAGTCCCCGGCTCCACGGTCTTGCCGGCCTCGGCGAGGATCAGCACCGCACTGCCCTCCCCCGCACCGAGATCGGCCAGGTGCAGCGGCACGCCCAGGTCGCGGCGTACGTGGAAGGCCCCGGCGAACAGCAGCGCCGGTTGCGGGGCGGCCAGCAGGCGCTCGGCCATGCGCCGGTCGCGTTGCTGCTGCACGGCGAGCATGGCCGGGAACTGGCTCTCCGGCAGCAGACCGCAATGGGACTCGCGGATTTGCTCGCGCAAGGCGCCCTGGACGGTGGCCGTGGTCGAGGCCCGGCCACTCAGTGCCGGCTGCTCGCCATAGATGCGCATGATCTCGCTGCGATCCAGGTTCGCCGCCAGCAGCGGGTAAGGCTGCTCCAGCGCATGACGGACGATCGGGCCGTACAGCGCCCAGTCCCAGTTCTTCTGCCAGGCCAGCGCGCTTTCCAGCTCACCCTCGCCGGCGCCGGAGCGGATGCGTGCGTGCACGGCATCCACCTTGGCCTGCTGGTCGGGGTTGAGCATCTCCAGCAGCAGGCTGCCCTGGCTGCGGCGGCTCTCCAGCGCCTGCAGGAGCCAGAGCTGCAGGGCATGGTGGTCGGGATTGTCGTGCTGCTCGCCGATCAGCACGCGCGGCGCCGCGGCGAGGCGGTCGAGCAATTGCCGGGGGCTCAGGGTCTGGCCACTGCGCAGGTCGCGGATGACACCGAGATCGGCATGCTGGCGGGCCTCCGGGCTCTGCCACTGCGGCAAGGGCGGGGCGGACTGGCAAGCCGCCAAGGAAGCGATGACGAGCAGTAGAAGCAGGCGCATGGATGGACTCCTCGGGTTCGTTCAGCGCGCGACGATCAGTGGATGCCCGCGTTCCGGGTGGCGCTGCACCAGCACGTCGAGGCCGAACACGGCCTTCAGCGGCTCGGGTTGCAGCACCTCGTCGGGCGAGCCCAGCACATGGGGGCGCCCGTCGCAGAGCAGCAGCAGGCGGTCGCAGTAGCGCGCCGCCAGGTTCAGGTCATGGAGGATCACCAGCACCGCCGCGCCGCGCCCGGCGAAATCACGCACCGCTTGCAGGGTGGTGTGCTGGTGCAGGGGGTCGAGCATCGAGGTGGGCTCGTCCAGCAGCAGGTTCTGCCCCTGGGCGCCCGGCCACAGTTGCGCCAGCACCCGCGCCAGGTGCACGCGCTGGCGCTCGCCGCCGGACAGCGCGAGGTAGCTGCGCCCGGCCAGGTGCGCGGCATCGGCCGCCTCCAGGGCCTCAGCGATGATCTCGGCATCCCGCACCCGCCCCGTCGCGTGGGGCAGGCGGCCCATGCCGACCACTTCCTCGACACGGAAGCCGAAGCTCAGAGTGGAGCTCTGCGGCAGCACTGCCAGGCGCTGGGCGCGCTGCGGGCCGGTCCATTCGGCGAGCGGGCGGTTCTCCAGGCCGACATGGCCGGCGGCCAGGGCCAGCTCGCCGCTCAATGCGCCGAGCAGGGTGCTCTTGCCCGCGCCGTTGGGGCCGAGCACACCGAGCACCTCGCCAGGGCGCAGCTCCAGGTCCACGCCCGCCAGCACCACGGTGCTGCCACGGTGCACTTCCAGCTGTTCGACACGCAGCATCAGTGACGCCCCCGCAGCAGCAGATAAAGGAAGAAGGGCGCGCCGATCAGCGCGGTGACGATGCCGATGGGCATCTCCGCCGGCGCCAGCACCAGGCGCGCGGCCAGGTCGGCGAACAGCAGCAGGCTGGCACCGGCCAGTGCCGAGGCCGGCAGGAGGACGCGGTGGTCCGGGCCCGCTACCAGGCGCACCAGGTGCGGCACCACCAGGCCGATGAAGCCGATCAGGCCCGCAGCGGCCACCGCGGCGCCGACGCCCAGCGCCGTGCACAGCACCAGCTCGCGCTTGAGCTTCTCCACCTCGAAGCCCAGGTGGCGCGCTTCGGACTCGCCCAGCAGCAGCGCGTTGAGGGCCCTGGCCCGACGCGGCAACCACAGCGCCACCGCCCCGGTGATCAGCAGCAGCGGCCACAGCCGTGCATAGCTGGCACCGTTGAGGCTGCCCAGGTTCCAGAAAGTCAGGGTGCGCAGGGTGGCGTCGTCCGCGAGGTAGGTGAACAGGCCGATGCAGGCGAAGGCCAGGGCGTTGAGGGCGATGCCGGCGAGCAGCATGGTCACCACGCTGGTCTGCCCGTCGCGCCGGCCGAGGCGGTAGACCAGCGCCGTCACCCCCAGGCCCCCGGCGAAGGCGCAGGCGGATAGCAGGTAAGGCGCGATGTTCTCCGACAGCCCGCCGATGGCCGCGCCACCGACGATGGCCACTGCCGCGCCCAGGGCTGCACCGCTGGAGACGCCGACCAGGCCGGGGTCCGCCAGCGGGTTGCGGAACAGGCCCTGCATGGCCACGCCGGACAGCGCCAGCACCGCGCCGACGGCAAGGCCCAGCAGGGTGCGCGGCAGGCGGATCTGCCCGAGGATCAGCTCGGCCTGTTCCAGGCCTTCGGGTGCGAGCGGCATACCCGCCAGGCGCAGGGCAGCGCGCAGGGTGTCGCCCAGGGGCAGGCTCACCGGGCCGAGGGCCAGGGACAGCCAGAGGGCGAGCGCGAGCAAGGCACCCAGGGCGATGAACAGGGGGCGCGAATGTACAGCTGGAGTCATGGCTGGTTCTGGCTATTGGCGATCAGGGCCGGTGCCTGAGGATAAAAGCCCGCGGACAGCGCGGCCACCCCATCCGGCAGGCGCGGGCCGAGGCCGCCGACCAGCAGGGTCGGGTCCAGCGGCAGCAGGCGGCCCTGCTTGCCGGCGCGGGTCATGGCCAGCGCGGGGTTCTGCTTGAGCAGTGCGGCCTTGGCTTCCTCACCCTCCAGGCGGCGGTCGGCGAACACCACCACGTCCGGGTCCAGCGCTGCCAGCGCCTCGCTGGAAATGGCCTTGTAGCCGAGGTGATCGGTGATGTTCCGGCCACCGGCCTGCTCGATGATCCAGGCGGCGGCGGTATCCTTGCCGGCGGCCATGGGGCTGCTGCCGGCATGGCCGAGCAGCAGCAGGACGCGCGGCGCCTCGTGGGTGCGCCGGGTCTCGGCGACCCACCTGGCCTGCCGCTCGAAGCGCTGGCTGTAGTCGGCGAAGACCCGCCGAGCGCGGGCCTCGTCGCCCAGCAGGCCGCCGATCAGCCTGAGGTTCATCTCCAGCACCGGCAGCTCGGCCCTGGAGGGCAGCGACTCGATGCGCACGCCGGCCGCCTTGACCTGGTCGATCACCGGCGGCGGGCCCATTTCCTCGGTGCCCAGCAGCAGGTCCGGGCGCAGCGAGAGGATGCCCTCGGCCGCCAGCTGGCGCTGGTAGCCGATGCTCGGTAGCGACTTCAGCGAGGTGGGGTGGAGGCTGGTGGTGTCGACGCCCACCAGCTTGCTCTCGCCACCCAGCGCCACCACCCATTCGCTGAGGGAACCCCCAGCGCTCACCCAGCGTTGCGGCAACGGATCGGCGGCCAGCGCCGCATGGTTCAGGAACAGACCGGCGCACAGGCCGGCAAGGGAAACAGCGACACGCATCCTGGGACTCCTCGGGATTCAGGCGGAACGACGCCCCGGCATCGGCGGGGCGTCGCGGTGATCGGGGCGGTGCGACCGGCCTGGCGTCAGAGCGCCGGGGCGCTCTCGGCCAGGGCGCGCCAGTCTTCACGCTCGGGGATGCCCGGCTTGCGCGCGCCGAACAGTTGCAGCACCAGCTCGCCCTCGGCATCGAAGGCTTCCCAGCTGGTGATCACGCCGTCGCTGCTGGGCTTGCGCACGCGCCACAGCTCGGTCACGCCCGGGGTCTTCAGGTGCAGGTTGAACTCGGGGTCGAGCACGTTGAACCAGGTGTCCATCCATTTCAGATTCTGCACCGGGCCGCTGTGGATCTGGATGCAATGGCGGTTGCCGACGAACACCATGATGGGGATCTGCTTCTCGCCCGCCGCCTCCAGCAGGCGCGGCAGTTGGGCGGTGTCCAGCTGCTCGGCCCACTCGCTGCCGGCCAGGCGCAGGGCCTGGGTGCGGGCCGCGCCATGCTTCTTCAGCAGGGCGAAGAAGTGGTGGGTGTCCTTGAGGGCGGACCAGCCTTCACGCAGCCCGGCGACGTCGATCTCGGCATCGGGTTTGACCGGCTCGGCGACGGGCAGCGGCTGCAGGTCCAGCTCGGCGCTCTGCTCCTCGGCACGGAAGCGCTCCACCAGCGGCGCCCAGGCGGCGACTTCGCTGCGCTCGGTGAGGAACACCTTGTGCACGGCCACGCCCTGCCTGTCGAAGATCTGGATGCTGCGCTGGGTGCCGCGCGGGGTTTCCTCGGCCACGGCGAACACACTGGACCAGCCACCGAGGAACAGGCGCAGGTCGATGTCGGCGGACACCACCAGGCCCATCTGCCCGTTGGCCATCACCGACACCTCGCGGTACACGCCCTTGCGCTCGTGCACGCAATGCTCGTTGCGGGTCAGCGCCATGATGTGGCCCAGCTCGCCCAGGGCGGGCAGCAGGGTCGCCCACTCGGGGCGCAGGCGCACGGCGTCCACGCCCAGGCGGCTCGCGGTGAGCTCGCCCTCGCTCACGGCCAGCCGCTCGGCGGCGTCGCGGGCACGCAGGCGCGGCTCTTCGCCACGCAGGTCCTGCCAGGCCCGGTAGAGCGCAGGGGCGGAATTGGCGGTCTGGGTCTCGGCAGTCATGGGTCTCACTCCTTCAGGATCAACGGCTCGCCGTAAGGGCGAATTCAATGGGTATTCTCACGCGGCTCGGCACCGGCTCGCCGTCCTGGACCTCAGGACGGAAGCGCCAGCTGGCGACCGCCTTCATGGCCGCTTCGTCGAGGCTTTCGATGCCCGACGAGCGCAGCAATTTCATGTCACGCAACCCGCCGCGCTCATCCAGGCGCACCTCCACCAGGACCACGCCCTGCTGGTTGCGTCGGCGCGCCTGGGCCGGGTAGATCGGCGGCCTGGGCGGAACGAGGAAGGACGGCTGGTCACTGACCACCTCGGCCTTCGGCAGCCTGGCGGCGACGGCGACCGGCTGGCTCGCCAGCGCCGGCGGGGCCGTGCTGGGCACCGGCGCTGCGGCCTTCGCCACGCTCGGCACGGTGCCGGGCCGAGGTTGCGGGCGCGGCTGTGGCCTGGGCTCGCGGCGGGCGAGCTTGGCGGCGGGCGCTTCCGGGCTCGCCAGGCGCGGCTTGACGGCAACGGGCCTGGCTTCCACGACGGGGCGGCTCTCCGGTTCCACCTTGCGGGGCGGCGGTGCCGCGAGCAACACCGGCTCGGCCGCGGCCGCTGCAGGCTCGACGAGACCGACCAGGTGCACCACCTCCGCCCGGAGCTCTCCCCGGGCAATGGCGGGCTCCGCCCGCAGGTCGTGCAGGAGCCATGCGAGCCCCGCATGCGCGACGAGCGACAGGGCGAGGCAAAGTGGAAGACGTGGCATTTTCTGCCCCAATTACCTAAATGCAAATCCATTTGATAATTGTTTGCATTTGCCTGTCAACGTCATTATGTTTTGCGCCGATGCCAATCTGCGATCACCAGAGAGGCCGGCGAAAAGCGATGGTCGGGATGACCCTCCGCAAAGGCACCCGTGGCATGACGCCCGTGGCTGGTAGCCACGCCAGAAGTGCCTGGCCGGTCCCTGGTTGCGCCTTGAACCCGGGAGTCCATCCATGCCGCTTCGCCCCCCCTTCGCCCGCCGCCCCTGGCTGGCCCTGCTGCTTCTGTCGCCCTCCATCGCCCTGGCGGCGGAAAGGACCGCGACCCAGTTCGACACCGTCACCGTGACCGCCACCCGTAGCGAGCAGACCCTCGATGAAGTGCCGAACACGGTGTCGGTGATGACCGAACGCGAGATCGACCAGAAGAACGTGAAGAACATCCAGGACCTGGTGCGCTACGAGCCGGGCGTGTCGGTCGGCGGAACAGGCAGCCGCTTCGGCCTGTCCGGCTTCACCATCCGGGGCATCGGCGGCAACCGCGTGCTGACACAGGTGGACGGCGTGAGCATGCCGGATACCTTCTCCTTTGGTGGCTTCCTCAGTGCGCAGCGCGACTACGTGGACCCGGACACCCTCAAGCAGGTGGAGATCATCCGCGGCCCGGCCAGCTCGCTGTACGGCAGCGATGCCATCGGCGGTGCGGTGAGCTTCCTCACCAAGGATGCGGCGGACTACCTGGATGAAGGCGATGACGCCTACGCCCGCCTGAAGACCGGCTACGACGGCTCCGACGACAGCTGGCTGCGCAGCACCACCCTCGCCGCCCGCCAGGGCGACCTCGACGGCCTGGTGCACATCGGCCGCCGTACCGGCCAGGCACTGGATACCCAGGGTGGCACCGGCGGCATCGGCGCGACCCGCGAGAAAGCCAACCCGCTCGACTACACCACCGACAACCTGCTCACCAAGCTCGGCTGGAACTACGCCGAGGGCCAGCGCCTGCAGCTGACCTACGAGCGCTACCAGGACGACACCGACACCCGGGTGCTGAGCAACTACAGCAACACCGCCACCATCCGCACCCAGGACGCGCGCGACAGCGTCGACCGCGAGCGCTATTCGCTGCTGCACACCCTGCAACTGGACAGCCCGCTGGCGGACAACCTGCAGAACCAGCTCAGCTACCAGGACAGCCAGACCCGCCAGCGCACCTACGAGAACCGTGTCGTCAGCGGCTCGCCTCGCTTGCGCACCCGCGACTCCCACTACGAGGAGAAGCTCTGGGTGCTCAACACCAAGCTGGACAAGTCCTTCAGCATCGCCGACAGCCAGCACACCCTGGTCTACGGCACCGACCTCAAGCGCCTGAAGAACGCCGACCTGCGCGAAGGCGGCGAGACCGTCATCGCCACCGGGGTCAACACACCGGTGCTGCCGACCAGCGACTTCCCGGACCCGACCACCAGCGAGTACGCGGCCTTCATCCAGGACAACATCGAGATCGGCCGCTGGACCCTGCTGCCGGGCCTGCGCTACGACTACTACGCGATGAAGCCCCACGCCACCACGCGCTACCTCAACAGCCAGGCGACCGACGCCAGCCCGAGCGACTTCACCGACTCGGCCGTATCGCCCAAGTTCGGCGTGACCTACCAGGTCGACGACCAGCACAGCGTCTACGGCCAGTACGCCGCCGGCTTCCGCGCCCCGCAGGCGATCGAGATCTTCGGCGAGTTCGTCAACCCGGGCATGTACCGCACCCTGGCCAACACCAACCTCAAGGCCGAGACCAGCGACAGCTTCGAACTGGGCCTGCGCGGCAAGTACGAGATCGGCAGCTTCGGCGCCGCGCTGTTCTACAACCGCTACGACGACTTCATCGAGCAGGTGTCCCGCCCCTCCAGCGTGCCGGGCTTCCCCTTCGGCGAGTTCCAGTACGTCAACCGCGACCGGGTGACCATCCGCGGCTTCGAGGCCAAGGGCGAGCTCTTCCTCGACAAGCTCGGCATGCCGGCCGGCTGGCGCGCCATGAGCTCGGTCGCCTACGCACGCGGCAAGGACGAGGGCACCGGCCAGCCGATCAACAGCGTCGACCCGCTCAAGGGCGTCTTCGGCCTGGGTTATGCGCAACCCAACGGCAAGTTCGGCGGCGACCTGAGCTGGACCCTGGTGGCGGCCAAGGAGCGCATCGATCGCACCCAGACCGCCGGCCAGTACCAGCCCTCGGGCTACGGCCTGCTGGACCTGAACGGCTGGTGGCAGGTCACCGAGGCGTTCTCGGTCAACGCCGGCCTGTTCAACCTCACCGATAAGGACTACTGGCAGTGGGGCGATGTGCGCGGGCTGACCGAGAACAGCCCCAGCCTGCAGCGCTACACCCAGCCGGGCCGCCATGCGGCGGTCAACCTGATCTGGGAGATCTGAGCCTTTTCAGCGCAGGGACGCGCACCCTCTTGGCAATCCACGGCGGCACGGGATAATGCCCGCCTGCCGTGGAGACGCCGATGATCCTGCTATGCCGCCCCGACGAGTTGGCCGAAGGCCAGAGCCGCGGCTTTCTGATCGATGACCTGAAGCTGCTGCTGGTGCGCCGGGAGGGCCGGGTCCATGCCTACGAGAACCGCTGCCCGCACCGGGGCATTCCCCTGGAATGGCAGCCGGACCGTTTCCTCGACGACAGCGGCAGCCTGATCCAGTGCGCCACCCACGGTGCGCTGTTCCTCATCGAATCCGGTGAGTGCGTGGCCGGGCCTTGTGCCGGGGAGTCCCTGCGACCGCTGGACTGCCGCGAGGACGATCGCGGCATCTGGCTGCTCGCCTAACCGATCACCTCGAGCCTGCGCAGCAGCGCCAAGCCCTCGGGACTGACCTCGGCGCCATAGGCGAGCACCTCCACCCCGGCGGCCTTGGCGTCGGCCAGGGCGGCAGCGTAGGCAGGGTCGATCTCCACCGCTGCGCGCACGGCGTCGATACCGGAAAGGTTGACGCAGTAGAACTGCACCGCGCGCATGCCCTGGCGCGCCAGCGCCGCCAGCTCGCGCAGGTGCTTGCTGCCACGCACGGTGACGGCGTCGGGGAAGGCCGCCACGGCGGTGCCGTCGAAGCCCAGGGTCACGCTCTTCACCTCCACGAACACCTCGCCGCTCGGGTAGTCCAGGCGGAAGTCGGCACGGCTGTTCTCCACGCCGTAGGCGACCTCGCGCTTGAGTGCGGTGAAGCCGGCCAGCTCGGGGATGAGCCCGGCACGCAGGGCCTCCTCGACCAGGGCGTTGGCCCGCGCGGTGTTCACGCAGGCCAGCCGGCCCTGGGGCGTCTCGGTGATTTCCCAGGTGCCGGGGAGCTTGCGCCTGGGATCGTTGGAGCGGCTGAACCATACCCGGCACCCTTCGCTCATGCAGTTGAGCATCGAGCCGGTGTTCGGGCAGTGGATGGTCAACAGCTCGCCGTCGAGGGTCTCGATGTCGGCGAGGAAGCGCTTGTAGCGGCGCAGCAGTCGGGCCTGCTCCAGGGGCGGGTCGAACCTCATCCCGCCAGCGCCGCCCAGGTCTTCAGCCCGCGGGCGATGCGCTGCACCGCTTCCTCCAGGCGCGGCAGGCTCTGGGTGTAGGCGAAGCGCACGTGCTGGTTGGCCAGGTGGCGCCCGAAATCCAGGCCGGGGGTGAAGGCCACGTGCTCGGTCTCGATGAAGTGCCGGCAGAAGGCGTAGGCGTCCTGGGTGAAGGCAGAAACATCCGCATATAAATAGAAGGCACCTTCGGGCTCGACGGCGATGCGGAAGCCGAGCTCGCGCAGGGCCGGCAGCAGGTAGTCGCGACGGCGGGCGAACTCGGTGCGGCGCTCCTCGAGTATCGCCAGGGTGTCGGGCTCGAAGCAGGCCAGCGCGGCGTGCTGGGCCATGGAGGGGGCGCTGATGTAGAGGTTCTGCGCAAGCTTCTCCAGCTCGGGCACCGCATCACGGGGCGCCACCAGCCAGCCGAGGCGCCAGCCGGTCATGCCGAAGTACTTGGAGAAGCTGTTGAGCACGAAGGCGTCGTCATCCACCTCCAGCACGCTGGCGGCATCCACGCCGTAGGTGAGGCCGTGGTAGATCTCGTCGACCACCAGGTGGCCACCTTTGGCCTTCAGCGCGGCGGAGAGGCCGGCCAGCTCGTCACGGCCCAGCAGCGTGCCGGTGGGGTTGGCGGGCGAGGCGACCAGCGCCCCCACGCTGTCGCCATCCCAGTAGCGTTCCACCAGGTTCGGCGTGAGCTGGTAGCGGCTCTCGGGGCCGACCGGCACCAGTTGCGCGGCGCCCTCGACCAGGCGCAGGAAGTGGCGGTTGCAGGGGTAGCCCGGGTCGGCGAGCAGCCAGTGGCGGCCCGGGTCGACCAGCAGGCTGGCGGCCAGCAACAAAGCGCCCGAACCGCCGGGAGTAATCAGGATGCGTTCGGGGTCGATATCCAGGTCGTAGCGATCGCCGTAGAACCCGGAGATGGCACTGCGCAGCTGGGGCAGGCCGCGCGCGGCCGTATAGCGCGTGTGGCCGGCGGCCAGGGCGGCCTGCCCGGCCTGGACGATGGGGGCGGCGGTGCTGAAGTCCGGCTCGCCGATCTCCAGGTGGATGACGTCGTGCCCCTGCGCCTGCAACTCGTTGGCGCGGGCCAGCAGGGCCATCACGTGGAAGGGTTCTATGGCACGGCTGCGTGCACTGTATGACTGGGCCATCGGCCTTCCTTTATTAACGCAAAGAGCGGATTCTACCGAATGGTCCGGGAAGGCTGCAGCAACCACGATAACTGGGAGTAGCGTGCCCGGAGTCGATCTGGTAAGTTCGCCCGCTTGCAGTCGCAGGGCCGGGTTACCGGCGATGGACCAGAACCTGCGCAATGGATTAGAGAAAGTGAGAGGCGGCCATTCATGCCCACCAAAGCAAAGCAACAGAGCAGCCAACTGATCCGTGGTTTCGAGCCTTACCAGGAAACCAAGGGTGAGGAGTACATGAGCGATCGCATGCGCGCTCACTTCACCAGCATCCTCAACAAGTGGAAGCTCGAACTGATGGAGGAAGTGGATCGTACCGTGCACCACATGCAGGACGAAGCCGCCAACTTCCCCGACCCGGCCGACCGCGCCAGCCAGGAAGAAGAGTTCAGCCTGGAACTGCGTGCACGCGATCGCGAGCGCAAGCTGATCAAGAAGATCGACGAGACCCTGCAACTGATCGAAGACAACGACTACGGCTGGTGCGACTCCTGCGGCGTCGAGATCGGTATCCGTCGTCTCGAGGCACGCCCCACCGCCACGCTCTGCATCGACTGCAAGACGCTGGCGGAGATCAAGGAAAAGCAACTCGGTTCCTGATCCCAGAACGGGGCGCTACGGCGCCCCGTTTCGTTTCTGCAGGCCCGCATTCCAATGAGTTCTCCCACCTACATCGGCCGCTTCGCCCCGACGCCCAGCGGCTTTCTGCATTTCGGCTCCCTCGTCGCCGCCCTCGCCTCCTACCTCGATGCCCGCTCGGTCGGTGGCCGCTGGCTGCTGCGCATGGAGGACCTCGACCCGCCGCGCGAGGTACCCGGCGCCCAGGACGCGATCCTGCGCACCCTGGAAACCTACGGCTTCGAGTGGGACGGGGAATGCGTGCGCCAAAGCGATCGCCACGATGCCTACGCCCAGGTGCTCGACCGCCTCTTCGACCAGGGCCTGGCCTACGCCTGCACCTGTTCGCGCAAGCAGCTCGAAGGCCACCAGGGGGTCTACCCCGGTTTCTGCCGCAATGCGCTGCACCCCCGGCATGACGCCGCGATCCGCCTGCGCGTGCCGGAGCTGATCTACGGTTTCACCGACCGCGTGCAGGGCGAGTTCCGCCAGCACCTGGGGCGCGAGGTGGGCGACTTCGTCATCCGCCGTCGCGATGGGCTCTACGCCTACCAGCTGGCCGTGGTGCTGGATGACGCCTGGCAAGGCATGACCGATGTGGTGCGCGGCGCCGACCTGCTCGACTCCACGCCGCGTCAGCTCTACCTGCAGGAACTGCTGGGGCTGCCGCAGCCGCGCTACCTGCACGTGCCGCTGATCATCCAGCCCGACGGGCACAAGCTGGGCAAGTCCTACCGTTCCCCGCCGCTGCCAGCCGACCAGGCCGGCCCGCTGCTCGACCGCGCCCTGCGTGCACTCGGCCAGCGCCCACCGGCGCAACTCGCCGACGCCACCCCGCGCGTGGTGCTCGACTGGGGCATCGCCAACTGGGATGCGACGCGCATCCCCGGCAGCCGCACACTGGCCGAAGCGCAGCTGCGCTAGGGGCCATCTCTCCCCTCGCACCCGCACCGGTCATTCGCTACCATCGCCGCACTCCCGATGCGAGATGCGGCATGTATATCTACCGACTGGTTCTGCTCCTGGTGGTGGGGATCTATCTGTTTTCCCCGGCCATCATGGACTGGTGGATCGACCCCAATGGGGCCTGGTACCGCCCCTACCTGCTCTGGCTGATCCTGATCGTGGTCACTTTCATCCTCCAGAGCCAACGCGATGCTGACGAGCTTTAGCCTGAGCCAGCTGATCCTCATCAGCGCGGCTTACCTGTTCACCCTGTTCGGCGTCGCCTGGCTCAGCGACCGCGGCTTCGTGCCTCGGCGCATCGTCCGCCACCCGCTGACCTACACCCTGTCGCTGGGTGTCTACGCCAGCGCCTGGGCCTTCTATGGCACGGTCGGGCTGGCCTACCAGTACGGCTACGGCTTCCTCGCCAGCTACCTGGGCATTTCCGGCGCCTTTCTCCTCGCGCCGGTGCTGCTCTACCCCATCCTGCGCATCACCCGCACCTACCAGCTGTCCTCGCTGGCGGACCTCTTCGCCTTCCGCTTCCGCAGCACCTGGGCCGGCTCGCTGACCACGCTGTTCATGCTCGTGGGCGTGCTGCCGCTGCTGGCGCTGCAGATCCAGGCGGTGGCGGACTCCATCGGCATCCTCACCCGCGAGCCGGTGCACGACCGCGTGGCCCTGGGCTTCTGCGCACTGATCACGCTGTTCACCATCCTCTTCGGCGCGCGCCACATCGCCACCCGGGAGAAGCACGAGGGCCTGGTGTTCGCCATCGCCTTCGAGTCGCTGGTCAAGCTCACCGCCCTGGGGGGCATCGGCCTCTATGCGCTCTATGGCGTGTTCGGCGGCCCCCATGAGCTGGAGCTGTGGCTGCTGCAGAACCAGGCGGCGCTCTCCACCCTGCACACCCCGCTGCAGGAGGGACCGTGGCGCACGCTGCTGCTGGTGTTCTTCGCCTCGGCCATCGTGATGCCGCACATGTACCACATGACCTTCACCGAGAACCTCAACCCCCGCGCCATGGTCAGCGCCAGCTGGGGCCTGCCGCTGTTCCTGCTGCTGATGAGCCTGGCGGTGCCGCTGATCCTGTGGGCCGGCCTCAAGCTCGGCGCCACCACCAACCCGGAATACTTCACCCTGGGCCTGGGCATCGCCGTGAACAGCGACGCCCTGGCCCTGCTCGCCTATGTCGGCGGGCTGTCGGCGGCCAGCGGCCTGATCATCGTGCTGACCCTGGCGCTGTCGGGCATGGCGCTGAACCACCTGGTGCTGCCGCTGTACCAGCCGCCGTCGGAAGGCAACATCTACCGCTGGCTGAAATGGACGCGCCGGGCGCTGATCGTCGCCATCATCATGGCCGGCTACGGCTTCTATCTGTTGCTGGGCGCCGAGCAGGATCTTTCCAACCTGGGCATCGTCGCCTTCGTCGCCACCCTGCAGTTCCTTCCCGGCGCGCTGTCGGTCCTCTACTGGCCGACCGCCAACAGCCGCGGCTTCATCGCCGGCCTGCTGGCGGGCATCGGCGTCTGGCTGTTCAGCATGCTGCTGCCGCTGGTGGGCAACCTGCAGGGCATCTACCTGCCGCTGTTCAACGCCATCTACGTGCTCGACGACACCAGCTGGCACATCGCAGCGATCGCCTCCCTGGCGGCCAACGTGCTGGTCTTCACCCTGGTCTCGCTGTTCACCGACGCCAGCGCCGAGGAACGCGGCGCCGCCGAAGCCTGCGCGGTGGACAACGTGCGCCGCCCGCAGCGCCGCGAACTGGTGGCCGGCTCGCCCCAGGAGTTCTCCGCGCAACTGGCCAAGCCGCTGGGCGCGAAGACCGCACAGAAGGAAGTGGAGCAGGCCCTGCGCGACCTGCACCTGCCCTTCGACGAACGCCGCCCCTATGCGCTGCGCCGCCTGCGCGACCGCATCGAAGCCAACCTTTCCGGGTTGATGGGGCCGAGCGTGGCCCAGGACATGGTGGAGACCTTCCTGCCGTACAAGTCCGGCAGCGAAAGCTATGTCACCGAAGACATCCACTTCATCGAGAGCCGCCTGGAGGACTACCACTCCCGCCTCACCGGCCTGGCCGCCGAGCTGGACGCCCTGCGCCGCTACCACCGCCAGACCCTGCAGGAACTGCCGATGGGCGTGTGCTCGCTGGCCAAGGACCAAGAAATCCTCATGTGGAACCGCGCCATGGAGGAACTCACCGAGATCCCCGCCCAGCGCGTGGTCGGCTCGCGCCTCTCGGCCATCGCCGAACCCTGGAAGGGCCTGCTGGAAAGCTTCATCAACCTGCCCGACGAACACCTGCACAAGCAGCGCCTGCAACTGGAAGGCCAGGCACGCTCGCTGAACCTGCACAAGGCCGCCATCGACGAGCCCCTCGCCCCGGGTAACACCGGCCTGGTACTGCTGGTGGAAGACGTTACCGACACCCAGTTGCTGGAAGACAAGCTGGTGCACTCCGAACGCCTGGCCTCCATCGGCCGCCTCGCCGCCGGTGTCGCCCACGAGATCGGCAACCCCATCACCGGCATCGCCTGCCTGGCGCAGAACCTGCGCGAGGAGCGCGAGGGCGACGGCGAGCTGACCGAGATCAGCAGCCAGATCCTGGAGCAGACCAAGCGCGTGTCGCGCATCGTCCAGTCGCTGATGAGCTTCGCCCACGCCGGCGGCCGCCAGCAGGCCACCGAGCCGGTGTGCCTGGCCGACGTGACCCAGGACGCCATCGGCCTGCTGTCGCTGAACAAGCGCAGCGTCGATGTGGAGTTCTTCAACCTGTGCGATCCGGAGCACGTCGCCGAGGGCGATCCGCAACGCCTCGCCCAGGTACTGATCAACCTGCTGTCCAACGCCCGGGATGCATCACCGCCCGGCAGCGCGATACGCGTGCGGAGCGAAATCTCCGATCACGCGGTCGACCTTGTGGTGGAGGACGAAGGAAGCGGGATTCCCAAGGCGATCATGGACCGCCTGTTCGAACCCTTCTTCACCACCAAGGACCCGGGCAAGGGGACCGGCCTGGGCCTCGCGCTGGTCTATTCGATCGTGGAAGAGCATTATGGCCACATCACCATCGAAAGCCCGGCCGACCCCGAGCAACAGCGCGGCACCCGAATCCGGGTGACGTTGCCACGATTTGTCGAAGCGACGTCCGCTGTGATCTGAGACCGTCGAGAGAGCTGAATTTAATGCCACATATTCTCATCGTCGAAGACGAAACCATTATCCGTTCTGCCTTGCGCCGCCTGCTTGAACGCAACCAGTACCAGGTCAGCGAAGCCGGCTCCGTCCAGGAAGCCCAGGAGCGCTACAGCATCCCCGGCTTCGACCTGATCGTCAGCGACCTGCGCCTGCCCGGCGCCCCGGGTACCGAGCTGATCAAGCTCGCCCAGGGCACCCCGGTCCTGATCATGACCAGCTACGCGAGCCTGCGCTCGGCGGTCGACTCGATGAAGATGGGCGCGGTGGACTACATCGCCAAGCCCTTCGACCACGACGAGATGCTCCAGGCCGTGGCGCGCATTCTCAAGGAGCGCCAGGAAGGCAAGGGCGCCCCGGCCGAACGCAGCGGCAGCTCGCGCGGCACCGAAAAGGCCGCATCGGGTGGTGCTGCCGCAGACGGCGAAATCGGCATCATCGGTTCCTGCGCCTCGATGCAGGAGCTCTACAGCAAGATCCGCAAGGTCTCGCCCACCGACTCCACCGTGCTGATCCAGGGCGAGTCCGGCACCGGCAAGGAGCTGGTCGCCCGCGCCCTGCACAATCTCTCCCGCCGCGCCAAGGCCCCGCTCATCTCGGTCAACTGCGCCGCGATCCCGGAAACTCTCATCGAATCCGAGCTCTTCGGCCACGAGAAAGGTGCGTTCACCGGCGCCAGCGCCGGGCGTGCCGGCCTGGTCGAGGCGGCCGATGGCGGCACCCTGTTCCTCGACGAGATCGGCGAACTGCCGCTCGAAGCCCAGGCGCGCCTGCTGCGCGTGCTGCAGGAAGGCGAGATACGCCGTGTCGGTTCCGTGCAGTCGCAGAAAGTCGATGTGCGCCTGATCGCCGCGACCCACCGCGACCTGAAAACCCTGGCCAAGACCGGCCAGTTCCGTGAAGACCTCTACTACCGTCTCCACGTGATCTCCCTGAAGCTCCCCGCCCTGCGCGAGCGCGGCAACGACGTGATCGAGATCGCCCGAGCCTTCCTCGCCCGCCAGTGCACCCGCATGGGACGCGAGGACCTGCGCTTCGCCCACGACGCCGAACAGGCCATCCGCCATTACCCCTGGCCGGGCAACGTGCGCGAGCTGGAGAACGCCATCGAGCGCGCGGTGATCCTCTGCGAGAGCCCGGATATCTCGGCCGACCTGCTGGGCATCGACATCGAGCTGGACGACCTGGACGACGAGGACTTCCTCGACACTCCGGTCCAGACGGCCAGCAACAGCCACGAGCCCACGGAAGACCTGTCGCTTGAAGATTACTTCCAGCACTTCGTGCTCGAGCACCAGGATCACATGACCGAAACCGAGCTTGCCCGAAAACTGGGCATCAGCCGCAAGTGCCTGTGGGAACGCCGCCAGCGCCTCGGAATCCCGCGCCGCAAGTCGGGGGCCGCGACCTCCTGAGGCGCGAGCCCGGTGACAGAGCGGTGCGGACGGAGTTCCCCGCTTTGTTACCGCGTTAATCTCTCGTAACAAAAGCCGGGTCTTAAGGTAACGAAAGCCCGGCTTTTTTGTACCCGCCCGCCAACCCCGAATCGCCGCAAACCTTTGATTTACAAGGAATCACAAAAGTTGGCACGGCATCTGCTTTATCTCTGGCACAACAACAATAACAAACGTGTAACCCCACAATAAGAACAAGACGTACCGACTCCAGCACAACAAAAACAAAACCGCGGAGGCGCAGCTAACTGATTCTTTTGGAGAGGAGTTGCCTTTGGGGCTCGCCCCACGACCAGGCTGAGAACAATAAAACTGTCATGAGACAGCGCCTGAACTGGTTGGATCACGGAATGATCATGGCACCGTCAGCGTCCAAAGCAATCCGTTTGCTATTGACCCTCGATTCGAGGGCATTTCCAGAGGCCACGAACCTGCTGGAACGGGTCGAACAACAAAAACACCAAGCCCGACACAACAATAAAAACAAAGCACGCACCAATTTGGGGGGGAGCTTCGGCTCCCCCAGTAGCTTTGACACACCCCCGCCGCTTCCTTCACCATCTCCCGACCCAGTGCTAGAATCCGCGTCCATCGTGCGGTCTTGTCCAATTCTGGCCGTCCATTCCGCAAAACAGTGCATCCCATGCTGAAGAAGCTGATCCAGTCTTTTCGCTCTCCCCTGCGCCGCTCCCAGCATCCCCGCAGCACACCCGAAGTATTGAGCAATCGCCAGCACTCGCTGGAACGTGCGGATATCAGTCGCAATGCCGTCAATGTGGTCGAGCGCCTGCAGAAGGCCGGCTACCAGGCCTACCTGGTCGGTGGCTGCGTGCGCGACCTGCTGCTGAACCTGGAGCCCAAGGACTTCGACGTGGCCACCAGCGCCACGCCCGAACAGGTCCGCGCCGAATTCCGCAACGCCCGGGTCATCGGCCGTCGCTTCAAGCTGGTCCACGTGCATTTCGGCCGCGAGATCATCGAGACCGCGACCTTCCGTGCCAATCACCCCCAGGGTGCCGACGAGGAAGACAGCAACCAGTCCTCGCGCAACGAGAGCGGCCGCATCCTGCGGGACAACGTCTACGGCAACCAGGAAGAAGACGCGCAGCGCCGCGACTTCACCATGAACGCCCTCTACTACGACCCGGTCACCGAGCGCATCCTCGACTACGCCCACGGCGTGCACGACATCCGCAACCGCCTGATCCGCCTGATCGGCGACCCCGAGCAGCGCTACCTCGAAGACCCGGTGCGCATGCTTCGCGCCGTGCGCTTCGCCGCCAAGCTCGACTTCGAGATCGAGAAACACAGCGCCGCCCCCATCCGCCGCCTGGCGCCGATGCTGCGCGACATCCCGTCTGCGCGCCTGTTCGACGAGATCCTCAAGCTGTTCCTCGGCGGCAAGGCCGAGCGCACCTTCGAACTGCTGCTGGAATACGACCTGTTCGCCCCGCTGTTCCCGGCCGCTGCGGCGTCCCTGGAACGCGACCCTGAATACGCCGGCGCCCTGATCCGCCAAGCCCTGGCCAACACCGACGAGCGCATTCGCCTGGGCAAGCCGGTCACCCCCGCCTTCCTCTTCGCCGCGCTGCTCTGGCCGGCCCTGCCCATCCGTGCGGCCCTGCTGCAGGAAAAGGGCATGCCGCCGATCCCGGCCATCCAGGAAGCGGCCCACGGGCTGATCCTCGAGCAGTGCCAGCGCACCGCCATTCCCAAGCGCTTCACCATCCCGATCCGCGAGATCTGGGACATGCAGGAGCGCCTGCCGCGCCGCAGCGGCAAGCGCGCCGACCTGCTGCTGGAGAACCCGCGCTTCCGCGCCGGCTACGACTTCCTCCTGCTGCGCGAAAGCGCGGGCGAGGAAACCGACGGCCTGGGCGACTGGTGGACCGACTACCAGGACGCCAGCGACAGCGAGCGCCGCGCCATGATCCGCGACCTCAGCAGCAAGGACGATGGCGGCGGTGCACCGCGCAAGCGTCGTCGTGGCGGCAGCCGCCGCAAGCGCGGCCCGCGTGAAGGTTCGGCTCCCGCCAGCGAGTGATGATGGAACGCATCTATATAGGGCTCGGCAGCAACCTCGCCGAGCCTGCCGCGCAACTGGCCAGCGCCCTGCAGGCCATGGCCGCGCTGCCTCGCACCCGCCTGGCTGCCGTCTCCTCGCTCTATGCGAGCGACCCGCTCGGCCCGCCCGGGCAACCCCGCTACGCCAACGCCGTGGCCGCCCTGGACTCCGAACTCGCCCCCCTGGAACTGCTCGACGGCCTGCAGGCGATCGAACTCGCCCAGGGCCGTGTGCGCAAGGACGAGCGCTGGGCCCCACGCACCCTCGACCTGGACATCCTGCTGTTCGGCGAGCACGCGATCGACCTGCCGCGCCTGCAGGTCCCGCACTACCACATGCACGCCCGCGCCTTCGTCCTCTATCCCCTCGCGGAGATAGCCGGAGACGACCTCAGGCTGCCGGACGGCCGTGCCCTGCGGGCCCTTCTCGATGCCTGTCCCTTCGAGGGGCTGGAGGTCGCGGGGGCCCTTCCGGGCATGGCGGTAACGCCGTAACAGATCGGTAACACCTGCAATTGACACCATGCCCCACCATCGGGACTATAAGCGTCCCGTTGCCCCGTGCCGGTGCAGAATCGGTACCGATGAGGACGTTTTCATGCCTGATGTGACCCTGACCACCCTTCAAGAGCTGAAGCAAAAAGGCGAGAAGATCGCCATGCTCACAGCCTATGACGCCACCTTCGCCCAGGCCGCGAGCCAGGCAGGTGCCGATGTCCTGCTGGTGGGCGACTCCCTTGGCATGGTCCTGCAAGGCCATGACAGCACCCTGCCGGTGAGCGTCGCCGACATGGCGTACCACACCGCCGCCGTGAAGCGCGGCAACCAGGGCGCGCTGATCATCGCCGACCTGCCGTTCATGGCCTACGCCACCCTGGAACAGACCTTCGCCAACAGCGCCGCCCTGATGCAGGCCGGCGCCCACATGGTGAAGCTGGAAGGCGCCGCCTGGCTGGCCGAGCCCATCCGCCTGCTGGCAGAACGCGGCATTCCGGTATGCGCGCACCTGGGCCTCACCCCGCAAGCGGTGAACATCCTCGGTGGCTACAAGGTGCAGGGCCGCCAGGAAGCCCAGGCCCGCCAGCTGCGCGCCGACGCCATGGCCCTGGAGCAGGCCGGCGCCGCCATGCTGCTGCTCGAATGCGTCCCCAGCGAACTCGCCGCCGAGATCACCCAGTCGGTGAAGATCCCGGTCATCGGCATCGGTGCCGGCAGCGCCACCGACGGCCAGGTGCTGGTCATGCACGACATGCTCGGCCTGTCCCTCACCGGTCGCGCGCCCAAGTTCGTGAAGAACTTCATGGAAGGCCAGGCCAGCATCCAGGCCGCCATGGCCGCCTACGTGAAGGCCGTCAAGGACGTCACCTTCCCTGCCGCCGAACACGGATTCTCCGCATGATCACCGTCAAGACCGTCCGCGAGCTGCGCGCCGCCGTGGCCCGCGCTCGCGGCGAAGGCAAGCGCATCGGCCTGGTACCGACCATGGGCAACCTCCACGCCGGCCACGCCGCGCTGGTGGAGAAAGCCGCACAGCGCGCCGACTTCGTCGTCACCAGCATCTTCGTCAACCCGCTGCAGTTCGGCCCCAGCGAAGACCTGGCCAAGTACCCGCGCACCCTGCAGGCCGACCAGGAGAAACTGGTCGCCGCCGGCTGCCACCTGCTGTTCCACCCGGACGTCGAGGAGATGTACCCCGACGGCATGGCCGACCAGACCCGCGTCAGCGTGCCCCTGGTTTCCGAAGGGCTCTGCGGTGCCAGCCGTCCGGGCCACTTCGAAGGCGTCGCCACCGTGGTCAGCAAGCTGTTCAACATGGTCCAGCCGGACCTCGCCCTGTTCGGCGAGAAGGACTTCCAGCAACTCGCGGTGATCCGCAAGCTGGTCCGCGACCTCAACCTGCCGATCCAGATCATGGGTGAGGCCACGGTCCGCGCCGAGGACGGCCTGGCCCTCTCCTCGCGCAACGGCTACCTGGACGAACAACAACGCGCCGCAGCGCCGGCCCTGTACCGCACCCTCAAGCAACTGGCCGACTCCGTGAACGCCGGCCGCGACGACTTCGCCACCCTGGAAGCCCAGGGCCGCGATGCGCTCGAGAAGGCCGGTTTCCGCCCCGACTACCTGGAAATCCGTGAGGCCGCCAGCCTGCGCCCGGCGCGCCCCGGCGACCAGGACCTGGTGATCCTGGCCGCAGCCTACATGGGCAGCACCCGGCTGATCGACAACCTCGCCTTCACCCTCCACGGAAAGGCCTGAAACCCTCGCCCGGCAAGGCTTGCCCACCCCTCGGGGTTCGGGCAAACTCTGCCGCCGCCAGCGCCCAGACAAGGAAAACGCCATGCACGCCATCATGCTCAAGGCCAAACTGCACCGCGCCGAAGTCACCCATGCGGTGCTCGACTACGAAGGCTCCTGCGCCATCGACGGTGAATGGCTGGACCTCGCCGGCATCCGCGAGTACGAACAGATCCAGATCTACAACGTCGACAACGGCGAGCGCTTCACCACCTACGCCATCCGTGGCGAAAACGGCTCGCGCATGATCTCGGTCAACGGCGCCGCCGCGCACAAGGCCAAAGTAGGCGACCGGGTCATCATCTGCGCCTACGCCCACTACAGCGAAGCCGAGCTGGCCAACTTCAAGCCGCGCATGCTCTACATGGCACCCGGCAACGAGCTGAGCCACACCAGCAACGCCATACCGGTCCAGGTCGCCTGAACCCTGACCCGCTAGACTGAAAGCCCGGAACACTCCGGGCTTTTTCGTGTTCATAACCAAGTTGATTGCTTGAAGGCACGCCATGAACCACCACCTGAACCCCCTCGACGTCACCCAACTGCCCAGCTGGGGCGCGCTGTCCGCGCACCGTGAGGAGCTGGCCGGCTTCAAGATGCGCCAGGCCTTCCAGGAAGACGGCGAGCGCTTCAAGCGCTTCACCCTCAGCGCCTGCGGCCTGCTGCTGGACTTCTCCAAGAACCTGATCCGCGAAGACACCCTGGCCCTGCTGGTGAAGCTGGCCGAGGAAGCCCAGCTCGGCGAAGCCATCAAGGCCATGTTCCAGGGCGAGGTGATCAACGCCTCCGAGCGTCGCCCCGTGCTGCACACCGCGCTGCGCCGCCCCATCGGCGACAAGGTGCGGGTGGACGGCAAGGACGTCATGCCCGAGGTGCACCGCGTGTTGCACCAGATGACCGAGCTCGTGGGCTACGTGCACAACGGCCTGTGGCGTGGCTATACCGAGAAACCCATCACCGACGTCGTCAACATCGGCATCGGTGGCTCCTTCCTCGGCCCGCAACTGGTTTCCGAGGCGCTGCTGCCCTTCGCCCAGAAAGGCGTGCGCTGCCACTACCTGGCCAACATCGACGGCAGCGAATTCCGCGAGCTGGCCTGCAAGCTCAACGCCGAGACCACGCTGTTCATCGTCTCCAGCAAATCCTTCGGCACCCTGGAAACCCTGAAGAACGCCCAGGCCGCCCGCGCCTGGTACCTGGCCCAGGGCGGCAGCGAGGAAGAGCTCTACCGCCACTTCATCGCCGTTTCCAGCAACAAGGAAGCGGCCATGGCCTTCGGCATCCGCGAGGAGAACATCTTCCCGATGTGGGACTGGGTGGGCGGCCGCTACTCGCTGTGGTCGGCCATCGGCCTGCCGATCGCCATGTCCATCGGCATCTCCAATTTCAAGGAGCTGCTGTCCGGCGCCTACAGCATGGACCAGCACTTCCAGACCGCATCCTTCGAGCGCAACATCCCGGTGATCCTGGCCCTGCTGGGCGTCTGGTATGGCGACTTCTGGGGCGCCCGCAGCCACGCGATCCTGCCCTACGACTACTACCTGCGTAATTTCACCGACCACCTGCAGCAGCTGGACATGGAATCCAACGGCAAGACCGTGCGCCAGGACGGCAGCCCGATCACCGCCGGTACTGGCCCGGTGATCTGGGGCGGCGTCGGCTGCAACGGTCAGCACGCCTACCACCAGTTGCTGCACCAGGGCAGCCACCTGATCCCCGCGGACTTCATCGTCCCGGTCTCCAGCTACAACCCGGTCGCCGACCACCACCAATGGCTGTTCGCCAACTGCTTGTCGCAGAGCCAGGCGATGATGCTCGGCAAGTCCCGCGAGGAAGCCGAGAACGAGCTGCGCGCCAAGGGTCTGGACGAAGCCGAGGTGCAGCGCCTGGCACCGCACAAGGTCATCCCCGGCAACCGCCCCAGCAACACCCTGGTGATGGAACGCATCAGCCCCCGTCGCCTGGGCGCGCTGATCGCCATGTACGAACACAAGGTCTACGTGCAGAGCGTGCTCTGGGGCATCAACGCCTTCGACCAGTGGGGCGTGGAACTGGGCAAGGAACTGGGCAAGGGCGTCTACTCGCGCATCGTCGGCAGCGAGGAAACCCCGGCCGAAGACGGCTCCACCCAGGGCCTGATCGACTTCTTCCGCGGCCGTCACCGCGGCTGATGCCGGCGCCGCACCCGGCCCCGGGTGCGGCGCCTCTCCTCCTCGCCGCTAGCGGCAGAAGCGCTGGCGGTACTCGCTCGGCGTCACTCCCAATCCCTGCACGAACGCCCTCCTGAGGTTGTATTCGTTGATGAAGCCGGTGCGTTGCGCCGTGCGCTTGAGCGATGCCGCCCCGTCCTCCAGCAACCGGCAGGCCGCCTCCAGGCGCATCTGGAACAACAGGCGCGCCGGGCCGATCCCCAACTCCTCCTTGCAGTGCCGGTGCAGGGTGCGTGACGAGACCGCGACGGCCGCCGCCATCGCCTCGATATCCAGGTCCTCCTGCAGGTGCTCGCGCAACCACGCCGAAAGCCGCTCCACCAGCCCACCCGGAGGGGCCTGCTGGGCCAGCAACTCGGCGCTGAACTGACGCTGCCCGCCCGGCCGTCGCAGGTACACCACCAAGCCTCGGGCCACCTGCAGGGACACCTCGCGCCCCAGGTCCTCCTCCACCAGGCTCAGGCACAGGTCGATGCCCGCCGTGACACCCGCCGAGCTGTAGAAGGCGCCGTCGCGCACGAACAGCGCGTCCTCCAGTACCCGCGTTCGCGGTAGCAAGCGCTGCAACAGCGACGCATAGCGCCAGTGGGTCACCACCTGGCGCCCCTCCAGCAGCCCGGCGCGGGCAAGCAGGAAGGCACCGGTGCACACCGAGCAGCAGCGCCGCGCCACGCCGGCTGCCGCCACCAGCCAGGCGGCGAGCGCGGCCGCCCCCATCGCCCGCTGCACGCCATGGCCGCCGGCCACCAGCAGGGTGCAGCCCACCAGCTCGTCCACGGGTGGCAGCGCCTCGGCCTGCAGCTGCAAGCCGGTGGAGGAGCTCACCAGGCCGGGCTCCAGCGCCACGGTACGCAGGCGGTAGGGCCGCATCGCGCCCGCCGGCAACTGCTCGCCCGCGGCCGCGAAGACCTCGGCGGGGCCGGTGGCATCGAGCAGTTGGAAATCGGTGAAGACCAGCAGCACCACAAGATGCGGCGCCGGTTCGTCGGCAATGGTCATGGGCACCTCGCGGGCCATCGCAGCGCTGAGAAGGATTGGCGGATTTTCATCCATGCCTGTCATTCGCGCCAGAGACGGGTGCCTCACACTGGGCCAGCCCCCCATCGACAAGGACCCTTTCCATGATCCGCCTCGCCTGGCTACTGCTCGCCGGCCTCACCCTTGGCCACCCCCTGCCCTCGCTCGCCGATGAGGACCCCGACCGGCTCCCCGCCTACCAGCAGCGCTTCGACCGCGAGCGCCCGCTGGTGGCGGTGATCGGCGAGAACGGCATGACCGAGCTGGTGGACTACGTCATCCCCTACGGGTTGCTTTCCCGGTCCGGGGTCGCCGAGGTCGTCGCACTCTCCACGCGCCCCGGGGCGATGCAGATGATGCCGGCGCTGCGCCTGCTGGCCGATGCCGATATCGACGCATTCGACCGCCGCCACCCCGAAGGCGCCGACTACGTGATCGTGCCGGCGGTGCACCACAGCGACGACCCGACGCTGCTGCGCTGGGTCAGGCAGCAAGCCGACAAGGGCGCGACCCTCGTCGCCATCTGCGACGGCGTGCTGGTGCTCGGCAACGCCGGGGTGCTCCAGGGGCGCCGCGCCACCGGCCACTGGTATTCGCGCAGCCAGCGCGAAGGCGACTTCCCCGACACCCGCTGGGTGGATGACCGCCGCTACCTGGCCGACGGCAAGGTGATTACCACGGCGGGAGTCAGCGCCGCCCTGCCCGCCACCCTGGCCCTGGTGGAGGCCATCGGCGGCCGCGACAAGGCACGGGCGCTGGCAGGAGAAATCGGCCAGCCGGGCTGGTCGTCACGGCATGACGGCACCGGCTTCCAGCTCGGGGCGGGCGGCTACCTGACGGCCGCAGGCAACCTCCTCGCCTTCTGGAGGCACGAGGAACTGGGCCTGCCGGTGCAGCCGGGCGTGGACGAGATGGCCCTGGCCCTGCGCGCCGACGCCTGGTCGCGGACGTTCCGCTCCGAGGCGCTCGCCCTGGCCGAGACGGCCGAGCCGATCCGCACCCGCAACGGCCTGGTCCTGCTGCCCGAGCCCGTGCAGGGGCACCCGGGCATCACCCGCCTGGACGAGGACGACGCACTGCTGGCCCAGCTCTTCGACAGCACCCTGGCGGCCATCGCCGACCGCCACGGCCAGGACACCGCCGACCTGGTGGCGCGCCAGCTGGAATACGCGCCAGGCCTGAACGAATGATTCCACGGGGGGTTCAAACGCCTTGCGAAGCCGCCACTTGAACCGAGCAACTGCTTGGGTGCACCCTAGCCGGCACCGCGGTAACACAAGAACAAGGACCCCGCCTCATGTACGAAATCAGCCTTCATGCCGTGCCCGATGAGGTGCGCAAGCGCGCCTTCATCGACAACGACGCCTACCTGCGTCTCTACCAGCAGTCCGTGGACAACCCCGAGGAGTTCTGGAGCGAACAGGCCACGGCGTTCCTCGACTGGTTCAAGCCCTGGGACCGGCTGCACAGCAGCGACCTGCGCCAGGGCCAGGCCGAGTGGTTCAAGGGCGGCAAGCTCAACGTCAGCTACAACTGCATCGACCGCCACCTGGAGAAACGCGCCGAACAGGTCGCCATCATCTGGGAAGGCGACAACCCCACCGAGTCCGCGCAGATCACCTACCGCAAGCTGCACCAGCACGTCTGCCGCCTGGCCAACGTGCTCAAGGCGCGGGGCGTGAAGAAGGGTGATCGCGTGTGCATCTACATGCCGATGATCCCCGAGGCGGCCTACGCCATGCTCGCCTGCTCGCGCATCGGCGCCGTGCATTCGGTGGTGTTCGGCGGTTTCTCCCCCGACGCCCTGCGGGACCGCATCCTCGACGCCGACTGCCGCGCGGTGATCACCGCCGACGAAGGCGTGCGCGGCGGCAAGTACGTGCCCCTGAAGCAGAACGTAGACAAGGCGCTGAAGGACTGCCCGGACGTCTCCACCGTAGTCGTGGTCGAGCGCACCCAGGGCGAGATCGCCTGGGTCGAGGGCCGCGACATCTGGTACCACGAGGCCCTGCGCGGCGCCTCGGACGAGTGCGCACCGGAATGGATGGACGCCGAGGACCCGCTGTTCATCCTCTACACCTCCGGCTCGACCGGCAAACCCAAGGGCGTGCTGCACACCACCGGCGGCTACCTGCTGGGTGCGGCGATGACCCACAAGTACGTCTTCGACTACCACGAGGGCGACATCTACTGGTGCACCGCCGATGTCGGCTGGGTCACCGGCCACAGCTACATCGTCTACGGCCCCCTGGCCAACGCCGCCACCACCCTGATGTTCGAGGGCGTGCCCAGCTACCCCGACGCCTCGCGCTTCTGGCAGGTGATCGACAAGCACCAGGTGAACATCTTCTACACCGCCCCCACCGCCCTGCGCGCCCTGATGCGCGAAGGCGACGCGGCCGTGCGCAGCACCTCGCGTGCCAGCCTGCGCCTGCTCGGCAGCGTCGGCGAGCCGATCAACCCGGAAGCCTGGGAGTGGTACTTCCACGTCGTCGGCGAGAAGCGCTGCCCCATCGTCGACACCTGGTGGCAGACCGAGACCGGCAGCATCCTCATCACCCCGCTGCCCGGTGCCACGGCACTCAAGCCCGGCTCAGCCACCCGCCCCTTCTTCGGCGTGCAGCCGGTGCTGCTGGACGAGCAGGGCAAGGAAATCGAAGGCGCGGGCTCCGGCGTGCTCGCCATCAAATCAAGCTGGCCGAGCCAGATCCGCAGCGTCTACGGCGACCACAAGCGGATGATCGAAACCTACTTCTCCGCCTACCCCGGCTACTACTTCACCGGCGACGGCGCACGCCGCGACGAGGACGGCTACTACTGGATCACCGGCCGCGTCGATGACGTGATCAACGTCTCCGGCCACCGCATCGGCACCGCCGAGGTGGAAAGCGCCCTGGTGCTGCACGACGACGTGGCCGAGGCCGCGGTGGTCGGCTACCCGCACGACGTCAAGGGCCAGGGCATCTATGCCTTCGTCACCACCATGAAGGGCGTGGAGGCCAGCGACGAACTGAAGAAGGAACTGCTGGCCCTGGTCGGCAAGGAAATCGGCAGCTTCGCCAAGCCCGACCTGATGCAATGGGCGCCCGGCCTGCCGAAGACCCGCTCAGGCAAGATCATGCGCCGCATCCTGCGCAAGATCGCCTGCAACGAGCTGGACAGCCTGGGGGACACCTCCACCCTGGCCGACCCCTCGGTGGTCGACAGCCTCATCGACAAGCGCTTGAACCAGTAGATAAAGCTTGAAACCGGGAGCTGGAAGCCTGAAGAATCCCCAGGCGCCAGCTCCCGGCCTGCCTCGAACGCCTGACGATGGAACTCCTACGTACCCGCATCGAAAGCCAGATACTCAGCCTCACCGGTGCCTCCCTCGGGCAGATCGACCTGGAGAACCCCAAGGGCGATCCCGGCCTGTTCGGCCCTAACTCCATGGCCTGGAAAGTTCATGGCGACTTCACCTCGATGATGATCGGTGGCATCAGCGCGCTGCTGCTGCAGATGTTGCACCCCCTCGCCCTGGCCGGCGTGTGGGACCACTCGAACTTCCGCCAGGACATGCTCGGTCGCCTGCGCCGCACCAGCCTGTTCATCTCCGGCACCACCTACGGCAACACCCGCGATGCCGAATGGCTGATCGACAAGGTGCGCACCATCCACCTGCAGGTGGTCGGCAGCGCGCCCGACGGCCGCCCCTATGCGGCCAGCGACCCGGACCTGCTCACCTGGGTGCACGTCGCCGAGGTCAGCAGCTTCCTCGGGGCCTACCTGCGCCACCTCGACCCAGCGATGCCCGGCGCCGACCAGGACCGCTACTACGAGGAAATCGCCCTGGTGGCCGAACGCCTGGGTGCCCGCAACGTACCCAAGTCGCGCCAGGCCGTCGCCGACTACCTGGAGGCCATGCGCCCGCAGATGCTCTGCGACGAGCGCACCCTCGAAGTGGTGCGCCTGCTGCGCGATGCCCCAGCGCCCAGTGCCCTGGCCAAGCCCTTCGGCAACCTGATGATGCAGGCCGGCATCGAGCTGCTGCCCACCTGGGCCATGACGATGCTCGGCCTGCGCCTGCCCGATTGGCAGCGCCCCCTGATCCGCGCCGGCGTACAGCGCACAGCACCGATGCTGCGCTGGGCCCTGCGCAACGGCGCCTCCAGTCGCGCACGCCGGCGCATGGGCCTGCCCACCCGCTGAGTGGCTGGCCGGTCACTCGGCCCTGTGCGACCATCGCCCACTTTCCGGTCATGACCTGAACCGAACCCCAGCCTCGAGGACAGAAATCATGCAAGACGTCGTCATAGTCGCCGCCACCCGCACCGCCGTCGGCAGCTTCCAGGGCTCGCTGGCCAACATCCCCGCCCCCGAGCTGGGCGCCGCGGTGATCCGCCAGCTGCTGGCCCAGACCGGCCTCGACGGCGCCCAGGTGGACGAGGTCATCCTCGGCCAGGTGCTCACCGCCGGCTCCGGCCAGAACCCCGCGCGCCAAGCCGCCATCCTCGCCGGCCTGCCCCACGCCGTGCCGGCCATGACCCTGAACAAGGTCTGCGGCTCCGGCCTCAAGGCCCTGCACCTGGCGGCCCAGGCGATTCGCTGCGGCGACGCCGAGGTGATCATCGCCGGCGGCCAGGAAAGCATGAGCCTCGCCCCCTACGTCATGCCCGGCGCCCGCACCGGCCTGCGCATGGGCCACGCCAAACTGGTCGACACCATGATCCAGGACGGCCTGTGGGACGCCTTCAACGACTACCACATGGGCATCACCGCCGAGAACCTGGTGGAGAAGTACGGCATCAGCCGTGAAGCCCAGGACGCCTTCGCCGCCGCCTCCCAGCAGAAGGCCTGCGCGGCCATCGAGGGCGGGCGCTTCAAGGACGAGATCACCCCCATCCTGATCCCGCAGAAGAAGGGCGACCCCATCGCCTTCGCCACCGACGAGCAGCCCCGTGCCGGCACCACCGCCGAATCCCTGGCCAAGCTCAAGCCGGCGTTCAAGAAGGACGGCAGCGTCACCGCCGGCAACGCCTCCAGCCTCAACGACGGCGCCGCCGCCGTGCTGCTGATGAGCGCCGAAAAAGCCAGGGCCCTGGGCCTGCCGGTGCTGGCGCGCATCGCCGCCTACGCCAACGCCGGCGTCGACCCGGCGATCATGGGCATCGGCCCGGTCTCGGCCACCAGGCGCTGCCTGGAAAAGGCCGGCTGGAACCTCGGCGAGCTGGACCTGATCGAAGCCAACGAAGCCTTCGCCGCCCAGGCCCTGTCCGTGGGCAAGGAACTGGGCTGGGATGCCGAGAAGGTCAACGTCAACGGCGGCGCCATCGCTATCGGCCACCCCATCGGCGCCTCCGGCTGCCGCGTGCTGGTGACCCTGCTGCACGAGATGATCAAGCGCGATGCGAAGAAGGGCCTGGCGACCCTGTGCATCGGCGGCGGCCAGGGCGTGGCGCTGGCGATCGAGCGCTTTTAGTGGGTTACCGCGTACGCGGGAATGACGGTGCATGAGGGACGTCCCGCGCACCTCGTCACCCCCGCGAACGCGGGGGGCCGCTGAAACAGAACGAGGGCTATTTAGTGGGTTCCCGCATGCGCGGGAATGACGG